>NZ_SMKI01000265.1 GCF_004348415.1 Streptomyces hainanensis
GCCTAGGGGGCACCCCGACCGAGGAGGAGGCGGGGGGACGGCACCCTTGTCCGGCCGCGACGGCGCGGGTGGGCGTGTGGCCGCCGTGGATGGGGGAACTCGGTGCCGGCGGATGCGGCAGAACGGGAACCCTGACGCGGGGGACCCTGGCACGGGCCTCCGGCACGGGGACCCTGGCGCGAGGAGACGGGCAGGTGGCGGACCCGGAGGCGGCGGACACCGGCGGCGGCGAGCCGTCGAGCGAGGCGCTGAGCAGGATGGTGGCGGCCCTGGAGGCCGTGGACGTCGGCGCCCACCTGCTGGACGGGCGCGGCGCGATCCTCGGCGCCAACCGGCGGGCCGAGCGGCTGCTCGGCCGGTCCGCCCCGGAGCTGATCGGACGGGACGCGCACGACCTGCTGCACCGCAACCGACACGGCGAGACCATCCCCCGGGCCCAGTGCCGGCTGCGGAAGGCCATCCTCTCCGGGGCCCCGACGCAGGTCTCGGGGGAGTGGTCGGAACGCGGCGACGGCTCACTGCTGCCGGTGTCCTGGCTGGCCACGCCCTGCGTCCTCGAAGGGCACAAGGTCACGCTGGTGCTCTTCCACACCGTCGACGTGGCCGTGCGGCCCGGCAGCAGGCCGGGCGGCGCGGGACCGTCGCTGACGGAGCTCGAACGGCTGGCGCTGTTGGCCGAGACGACCACCCAGCTGACCTCCACCCTGGAGGTGAACGAGGCGCTGGACCGGCTGATCCACCTCGTGCTGCCGCGCCTGGCGGACTGGGTGGTCGTCGATCTGCTCACCGAGCGTGACGAGGTCTGGCGCTTCGCCGTCGCGCACGCGGAGAACGGCACGGTGCTCAGGCGGGAGGACCTGGAGGGCCCGATGCCGCCGGTGCCCGAGGAGTCCCTCATGCCGTTGGCGCGGGCGCTGCGCGGGGCGGCCTCCGCGCTGGCCGGGCCCGAGACCTACCGGGGGCGGCAGCTCTCCGCCATCTCCGAGGAGCAACGCCGGCTGTTCGAGGTGGCCGGTCTGCACTCGGCGGCCATCGTGCCCATCCGAGGACCGAGGCAGGTCATGGGCGCCCTGACCCTCGGCCGTTCCGAGCAGCCGGACCCGTTCACCGCCGCCGACGTCGCGTTGGTCGAGGACGTCTCACGCCGCGCCGCCCTCGCCCTGGAGAACGCCCGCCTCTACCAGGGGCAGCGCCGGGTCGCCGAGACCATGCAGCGCCACCTGCTGCCCCAGATGCCGTACGTGCCGGAGCTGGAGATGACCGTCCGCTACGCGCCCGCGAGCGACGCCTCCCAGGTGGGCGGCGACTGGTACGACGCCTTCCCGCTGGCCGACGGCGCCACCGCCCTGGTCGTGGGGGACGTCGTCGGACACGACCTGGACGCCGCGGCCGGCATGGCGCAACTGCGCAACATGCTCCGGGCCTACGCCTGGTCCCAGCAGAAGCCGCCGAGCAAGATCGTGGAGTGGCTCGACGAGGCGGCCCAGCACATCGCCGAGATCCCCATGGCCACGCTGATCTTCGCCCGGGTGGAGCTGCCCGAGGAGGGCGGATACCTGCTGACCTGGACCAACGCCGGCCACCCGCCGCCGCTGCTGATCAACCGGGACGGAACGGCGCACTACCTCGACCAGGGCCACGGCGTGCTGCTCAGCGCCGCACCCGAGCAACCCCGCCCCGACGCGACGGCGGTGCTGCCGCCCGGATCGACCCTGCTGCTCTACACGGACGGCCTGATCGAGTCCCCCGACAGCTCCATCGACGAGGGCCTGCGCCGCCTGCGCGAAGAGGCCACGTCCCTGAGCCACCGGCCGCTCGACCCCTTCACCGACGCGGTCCTCGACCGCGCCCGCGCGCCGGGCAGCGAGGACGACGTCGCGCTCCTCACCCTCCGCGTCCCCGACCAGCCCTAGCGGCGGTGGCGCGCCGCGTCACGAAGCCACCCAGGGAGGCGAACGTAGGCGGCCACGAGCCCGCGCGGCCACTGCTTTCCGGCTCGCGTACCGAAGCGAACCTCAGGCGTCGCGGCGCAGCTGGTCGACGAACGAGGCCCAGGCGGCCCTGGGCACGGTGAACGGGACGATGCCGGTGTCCTTCGAGTCCCGCACCCCGACCCGGGCGGTCAGGTCGGCCGTGTCCGGCCGCGCGTCGCCCTCGTGCTCCGACCGGAACAGCCGCACCGCACCGCGCGCGACCTCCGGGTACGCCGCGTGGACCCCGAGGTAGGTGAACACCCTTATGTTCAGGGCTCATTGGGAGGGGGCCGAGGCGAAGGCTGGCCGCCGGCTCGCGTAGGCTCAACGCCCCCGGCACTCACGCCGGGCGTCTCCGCGACCCAACCCCTGGTTCTTCGCGGCCGTCGCGGCTTCATCGCGCGCATCGAGGAAACGCATTTGAAGAGAGCACACCGCGGCCTGCTCGCAGCCTCCGCGGGACTGATCGCCTGCTCCGCAGCCATCGCGGCCCCGGCCACCGCCTGGGCCGACGACGCGGGCGAGTGGACGGTTGCCGACGTCGACACGCAGACGTCGGCCCAACGCTACGAGTACACGGCGCCCACCGTCTCGGGCGACGTTCTGTTCACCAACAGCGACGCGGATCCGATCCGGTGCTGGAACGGTGAGGAGTTCCTCCGGATCCCCACGCCGTCCGACCTCGGGGACGACAACAGGTCGGTCTACACCCTGGGCGGGGTCTCGTGCTCCGACTTCTACCAGCTCGGCCGCCGGAACGGCGTGCCGTGGACCTGGTACTGGGACGGCGGCTCGTGGACGGGCGGCGCGTCGGGCAGCCGCTACACGCTCGACTCGTTCGAGGCCTTCGCCGCCGACGACATGTGGGCCTTCAGCAGCATCGCCAGCGAGGGCTTCCACTACGACGGCACGGGCTGGCGCCGGGTGACCCTGCCGCCCATCGACGTGGAGGTCACCGCAGGAACCTCCGGTGACGACCTCTGGGTCTTCGGGGACGACGACGACTACGACGCCGTCGCCTACCGCTGGAACGGCACCCGGTGGACGCAGACCCCGGTGCCGGCGTCGTACACCGGGTTCGCGAGCCAGACCGCGACCGCCTCGGCGGACGAGGTCTACCTGTTCGACAGCGTCACCAAGAGCGGCTACCTGCGCTGGGACGGCGCCGTGTGGCGGCACGAGCGCATGACGGGCATCCCCGACGGCTACGTCCACGGCGTGGCCCACGCCGGCGACGAGCTGTGGGTGAGCACGTACAGCGAGTTCAACCGCCTGGTCGACGGCGAGTGGAGCGAGGTCCCGCTGCCCGAGGTGGACAACCCCACCGGAGGCACCGTGTCGGACATGGCGGTCGATCACCGCACCGACACGGTGTTCGCGGGCGGCAGCAGCGGCTACCCCGAGGTCGGCCACAGGGACCCCGGCATCTTCAGGTACCGCGCGGCCACCACCGACTGACGGCCCCGCCCCGCGAAGGGTGAGGCGGCGGTCGTCCGCCCGTTCGCGCCCCCGCTCCCCCGGGCCATTCGAGGGGGCGGCGCAACACAGGTGATCAACTGGCTTCGGCCAGGAGCTTGGCGAGACGCTCGGCTGGGGTTCCCAGCCGAGCGTTTCGCGTGGTCGGCTGTTCAACCCGGTGGCGACGGTGTCCAGTTCCTCGTGAGTGCGGCGGGCCAGGCCCGTCGGCCCGGGGAAGTACTGCCGCGGCAGCCCGTTCGTGTTCTCGTTCGACCCGCGCTGCCAGGGCTGCGGGGGTCGTCAGCCGGTGGCCAGTGCGCGGGTGGTGTCGGCGGCGGGGGCCGCCGTCGCGTGGCGGTGGCCGGTGCCGGCCCAGAGGCTCAGGCCGTGGGGGTCGGCGGCCGCCGCCGCGGCGGCGCGGAGTGGGCGGGTCAGCTGGTGCAGCAGCGGGTACGCGGCCGGGGCCGTCGCGTCGTGGGCGTCGATGAAGCGGTTGCGGAGGCCGCGGGCCGGGCGGCCGGTGAAGGCGCGGGTGACGACGGTGGTGGTGAACGCCGGGTCGGCCAGGGCCGCCCGGTAGGGCGCCGACGTGCCGGCCTCCGGGGCGCGTAGGTAGGCCGTGCCGGCCTGCGCGGCCACCGCGCCGGCCGCCAGCGCCCCGGCCACGTCGCGGCCGGTGGCCAGGCCGCCGGCGGCGATCAGCGGCAGGTGGGTGACGGCCCGTACCGCGCCCAACAGCGGGAGCAGCGGCGTCGGGTCGGGGTCGGCCGCCGGGTCGAAGGTGCCGCGGTGGCCGCCGGCCTCGGGGCCCTGGACGCACAGCGCGGACACGCCGAGCGCCGCCGCCCCGCGGGCCTCCGCCCGCGTGGTGACGGTCGCGACGACGTACGTGCCGACCGCGAGGAGGGCGTCGACCACCCAGGGCGGCGGTGGGCCGAAGGTGAAGGAGACGACCGGCACCGGGTCGTCGAGCAGTAGCCGCAGCTTGGCGTCCCAGTCGTCGGTGTCGGTGGGGTCCGGGTCCGGCAGCGCGACGCCGTACCGCTCGGCCTCGGCGGCGAGTTCGGCGCGGTAGCGGTCGGCGCCGGCCGGGTCGGGGATCGGGCGGGGGACGAAGACGTTGATGCCGAAGGGCTCGGTGGTCCCGGCCCGCACCTGGGCGATCCGCGCCGCGACCTCGTCCGCCGTGCGGTAGCCGGCGGCCAGGAAGCCGAGGCCGCCGGCCCCGGACACGGCCGCGACGAGTTCGGGCGTCGCGGGCCCGCCGGCCAGCGGGGCCTGCACCACGGGGAGTCGGAGGTCGCGCGGATCGAACAACACCAGAGGCTCCAGGAAGACAGACGGCCGGGCCCGTACGGTTCGCACCATACGGGCCCGGCCGTGGAATGGCGGAGTCAGGAGGTCGGCTGCGGCTCCTGTTCCTGCTCGGGCGCGGAGTCCGCCGCCACCGCGGCGCGCGCCGCCTGGCGGCGGGAGGCGATCGCGCTGCCCACGAACAGGCCGACCAGCGAGCCGAGCACCAGCACGATCACCGCGGCCTGCGACCAGTTCGCCGCGTTGCCCACGAAGAAGCCCGCGACGCCGAAGTCGGCGTCCGAGAAGGTGGAGTTGGCCAGGCCCACGTCGCCCAGCCGGGGCAGGATCAGCAGCGGCAGGAAGGTGATCAGCAGACCGTTGGCCGCGGCGCCGAGCACCGCGCCGCGCCGGCCGCCGACCGCGTTGCCGATGACGCCCGAGGCACCGCCGGTCATGAAGTGCGCCACGATGCCCGGGATGATGATCGTGCCGCCGACGGCCGCCAGCACGCCCATGCCGATCAGGCCGGCCGCGAAGCTGGCCAGGAAGCCGATGAGCACGGCGTTGGGCGCGAAGGTGAAGACGATCGGGACGTCCAGGGCCGGCTTGGCGTTCGGCACCAGCTTCTGCGAGATGCCCTTGAAGGCGGGGATGATCTCGGCGAGCACCATCCGGACGCCGGCCAGGATGACCGTGACGCCGGCCGCGAACATGCCGGCCTGCATGATCGCCCAGATCAGGAACCACTGGCCGCCGCTCAGCTCGTCCTCGACGTAGCCGGGGCCGGCGATCAGCGTGACCAGCAGGTAGATGACGCCCATCGAGACGGCGATGACGACGGTGGTGTCCCGCAGGAAGCCGAGCCCGGAGGGGATCTTCAGGTCCTCGGTCGACTTCCTGCTGTCGCCCTTGGTGAGCTTGGCGACCAGACCGCTGGTGGCGATGCCGAAGCCGCCGGTGTGGCCGAGCGCCACGTTGTCCTGCTTGGTGACCCGCCGCATCCACGGCTGCACCAGGGCCGGCGAGACGGTGGTGACGATGCCCTGGGCGAGGGAGCCCCACAGCACGGCCTGCCACGACTCGAAGCCGTTCGCCATGAGGATCACGGCGATCATGGCGGCCAGGTAGAGCGCCACATGGCCCGACATGTAGATGTACTTGAGCTGGGTGAAGCGTGCCAGCAGCACGTTCACCACCATGCCGAAGAAGAAGATCAACGCGGCCTGGGTGCCGAAGTCGGTGAGGACCGTGCCGACGATGGCCTCGTTGTTGGGCACCACGCCCTGCACGTCGAACGCGTGCTGGAACATGTCGCCGAACGGCGTCAGCGCCCCGGAGACGACCCCGGCGCCGGCGGCCAGCACCAGGAAGCCGACGAACGCCTTGATCGTGCCCTTCAGGGTGTCCGAGAAGGACTTGCGCTGGAGGACCAGGCCGGTGAGGGCGATCAGGCCGATGATGACGGACGGCTCGCGGAATATGTCCACGAGGACGTTAAGGAAGCTGTTCACTGGTCAACGCCTTTCTACGGCACGACTGGTGGTTCTTGGTCGCGATGCAGGTGACGTCGGCAGCGGACAGACGTTCCTTGCTGTGGGGGTGCGAGCTGGGTCAGAAGGTCAGAGCAGGCCCTTGCGGACGGCGGCGTCCTTGACGGCCTCGCGCAGTTCCTCGCGGTCGATGATGCTGTTGAGGACGACCACGTCGCCCAGGCCCTCGGCGGTCTCCGCCAGGTCCCTGGCCACGAAGAAGACGTCGGCGCTCGCCGCGCTCGCCGAGCCGATGTCGGAGTGGTCGACCTCGACGCCGCCGACGCCGAGCTCGGCCAGGACCTCCTCGATGTTCATGCGCACCATGAAGCTGCTGCCGAGGCCGGTGCTGCACATCGCCAGGAATTTCATTTCGACTCCTCGAACTCGTGGATGAGCTGGGTGACGTCGGCCGCCGAGCGGGCGGCGCGCAGCGCCTCCCGGGTCCCGGGGTCCGACAGCAGACGGGCCAGCGAGGCCATCGCCAGCGTGTGCGCCGTGGCGTCCGCCGCGGCGAAGCAGAAGTAGAGGTCGACGGCGTGCTCGGGCTGGTCGAGCAGCGGCGCCGGCTCCGTCAGGCGCAGCATCGAGATGGCGGTGCGCACCGCGCCGCGCTCGGGCCTGGCGTGGGCCAGGGCGATCCCGAAGCCGAGGTTGATATAGGTGCCGCCGGCCTCGATCGACTCGATCATGGCGTCGACGTAGTCGGGGGTGATGTCCCCGGCGTCGAGCAGGGGCGCGGCGACCTCCCGCACCGCCTCGCGCCAGCCGAGGCGGTCGGCGGAGAAACGTATCTTCCCCTCGGGGAGCAGGTCGCTGAGCTTGGTGGTGCTGGTCGTCATCGCGGTCGGTCTCTCTATTGGTGCGTGGTGCGTGGCGCGGGCGGTGCTACTCGGCGCTACTCGGCGTCGGCGACGATGTCGAAGGACAGCTCGGCGCTCTCGGGCAGGAACTTGGACGTGCCGTGGATCACCGGCCGCCGGTTGAGGTCGAAGACCCGGGAGGTCGCCAGGAGCAGCGCCGAGCCGGGCTCCACGTCGATCAGGGCGGCCTCCCGCCCGTCGCACTCGTGCAGGCCGACGACGATCTCGTTCCGGGTGAGCACCACGTCGTGGTGCGCGCGGAGGTAGGCGTAGAGGGAGGTGGCGGTGAAGTCCACCGTGAGCACGTCGGGGAAGCGCTCCTCCTCCACGTAGGAGTCGGCGAGGTGGTGGACCCGGCCGTTGACCCGGCGCAGCCGCTCCAGGTGGATGACGGAGGTGGCCGGCGAGACGTCGAGCGCCGCCGCGAGCCGGGTGCCGGCGCGCATCGGCTTCTGCGTCAGGACCTCCGAGGTGACGGTGTGGCCCTGCCTGGTCAGCTGGGTGAAGAAGCCGGTGACCTCGTTGACGAACCGCTCGCGGTGCTTGAGCGCGTACCGGGGGCGGGTGACGAACGTGCCCTTGCCGTGCTGACGGATCAGGTGCCCGTCGTTCACCAGCTCGTCGACGGCCCGCCGCAGTGTGATCCGGCTCACGGCGTACTCCTCGCAGAGCGCCGACTCCGGCGGCAGTTGACCGCCGACCGGCAGCCCGCTGACCCGCCGCAGCAGATGGTCGCGCACCTGGGCGTATTTGTGCTCGGCCATCGCCGCCTCCTCGCTGAGAACGTGTCGTCGAGACGTCATGATGACTAGAAACCCACACGACGTCAATAGGTCGATTCCCTGTAACCGTACTCCCGTGGAGAAGCTTCCTGAACAGGGGCGGAATGGGGCAACAGACTCCGGATAAAAGGGATAAATAGGTCAGAGTGGGTGGGTGGTCGGGATGCGTTACGTTGAGGCGAGTCATCATGACGACATGACCAATCGATGACGGCGACGTCATCCGCTCGCCCGCCCGTGCACAGAGGAGCCCGCCGTGACCGACCCCGCCCTCGATCCCACCGACCGTCAGGCGGTCGCGGTGGCCCGCGCCCTGGCCATGGACGCCGTGGAGGCCGCCGGCTCCGGGCACCCCGGCACGGCGATGGCCCTGGCCCCGGTCGCCCACCTGCTGTTCCAGCGGCACCTGCGGCACGACCCGGCCGACCCCGGCTGGGAGGGCCGCGACCGCTTCGTGCTCTCCTGCGGCCACGCCAGCATCCTGCTGTACACCCAGCTCCACCTCACCGGCTACGACCTGGACCTCGACGACCTGCGTGCCTTCCGCCGGCTCGACTCCCGCACCCCCGGCCACCCCGAGTACCGGCACACCGCCGGCGTCGAGACGACCACCGGGCCGCTCGGCCAGGGCGTCGCCACCGCCGTCGGCATGGCCATGGCGCTGCGGCGGGACGCCGCCCGGCTGGCCGGCGCGGCGCCCGAGGTCACCGACCGCACCGTGTGGGTGCTGGCCTCCGACGGCGACCTCCAGGAGGGCCTCTCCTACGAGGCCGGCGCGCTCGCCGGCCGCCACGGCCTCGACAACCTGGTCGTCGTCTGGGACGACAACGGCATCCAGATCGAGGGCTCCACCGACCTCGCCACCCGCGAGGACACCGGCGCCCGCTTCGCCGCCCAGGGCTGGTCCGTGCGCCACGTCGGGCTCGCCGCCGACGGCGACGTCGACACCGACGCGCTGGACGCCGCCCTCACCGCCGCCCGCGCCGAGCGCGGCCGGCCCACCCTGATCGTCCTGAAGTCCCGGATAGCCTGGCCCGCCCCCCACGCCGTCGACACCCCGGCCGCGCACGGCGCGCCGCTCGGCGCGGCCGAGGTCACCGCCACCAAGCGGCGGCTCGGCGTGGCCCTCGCGCCGTTCACCGTCCCGCCCGAGGTGCGCGCCCATACCCGCCGCGCCGTCGAGCGCGGCGCGGCCCTGCACCGGGCCTGGGACGAGGCCGTGGCGGCCTGGCGCGCCACCCACCCCGAGCGGGCCGCGGCGCGTGACGCCGCCGTCGCCCGCCCCGAGCCGGGCGCGGTCGCCGCCGCGCTCCCCGACTTCGAGCCCGGCGCCTCCGTCGCGCCCCGCGACGCGTCGGGCGCCGTGATTCAGGCGCTGGCCGCCGCGTTCCCCAGGCTGTGGGGCGGTTCGGCCGACCTCGGCGACTCCAACCGCACCACCATCAAGGACGGCGGCTCCTTCCTCCCCGAGCAGCCGGCCGGCCGCACCGTCCACTGGGGTGTGCGCGAGCACGCCATGGCCGCCGCCCTCAACGGCATCGCCCTGGTCGGCAACGACACCCCGTTCGCCGGCACCTTCCTGGTCTTCAGCGACTACCAGCGGCCCGCGCTGCGGCTCGCGGCGCTGATGCGGCTGCCCGTCGTCCACGTCTGGTCCCACGACTCGGTCGCCCTCGGCGCGGACGGGCCCACCCACCAGCCCGTCGAGCACCTGGCCGCGCTGCGCGCCATGCCGGGGTTCGCCGTCGTCCGCCCGGCCGACGCCACCGAGACCGCCGCGGCCTGGCTGGCCGCCCTCGGCCAGGACGGGCCGGTCGGCCTGGTCCTGGCCCGGCAGGGCGTGCCGGTGCTGCCGACGCCCGTCGCGGTCGTCCGGGAGGGCGTGGCGCGCGGCGCGTACGTCGTGGCGGAGGGCGCGGACGTGCTGCTGCTGGCCAGCGGCAGCGAGGTCGCGCTGGCGCTGGCCGCCCGCGAGGCGCTGGCCGGCCGCGGCGTCGCGGCGCGGGTCGTCTCCGTGCCGTCCAAGGACTGGTTCCTGGCGCAGGACCGCGGCTACCGCGACGCGGTGCTGCCGCCGGCCGTCCGCGCCCGGGTGGTGGTGGAGGCCGCGTCGTCCTTCGGCTGGCACGACCTGCTCGGCGAGCACGGCACCGCCGTCACCATCGACGACTTCGGCCTCTCGGCGCCCGCCGCCGAGGCGCTGGCCGCCAGGGGCATGACCGTCGAGGCCGTGGTGGACGCCGCGTTGGTCTCCCTGGAGTCGGCGGGTGCCCGATGACCGACGAGGGGCCGCTCGCCGGCGTGGACCTGGTCGTCTTCGACTGCGACGGCGTGCTCGTGGACACCGAGACCCTCGGTCCGGCCGTGGTAGCCGCGATGACCGCCGAGGTGGGCTGGCCGCTCACCCCCGACGAGGTGCGGCGGCGGTTCCTCGGCCGCCCGGAGGCGTACCTGTACGAGCAGGTGCGGGCGCACGCCACCGGCCCGGTCGACGCCGACTGGCTGGCCGAGTACCGGCGGCGGGTCAGCGAGGCGTTCGCCGCCCGGCCGCACACCATGCCGGGGGTCGGCGAACTCCTCGACGCCCTCGACGCGCGCGGCCTCCCGTACTGCGTCGCCTCCAGCGGCGGCCACCCCAGGATCCGGCACTCGCTCACCCACAGCGGGCTGTGGCCGCGCTTCGCGGGGCGGATCTTCAGCGCCGATGACGTGGCGCGCGGCAAGCCGGCCCCCGACCTGTTCCTGCACGCGGCCCGCGAGTCGGGCCACCCGCCGGCCCGCTGCCTGGTGATCGAGGACAGCCCGGCCGGCGTCGACGCGGCGCTGGCCGCCGCGATGCCCGTCATCGGCTACACCGGCGGCCCCACCGCCGCCGAGACGTTGGCCCACGCCACCCTCGGCACGGTGTCCGACCTGCGGCTGATCGCGGCGAAGGACCACTACGACCGGCTGCTCGCCGAGCACTACACCTGGATGCTCGGCGGC
>NZ_SMKI01000266.1 GCF_004348415.1 Streptomyces hainanensis
GTCATGTCCCGTACCACCGCCGACACCCCCGTCGGCACCGCCCCGGCCACCGCCGCCGAAGCGCCCGCGTCCGCGCGGCACCGCTGGTGGATCCTGGTCGTGATCGGCCTCGCCCAGCTCATGGTCGTCCTCGACGCCACCATCGTGAACATCGCGCTGCCCTCCGCGCAGCAGGAGCTCGGGTTCACCGACGGCGACCGCCAGTGGGTGGTCACCGCCTATGCCCTCGCCTTCGGCAGCCTGCTACTCCTCGGCGGGCGCGTCGCCGACCTCTTCGGCCGCAAGATCACCTTCCTGACGGGCCTCGTCGGCTTCGCCGGCGCCTCCGCGCTGGGCGGCGCCGCCGGCAGCTTCGAGGTGCTCATCGCCGCCCGTGCCCTGCAGGGCGTCTTCGGCGCGCTCCTCGCGCCCGCCGCGCTCTCCCTGCTGACCACGACGTTCACCGACGCCAGGGAGCGCGCCAGGGCGTTCGGCGTCTACGGCGCCATCGCCGGTGCCGGCGGCGCCATCGGCCTCCTGTTGGGCGGCGTGCTGACCGAGACCCTGGACTGGCGCTGGACGCTCTACGTCAACCTGGTCTTCGCCGTCGCCGCCTTCGCCGGCGGGGCGATCCTGCTCCGGCGCGCCGCCCGGGACCGCGCCGCCACCCTGGACGTCCCCGGCACCCTGCTGGTCTCCACCGGCCTGTTCGCCGTCGTCTACGGCTTCTCCAACGCCGAGTCCCACGACTGGAGCGACGTCGCCACCTGGGGCTGCCTGCTCGCCGGCGCCGTGCTCCTCGCCGTGTTCACCTGGTGGCAGACCAGGACGGCCCACCCCCTGCTGCCGCTGCGCGTCCTGCTCGACCGCAACCGCGCCGCCTCCTTCCTCGCCGTGCTGATCAGCGGCGCCGGGATGTTCGGCGTCTTCCTCTTCCTCACCTACTACCTGCAGGCGAGCCTCCTCTACAGCCCCATCGAGACCGGCCTGGCCTTCCTGCCCATGGTCGCCGGGCTCATGATCACCGCCACGCTCTCCACCAGCGTCCTCGTCCCCCGCTTCGGCCCCAGGCCGATCGTCCCCCTGGGCATGGGCATCGCCGCCGCCGGCCTGGTCTGGCTCACCGGCCTCGACCTCGCCAGCGACTACGCCACCCACATCATGCCGCCGCTGATCGCCACCGGCCTCGGCATCGGCCTGGTCATGGCACCCGCGATGAGCCTGGCCACCAGCGGCGTGGCCGCCGAGGACGCCGGCGTCGCCTCCGCCACCGTCAACACCATGCAGCAGATCGGCGGCTCCGTCGGCACCGCCCTCCTCAACACCCTCGCCGCCGGCGCCGCCACCGACTACCTGGCCGGCAGGGACCCCCGCGACCCGGCCGTCATGGCCCAGGCCCAGCTGGAGAGCTACGCCACCTCCTACTGGTGGTCCGCCGCCTTCTTCGCCGCCGGACTCCTCGTCAGCGCCCTGCTCTACCGCCGCGGCCGGGTCGAGGAGGACCCGAACGCCGCGCCGGTGATCCACATGTGACACCGACCCGGACGCCACGGACCCCACGGACACCACGGAGGCCACCGGTGCCCCTACGCCGGTGGCCTCCGGCCCGCCGGCGCGTGCTGGTCGGCGAGCCGCGGCAGCAGGGTCCTGAAGGTGGTGCCCCGGCCGGGCGTCGAGTCGACCTCGACGTGTCCGCCGTGCGCGGTGACGAGGGACCGGACGATGGCGAGGCCCAGGCCGGAGCCGCCGGTGGCGCGGGTGCGCGAGGTGTCGGCGCGGTGGAAGCGGTCGAAGATGCGGCCGCTCTCCTCCGGGGTGAGGCCCGGGCCCCGGTCGGCGACCTCGAACACCGCGTGGTCGCCGACGGTGCCGACGCCGATGCGGACGGGGGTGCCGGCGGGAGTGTGGGTGACGGCGTTGCCGACCAGGTTGGTGACGACCTGCCGCAGCCTGGCCTCGTCGGCCAGCGCCTGCGCGGAGGCGGGTGGTCCCTCGCCGCCGGGGCCGCTGAGGGTGACGGTGCGGGTGGGGTCGAGGGCGTGCGCGTCGTGCAGCGCGTCCACGGCCAGCGTGCGGAGGTCGGTGGGGGCGAGGTCGAGGCCGGACGGGAGGTCGGCCCCCCGGCCGTCGGCGGGCGCCCCCGTCTCCCGCAGCGCGCGCTCGTCGAGGCGGGCCAGCAGGAGCATGTCCTCGACGAGCCGGGTGAGGCGCTCCGACTCGCGGGCGATGCGGGCCATCGTGGCGTCGACGTCCTCGCGTTCGGCGAGCGCGCCCATGCGGTGGAGGGCGGTCAGCCCCCTGATGCCGGCGAGCGGGGTGCGCAGTTCGTGGCTGGCGTCGGCGACGAACCGGCTCATCCGCGCCTCGGACGCGGCGCGGGCGGCGAAGGCGGCCTCCAACTGCCCGAGCATGGTGTTCAGCGCGGCCGTCAGCCGGCCGAGCTCCGTGCGGGGGCCGCCCAGTTCCGGGACCCGGCGGGAGAGGTCGCCGCCCGCGATCTCGGCGGCGGTCCGCTCGACCCGGGACAGCGGGCGCAGCCCGGAGCGGACCGCGAACCAGCCGGCGACGGCCAGCAGCGCCAGCAGACCGAGGCCGGCGCCCTGGAAGATCCGCCACATGCGGTCCACCGTGCCGTCGACCTGGGCCATCGACATCGACACCACCACGCTGCCGGAGACGTCCGACGGCCCCGTCACGTCCCCGCGGAGCAGGGCCACGGAGGCCCTGGGCACGGCCATCACCCGCCACCGCGAAGCACCGTCCGCGCCGCCGACGGTGAACGGGCGGCCGTCCCGGGCGACGACGGAGGCCGCGTCCAGGTCGGGAAGCTCCGGGCCCCGGTCCTCCCCGGTCCCGTTCGCGCCGGCGAGGAAGTCGACGCTGTCCTCGACGGTGCCGTCGTCCGAGACGTACGTGACGAGGGGGTTGCCGAGGATGTCCGTGCCGAGGTCGGCGGTGCCCGGCGGGTCCCGTTCGGCTCCGCCCTCGGCCAGCGTGGCCGGCAGCACGGCGAACACCTGTGTGTTGGCGCGGAGTTGGGAGTCGAGTCGGTCCTCCAGGTGGCCGCGCAGGGCGTTGCCGGTGACCAGGCCGAACGCGGTGAGCCCGACCGCCAGCAGGGCGACGGCCAGCAGCAGCACCCGGACGCGCAGCGAGGCCCGCGGCCACAGGGCACGGATCCGGGGCCCGCTCACGGCTTCGGGCCGCGCAGCACGTAGCCGACGCCGTGCACGGTGTGGACGAGCTTCGGCCCGCCATTGTCGATCTTGCGGCGCAGGTAGCTGATGTAGGTGTCGACGATGCCGGTGTCGCCGTTGAAGTCGTAGTCCCACACGCGGCGCAGGATCTGCGGCTTGGAGACCGTGCGCCCGGCGTTGGCCATCAGGTAGTGCAGCAGCCGGAACTCCGTGGGCGACAGCCGGATCGGCTCGCCGGCCCGGGTCGTCTGCACCCCTTCGGGGTCGAGCTCCAGATCGGCCACGCGCAGCAGCGCGGTGGGGTCGCCGCCGGTGCGGCGCAGCACGGCACGGATGCGGGCGATCAGCTCCTCCAGCTCGAACGGCTTGGTCACGTAGTCGTCGCCGCCCAGCACCAGGCCCTCGACCTTGTCCCGGGTGGCGTCGCGGGCGGTGAGGAAGACGACGGGGACGTGCCCGGCCCGGGGCGTCATGGCGGGACCGTGCCGCTCGCGCAGCCGGCGGATCACCTCGAAGCCGTCCAGGTCGGGAAGCATGACGTCCAGCAGGACCAGGTCGGGCGAGACCTCACGCGCCCGGTCCAGGGCCTCCTGGCCCGTCCCGGCCGCCGCGACGGTGAACCCGGCGTGCCGCAGCGCCGCGCACAACAACCCCCGCACGGTGGGCTCGTCGTCCACCACGAGCAGGTTCCCCCCGGTGGCCGGGCCCGCTTCGGGGTGCTCGGTGGTCGTCAAAGGGGGCCTCCAGATCGGCCGGGACACTGCGGGGCAGGATAGTGACGCGGTGCGTCGTGACCGGGTAAAGGCGGTGGTCACCGCGGTGCCCGGGGGCCGCGCGCGGTGGAGAGCAGGCTGCCCGCGAACCCGGCCAGGCTCCCGGCGAGCAGCCCGAGCGCGGCCGCCCACGGCACCACGCCGCCGCCGAGCTCGGCGCGCGTTCCGCCCAACTCGCCGCCGAACACGCTGATGCCGAAGCGTCCGGACGCCTCCGCCAGCCAGGCGGCTCCCCCCAGGACGACGGCCGTGACGATCCCGAACCGCCAGGCGGCGCCCAGGTGTCGGGCGAACCGGCCACGGTGGCCGAGCGGGGCGCGGGCCAGGGACGGGTGGCCCGCTCGGGCGGCGGCGTGGGCGCAGCCGACGAGTACGACGGCGAGCAGCCCGAGGGCCGGCGCCCAGAGTGGCACCCCGCCCACCGCCAACGACCTCAGGTCCTCAGCGGCGTCGGGCAGTGCGCCGGCCCCCAGGAGGCCGCCCGTTCCGCCCGTTGCCCCCGTTCCCCCCAGGAGTGAGGCGAGCGGACTGCCCTCCGCGCTCTCCACCGGGTGGGCCGCCGCCGTCCACGGGGCACCCGCGCCGAGCGTCAGGAGCACCGCCAGGGCGTTCGGCGCCAGCAGCAGCACCGCGCCCGCCGCCGTTCCCGCCCGGCCACCGACCGCGGTCCCGACCGTGGCCAGCAGCATCGTCGGCACCCATGCCAGGACGAGCAGGGTGCGCACGACGGCCGAGACGCTCGGGGCCCAGGCGTCCCGCAGCCGGTCCGGTGTCCCGCCGAGGGGGAACCGCAGCCGGCGGCCGATCGCGCACCCCACCGCGAGCGTGACAACCACCCACGGCAGCGCGCCGAGGGCGGTGGTGCCCACCTGCGCCTCGTAGCGGGTGGCCAGGTCGGCCATCCCGCCGCCCCCGAGACCACCCGGACCGCCGAGGCCGCCGAGCGCGTCGCCCGGCCCGCTCGTCGCCGAGTCGGGCACGGTGATCTCCCCCCGCCCCAGGGCGGCCACGACCGCGAGCGCCAGCACACCGGCGGCGCACGCGCCGGCCGCCCGCGCGGCCCACTCGCCCGCGTCGAGCCGCCGCGACCGCGGCCGCCGGGCGAAGGCGAGCCACAGGACGACGGCGCCGACCAGCGTCACGCCGAGCGGGACGACCTGGACGGCACCGCTCAGCGACGGGCCCAGGCCGCCGCCCCCGCCGAACAGCGCGCCGAGGCCCGAGTCCGTCGACCCGGCGGCGCCCGACCCGGTGGCCTCCGCGCGCACCGAGCCGCCGACGGCCATCGCCGTCACCGCCATCGTCAGCGGCCACAGTGACCCGACCGATCCGGCGCCGAGCAGGACCAGGGCCAGCGCGGACACGGCGGCCATGGCCGCCACGGCGCACAGCGCGGCCGCCGCCCCTTCCAGGGCGTTCGGTCCGGGACCGACCGGCCCGAGACGCACGGCCACGGCGGGGCCCTCCCGTCCGGAACGCGGCCCGGAACCGGACGTGGCGCGGGTACGGGCGCGGGTACGGGACGTGGCGGTCGACATGTGGCGAGCACTTCGCTTCCCTCGCGGTGAGGCGGCGGCGCCGTACTCGGGGCGGTACGACGCCGCGCGCCACTGGCTCGCACACCTTGGCGACGCCGTACGCCAGCTTCCGGGGAGGTGCTGGGAACTTCCTCAGAGGGGGAGCGGCGCGACGCGGGTCAGCGGCGGCGCACGGCCCGAACACCGGCCCGTTTCCCAGGAACCTCCCAGAACTCGGGCGGCGGCCCGCCCTCGGACCCGAGGCGGGTGTCCACTCGGGTTCCACGGTGACCACGCCGGCGACGCCCGGACCGACGACTACCCTGATCATCCGCGGAGGACGAGACGGACGAGCCGTCGTGGCACATCGAGGGACACGCGTTCGATCTGAGGTTCCGGGCGTCGGGCTTCCGTCAGTACGTCCGGCAGGCGCCGCGGTTGGTTCCCCGGCCGGCCCTGCGCCAGGCGGAGCGCGGCGCGTGCTGTTTCACCGAGGCGGGCTTCGGGTGAACGCCGCTGGGCCGTGGGGCCGCTGGGCCGTGGAGCCGGACCGTCACCTTCGCCTTCGGTACGCCGTCGGGCTCTGTCCGGTGAACCTGCGGAAGCGCTGCGTGAAGTACAGCGGGTCGCGCCACCCCAGCTCGCGCGCGATGGCGGCCACCGGACGGTTGGTGAGGTCGAGGAGCTGCTTGGCGAGGGTCATCCGCTGCCGCTCGACGTACCGCTGCGGGGTGGTTCCCAGATGCTCGGTGAACAGGCGCGTCAGCCGGGAGGGCGAGAGGTGCACGCTCGCCGCCAGCCGGTCCACGGTGAGGGGCTCGGCGAGGTGGGCGTCCACGTGCTCGATGACGCGCAGCAGCCGTTCGTCCATGCGGGACGTCAGCGGGTTCTGCGTGTCGCACCACAACAGCGCCTCCTCCAGGGCGTTCATCGCGAACGCCGTGGCCTGCCGCAGGGTGCCGACCCCGGCCTGGGCGGAGCGCGCCAGCGTGGCGGCGACGCGTTGGTGCACCTCGCCCCGGGTGCGGATCCGGCCGACACCCGTGACGGGCTGGGGCCAGTCCAGCAACGGCAGCCAGGCGTGGCGGGGGTGGAAGTGCGAGAAGACGATCTCCCAGTGCGCCCCTTCCGGTTGCGCCTCCCCGGGCGCCGTCCGGTAGTCGTGGAGGACCCCGGGACGCAGCAGGACCGCGTCGCCGACCGCCGTGCGCACGCTTCCCTCCACCCCGGTCAACTGCCCTGATCCGGCGACGGTGTGGATCAGCAGCCAGTCGGTCGTCCCCCGGCTGCGGAAGGTGGCGTACTCCGGCCCCTCACGCAGCCGTCCGCCCTCGACCTGGTCGATCACCGGGCTGCGCGACTCCGCGCGCGGTCGTTGGCCGTGCACAGCAGAATCTTCCATGGGTGCGCCGCGTTCTGCCATACCCGGCGGGCGGGCGCCCGCTCACAATCGCTCGTATGTCATCCATCGTGCGAGAGCCCGGAACCGGGCTCGCCGACGAGTACGCCCGCGCTGGCGTGGTCCAGGAGCGCGCGCTCCTCTCGTCGGCCGAGATCGAGGAAATCCGTGACGTCTTCATGGAACAGGTCGAGCGGGACCGGTCCCTGGGGCATGACGACCATGTGCCCGAGGACGACGTGCTGGCCCGCTACCCGCGGTTCGTCCATCCGCACCGGCACGTCGACACCGAGGCGGGGCGGCTGGCCCGGCGCTGGATGCTGGACCCCAGGATCATGGGGCGGGTGGCGGAGCTGATCGGCCCGCCGCTCGGCGCCCAGTCGATGTTCTACTTCAAACCGCCCACCGCCCGGGGTCAGGCCCTGCACCAGGACAACCTGTTCCTGCGGGCCCACCCCGAGACCTGCGTCGCCGCGTGGCTCGCGGTGGACGACTGCGACGCGGCCAACGGCGCGCTCCGGGTGGCACCCGGATCGCACCGGTACGAGCTGGTGTGCCCCCAGGAGGCCGACGAGGCGGAGTCCTTCACGGCCTCCGGCGTCGAACTGCCCCCCGGGATGGCCGAGGTCCAGACCGAGATGCGCGCCGGTGACGTGCTCTTCTTCCACGGCAGCCTGGTCCACGGGTCGGGCCCCAACCGGACGACCGACCGGTTCAGGCGCTCGCTGATCTTCCACTACGTGCCGCGGTCGAGCACCGAGATAGCCCGCTTCTACCACCCGTTGCTCACCCCCGCGGGCGACGAGACCACCGTGACCGAGGCGGCCGACGGGGGCGCCTGCGGCGAGGGCTGGCAGCTGGCCGGAGCGCCCTAGCGGGACGCCCCGGCCACCCGGCTCAGCCCGTCATCGCCTCACCCCTTCATCCCGCTGGCGAAGCCCCTGATCACATACCGCTGGAGCACCAGGAACGCGGCGACGATCGGCAGCGAGGCCAGCACGAGGCCGGCGAACACCAGCCCGTAGTCGGAGACGTACTGGCCGACGAACGCGAAGATCCGCACCGGGACCGTCTCCCGCGCCGACCCGCCCAGATACAGCAGCGGCGTGAAGAAGTCGTTCCAGATGAACACGGCGTTGAGGATCAGCACGGTCCCGGTGATCGGCCGCAGCAGCGGGAACACCACCCGGGTGAAGGCCTGGAGATGGGTGGCGCCGTCGATCAGCGCGGCGTGGGCGTACTCGCCCGGCAGCGCCCGGATGAACCCGGTGTAGAGGAAGACCGTGAACGGGAGTTGGATGCCGGTGTAGAAGAGGATCATCCCCTGGTAGGTGCCGAGCAGGCCCATCGAGTCGACGAGCCTGAACAGCGGGATCATCCCGAGTTGGAAGGGCAGCACGATGCCCAGCAGGAACAGCACGTACAGCCGGAACCCGAGCCGGGTGGCGCAGCGGGCCAGGAAGTAGGCGGCGAACGACCCGGTCGCGATGAGTGCCAGCAGGCTGAGCACCGTGATGAGCGTGCTGTTCAGCAGCGCCTCGCCCAACGTGGCCTGCGACCAGGCCCGGGAGAAGTTGTCGAACGTCGGGTCCGTCGGTGGCGACAGCGGTTCCGCGGCGATCCCCCGCGCGTCCTTCAGCGACAGCGTGATCAGCGCGTACACCGGGAAGAGGAACGCCAGCGCGACGGCGATCATCACGATCTCCAGCAGGAACGTGCGGTACCCGTAGCGGACTCTCATCCGTTCACCTCCCGGCCGCGCAGGTAGTGGATCTGTACGAGCGACACGGCGGCGACGAAGAGCGCCAGGACGAGCGCGATCGCCGTGCTGTAGCCGTAGTGGCCGAGGACGAACGCCTCCTTGAAGAGCACCGTGGACAGCGTCTCGCTGGCGTAGCCGGGGCCGCCGCCGGTCGCCGCGTAGACCTGGTCGAAGAGCTTCAGCCCGCCGATGGTCGACAGCATGATGTTGATGGTGAGCGCGGGCGCCAACAGCGGCCAGGTGACGTGCCGGAAGCGCTGGAACCGGCCGGCGCCGTCGATCATCGCGGCCTCGTGCAGTTCGTCGGGCACCCCCGAGAGGCCGGCCAGGAAGATGATCATCGAGTAGCCGGCGAACTGCCAGACGACCATCCCGGCCACCGACCACAGCGCGAGCGACGGGTCGCCGAGCCAGTCCTGACGCAGGCCGCCGAGCCCGATCGCGCCGAGGATGCCGTTGAGCCCGGCGTCCGGCGCGGGGTTGTAGACGTACTTCCACAGGACCGCCACCATGACCGGGCTGACCACGGCCGGCGCGAAGAACACCACCCGCAGCAGCCCCCGCGACCTGATGCGCGTGTGCACGCCGAGGGCCAGCAGCAGGCCGATGCCGTTCTGGACGACGACGATCGCGAGGGTCAGCGACAGCGTGTTGCCCAGGGCCCCGCGGGCGGCGTCGTCCCGGAACAACTGCCGGAAGTTGTCGAGTCCGTTGAAGGAGCTGTCGCCGATGCCGCTCCAGTCGGTGAAGGCGTAGACCATGCCGCTGAGGCTCGGGTACAGCACCACCAGGGCGTACACCAGCAGGGCGGGCGCGGCGAACCACCACGGCGGGGTCAGGAAGCCGCCCCGCCGTCGGCGGCCGGGTATGGACAAGGACATCGACTACTCCTGCCGGTAGGTCTCGTCCAGCCGGTTCAGCGCGTCCGCGACCGTGGTCCGGCCGCCGAGCAGTTCCTGCACCACCGCGAAGTGGGTGGGCTGCACCTCGGCGTTGGGCCAGGCCTGGTCCATGAAGGGGACGGCGCGGTCGCCGTCCATGAACGGCAGGAACGGCTCCAACGCCGGGTCGACGCGGGAGCTTTCGTCGCGCACCAGCGGCACGCAGGCGATCTCCTCCGCCCAGCGGTTGATGTTCCGCTGTTCGCCGAGGAACTCGACGAACGCCAGGGCGGCGTCCCGGTTGCGGCTGCCCGCGCTGACGCCGAGCCCGACCACGACACCGGCCGGTATCCACACGTCCGCCGCCGTGTCCGCGCCCGGCACCGGGAACATCGCCAGGTCGTCGGGGTTCGCGGCGGCGGCGCGGAAGTCCGGCAGCACCGCCGACACCTGGACGGCCATCGCGGCCTCGCCGGTGGCCACCATGGCGGTCTGCTGCTCGAACGTGGTGCCGTTCGGGTTGTCGTTGAAGTACCCGCGCTCCTGCAGCTCCAGGTACATCTCCAGGGCGTCGACCCAGCCGGAGTCGGCGAAGCTCGCCGAGCCGTCCCGCAACTGGCTGTCGAACTCGGGGTTCCGGGCGTACACGGTGGACGGCACCAGTGCGTAGCTGATGAGTTGGGTGACCCACGCGGTCTGCGCGCCCAGCGCGATCGGTGTCCTGCCGGCCGACCTGACCGCCTCGCAGACCTGGAGGAACTGGCTCCAGGTCTCCGGCGGTTCGACCCCGGCCTCCTGGAAGACGGTCCGGTTGTAGATCGCGCCGATCACGCTGGCGCCGGCCGAGTAGAGGTAGGTCTTCCCGTCGAGTTGGAAGGCCGATCGGAAGTTGTCGGGGATGTTCTCGGTCCACGACTGGCCGCTCAGGTCGGCGAGCAGTCCGGCCTGCGCGATCTGCGCCATGCTCATCGCGCTGCCGTTGCCGGGGTAGACGACGTGCACGTCGGGGGCGTTGCCGGCGCCCAACTGGGTGCGCAGCGAGGTCTGCACCTGGTCGGTCGGGGAGTACGAGGTCTCGAACCCGGTGGCGGTGTAGTCCGCGGTGAGCAGGTCGAGCGCGGCCTGCTGGTCGGAGACGCCGACGAGCCGGAGGGATCCCGAGCCGCCCGACGTCCCGCCGCCGCAGCCGGTCAACGTCGCGGGCAGCGCGGTCACGGCGGCGGCGCCGCCCGCCAGTCGCAGGAAGCGGCGGCGGTCGAGGGGACCTCCCGGGCCACGCGGCCCGCTTCGCCTCCGGGGAAACGGCGCGGTCGGGAATGACGTTGTCACGGATTCCTCCTCGAATTCGCCCTTGAACTCATGTCACGCCCCGCCC
>NZ_SMKI01000267.1 GCF_004348415.1 Streptomyces hainanensis
CCCCGGCTCCACCTGGGCCAAGGGCCCCGACGCCCTCGACCTCAGCCTCCCGCCCCGCAAGCTGGTCGACGACGTGCTGCCCGACGAGTTCCCGCTGAGCCTGTTCTACGAGGCGCTGGCCAGGAAGCTCAGGAAGGTCGTCGAGTCCACCCGGGGCATCACCGCGGCCGCCCCCGCCGCCGACGCGGCGTGAGCCCGCGGCCGGGGCGGGGCATGATGGACCCATCGAGGAGGCGAACATCATGAGCACCACCACTCCCGGGGCCCCCCGCAACGGCGGCCCGCTCGAAGGCGCCGTCGTCGCGGTCGCCGGCGCCGGCGGCGCCGCGGGCCACGCCGTCATGCTGCGCCTCGCCCAGGCCGGCGCGATCGTCGTGGCCGCCGACGCGGACGCCCAACGACTGGCCTCCGGCGTCGACGCGGCGCGCTTCGCGCACGGCGGCGCCACCGTCATCGGCGACACCGTCGACCTGCTCCACCTCGCGGCCACCCGCGACTGGGCCGCCAAGATCCTCAAGGACTACGGCCGCGTCGACGGGCTCGTCCACCTCGTGGGCGGCTGGCGCGGCTCGGCCACCTTCGCCGAGACCGACCTCGCCGACTGGGACCTCCTCCACGACCTGCTGGTGCGCACCGTCCAGCACACCTCGCTCGCCTTCGAGGCGCCGCTGGCCCGCAGCGGCAACGGCCGCTTCGTGCTGGTCAGCGCCGCGGGCGCGGCCCGCCCCACCGCGGGCAACGCCGCCTACGCCGCGGCCAAGGCGGCGGCCGAGGCCTGGACCCTGGCCCTGGCCGACGGCTTCCGCAAGACCGGGGACGGCGGCCCGCCGTCCGCCGCCGCGAGCGTCGTCGTCGTCAAGGCCCTCGTCAACGACGCGATGCGCGCCGAGCGACCGGACGCCAGATTCGCCGGGTTCACGGACGTCCGTGACCTGGCCGAGTCGATCGGCCAACTCTGGTCCAAGCCCACCGAGGAAGTGAACGGAACCCGACTGTGGCTCACCCCCCAGCCCTGACCACCACCGACGCGACACGCCACCACGACCCGGCCGTCCGCGGTTTCGCCAGCGACAACTACTCCGGGGCCCACCCGGAGATCCTGGCCGCCCTCGCCCTGGCGAACGGCGGCCACCAGCCCTCCTACGGTGCCGACGCCTACACCGAGCACCTGCAGGACGTCTTCCGGGCCCACCTCGGCCCGCGGGCCGAGGTCTACCCGGTCTTCAACGGCACCGGCGCCAACGTCGTCGCCCTCCAGGCGCTCACCGACCGCTGGGGCGCCGTCATCACCGGCGACACCGCCCACATCCACACCGACGAGTGCGGCGCCCCCGAGCGCGTCGGCGGCCTCAAGCTCCTGACGGTGCCGACCCCGGACGGCAAGCTGACACCGGAGCTCATCGCCCGGCAGGCGTTCGGCTTCGAGGACGAGCACCGCGCCACACCCCAGGTGGTCTCGCTCACCCAGACCACCGAGCTCGGCACCCGCTACACCCCCGACGAGATCCGCGCCATCTGCGAGTTCGCGCACGAGCGCGGCATGACCGTCCACCTGGACGGCGCCCGGATCGCCAACGCGGCCGCCGCCCTCGACCTGCCGCTGCGCGCCTTCACCACCGACGTCGGCGTCGACGTACTGTCCTTCGGCGGCACCAAGAACGGCATGCTCTTCGGCGAGGCCGTCGTGCTCCTCACCCCCGGCGTGGCCCGCCGGATGCGCCACGTGCGCAAGCTGTCGATGCAGCTCTCCGCCAAGATGCGCTTCGTCTCCGTGCAGTTCGAGGCGCTGCTCGCCGGCGACCTGTGGCTGCGCGGCGCCCGCCACGCCAACGCCATGGCCCGCCGGCTCGCCGACGGCGTGCGCGCGGTCGACGGGGTGCGGATTCTCCACCCGGTGGAGTCCAACGGCGTGTTCGCCCGGCTTCCGCACGACGTGAGCGAGCGCCTCCAGAAGCGCTACCGCTTCTACTTCTGGGACGAGGCGGCCGGCGACGTGCGCTGGATGTGCTCCTTCGACACCACCGAGGAGGACGTCGACGGCTTCGTCGCCGCCCTCCGCGAGGAGCTGGCTCGTTAGCCCACCCGGCCCGCGGGGTTCCGCGCCACCCGGCGCCGAACCCCGCGGGCCAGGACAGGGCCTAGACCGCGTGCGCCGGCGGCGGGGCCGTGCCGCCCAGGTGCGCCGGCAGCCACCATGTGTCCTCCGCGTTCCGCGGAGTGGCCGGATAGGCGCTCTGCGCGGACTCCAGGAGCTCCTGGACGCGGTCCCGCACCCGGTCAGAGACCGCCGCCGCCGGTTCGTCCGGATCCACCGCCATGGGCGAGCCTATGCGGATGGTGATCGGGAAGTGGTTGCGCCCCAGATCCCGCTTGCGGCCCTTGGTCCACAGCCGCTGCGTGCCCCACAGTGCGACCGGGAGGATCGGCACCCCGGTCTGCTGGGCCATCCGGGCCGCTCCCGACTTGAACTTCTTCAGCGTGAACGACTGCGAGATGGTCGCCTCGGGGAAGACCCCCACTATCTCGCCGTCCCTCAACGCCGTCAGCGCGTGCCGGAAGGACGCCTCACCCTGCGCCCGGTCCACCGGGATGTGCTTCATGGCCCGCATCAGCGGACCCGACACCCGGTGCTTGAAGACCGACTCCTTGGCCATGAAGCGCACCAGCCGACGGGCCGGACGGGCCGCGAATCCCGCGAAGACGAAGTCCAGGTACCCGATGTGGTTGCTCACCAGCACGGCGCCGCCGGTACGCGGCACATGCTCGCTACCGGCGATGTCGAAGCGCAGGTCGAGCGCCTTGAACATCGTCCGCGCGGCGGCGACGACCGGCGGGTAAACGAACTCTGGCATGCGGAGGGCCCCTCTTCTGTTCCTCGAACCTACGCCTGCGTAACTTGCGGCGCCGCCGAATCGTGCCCCAAAGCCGGCAGAATCGCCAGTCCTCAGGCGTCGTCGAGCCACCACGGCGGGAATGAAACCGCCCCGCCGGGTGCTGCCCCACCGCGAGGGGGCCGTCGTGGAGCACGGAACCGGGAAGCGGAGGGCGAGAGCGACGATGAGCGAACCGACACCGCCCGAGCGCCTGGACGCGGCGTTCCTGGGCGCGGGACCGCTGGGTCGGCGCGCCACGCTGGTGCAGTTCTCCACCGCGTTCTGCCAACCCTGTCGGGCCACCCGCCGGATCCTGGCGGGCGTCGCGGCCACGGTGGACGGCGTCGCGCACCTCGAGATCGACGCCGAGTCCCGGCTCGACCTGGTGCGGGCCCTGGGGATCTCCCGCACCCCCATGGTGCTCGTGCTGGACGCCGACGGGCGCGTGGTACGTCGGGCCGCGGGTCAGCCGCGGCAGGCCGACGTCGTCGCCGCCCTGGGCGCGGCGATCACCGACTGATCGGGCCCCGGTCCGACAATACGCACGTAGGCAAGGTCACAGTGAGACATGCTTGCCTGTGGGGGATAACCTTGGTTGTACTGGCCAGTAACAACCGGGTCGATCTTGCCCTTGCCCCTGTGTGCGGACCGATAGCAGTAGGAGAGCCGGCGTGAGCCTGAGGATCGTTGTCTGTGTGAAGTACGTGCCCGACGCCACCGGCGACCGACGGTTCGCCGACGACCTGACCACCGACCGGGAAGCCGTGGACGGGCTGCTCTCGGAGCTCGACGAGTACGCGGTCGAGCAGGCCCTGCGGATCGCCGAAGGCCAGCGGCAGAGTGGTGACGAGGCCGAGGTCACCGTCGTCACCGTCGGCCCGGAGGACGCGACGGACGCCCTGCGCAAGGCCCTGTCCATGGGCGCAGACAAGGCCGTCCACGTCGAGGACGACGACCTGCACGGCACCGACGTCATGGGCACCTCGCTGGTGCTCGCCAAGGCCATCGAGCACACCGGCTACGACCTCGTCGTCTGCGGCATGGCCTCCACCGACGGCGGCATGGGCGTGCTGCCGGCGCTGCTCGCCGAGCGCCTCGCCGTCCCCCAGGCCACGCTGCTCTCCGAACTGTCCGTCGCCGAGGGCAAGGTGACCGGCCGTCGCGACGGGGACGCCGCCACCGAGCGCCTCCAGGCCGAGCTGCCCGCCGTCATCTCCGTCACCGACCAGTCGGGCGAGGCCCGCTACCCCTCGTTCAAGGGGATCATGGCCGCCAAGAAGAAGCCCGTGGAGACCCTGGACCTGGAGGACCTGGGCATCGAGGCCGAGGAGGTCGGCCTCGACGGCGCCTGGACCGTGGTCGAGTCCGCCACCGAGCGCCCCGCCCGCACCAAGGGCGAGATCGTCACCGACGACGGCGAGGGCGGCAAGCGGCTCGCCACGTTCCTGGCCGAGCGCAAGTTCGTCTGACCGCCGCCACCCGCCGACCGCCCGCACCTTCCCGCTGGAGACGCATCCCATGGCTGAAGTCCTCGTCTACACCGACCACCTGGACGGCGCCGTCCGCAAGCCGACCCTGGAGCTGCTGACCCTCGCCCGCCGCCTCGGCGACCCGGTCGCCGTCGTCCTCGGCCCCGGCGCCGACGCCGCGGCCCCGGTGCTCGCCGAGCACGGCGCCGCACGGGTTCTCACCGCCGACGCCCCGGAGTTCGCCGACTACCTGGTCGCACCCAAGGTCGACGCCCTGCAGGCCGCCTACCAGGCGGTCTCCCCGGTCGCCGTCCTCGTGCCCTCCTCCGGCGAGGGCAAGGAGATCGCCGCCAGGCTCGCCGTCCGCGTCGGCTCCGGCCTGATCACCGACGCCATCGACGTGGCCCAGGGCGACGAGGGTCCGGTCGCCACCCAGTCCGTGTTCGCCGCCGCCTTCACCACCACCTCCCGCGCGGCCAAGGGCACCCCGGTCATCACCGTCAAGCCCAACGCGGCGCCGGTCGAGGCCGCGCCGGCGGCCGGCGCCGTGGAGCCGCTCGACGTCGCCTTCGGCCCGCTGGCCACCGGCACCCGGATCGTCTCCCGCAGCCCCCGCGAGTCCACCGGCCGCCCCGAGCTCACCGAGGCCGCCATCGTCGTCTCCGGCGGCCGTGGGCTCAACGGCGCCGAGAACTTCGCGCTGATCGAGGCGCTCGCCGACACCCTCGGCGCCGCCGTCGGCGCCTCCCGGGCCGCCGTCGACGCCGACTGGTACCCGCACTCCCACCAGGTCGGCCAGACCGGCAAGACCGTCTCGCCGCAGCTCTACATCGCGGTCGGCATCTCCGGTGCCATCCAGCACCGCGCCGGCATGCAGACCTCGAAGACCATCGTGGCCGTCAACAAGGACGCCGAGGCCCCCATCTTCGAGCTCGCCGACTACGGCGTGGTGGGCGACCTCTTCGACGTCGTCCCCGCCCTCACCGACGAGGTGAGGGCCCGCAAGGGCTGAGCCAGCCCCACGGGCCCTCGGCGGCGTCCGCCCCGTCCCCCTCCTCAGGTGACGGTCGCGGGCGTCGCCCCCCGGGTCCTGCCCCGGAACCGGCCGCGCCGCCGGCGCTTCGCGGCGGCGAGCTCGGTGCCTGAGGGGGCGTCGGCCCGCCGGCTCGCCCGCCGGTCCAGCTCGTGCCCCGGCACCGCGGGCGGCGGCCCGCTGCCGTCGTCGTCGTTGAGCCGACCGATGGCCAGTCCGGCCAGCAGTTGGTAGTACTCCATGGTCTCCTCCATTGGTTGACCGCCGTGGCTTCCCCCGGCGCCACCAGCGTCCGCCAACCGCGTGACACGCCCTTTGCCGCTCCGTCAACCCCTCGTGCCGATCGGCCGCGCTGCCGTGAACGGGGCATGACGTGCGGGCTGTTGTGTTGCGGGTCGGTCGCCGGTTAGCTTCTGTCCACCGAATTCTTCAACGCAATGTTGAATCGCGCGGGGCGGAGTGGTGCGGATGGCGCAGCGGACACCGGTGACGACCACCCTGACGGCGGCGGTCACCGCGGGCGTCGCCGCCTCGCTGGCCTCCGTCGACGCCGAACTCGCCCACCGCTATCCGGGCGACCCGGGCACCCGCCAGCCGGTACACACGGTCTACGTCCCGGCCGACCGCCTCGCCGCCGACACCGTCCGCACCTGGGGCGACCGGGCCCGCGCGCTGCTCGCCGCCCACGCCCCCGACGCCGCCTCGTTCGCCGGGATCCTCGGGCTGCCGGCGGACCTCGCCGAACCCGTCCACCAACGCGTCCACGCCAAGTTGGCCGCGGAGCCCGTCGAGGACCTCAGGATCGACTTCGAGGACGGCTACGGCCGGCGCCCCGACGCCGAGGAGGACGCCGACGCCGTCCGGACCGCCCGGCTCGTCGCCCGGGCCACCGCCGACGGCACCGCGCCGCCCTTCGTCGGGCTGCGCATGAAGTGCCTGGAGGCCGACGTCCGCGACCGCGGCATCCGCACCCTCGACGTCTTCCTGACCACCCTGCTGGCCACGGGCCCCGTGCCGCGCGGACTCGCCATCACCCTGCCCAAGGTCTCCCGGCCGGAACAGGTCGCCGCGATGGCCACCCTCTGCCACGAGTTCGAGACCGCGGCCGGCCTCCCCGCCGGCCGGCTCGGCTTCGAGATCCAGATCGAGACCAGCCAGTCCGTCCTCGGCCCCGACGGCACCGCCACCGTCGCCCGCCTGATCGACGCCGCCCGGGGCCGCGCCACCGCCCTCCACTACGGCACCTTCGACTACAGCGCCGCCCTCGGCATCAGCGCCGCCCACCAGGCCCCCGACCACCCGGCCGCCGACCACGCCAAGGCCGTCATGCAGGTCGCGGCCGCCGGCACCGGCGTCCGCCTCTCCGACGGCTCGACCAACGTCCTGCCCACCGGGGACACCGCCCGGGTGCACGACGCCTGGCGCCTCCACCACCGCCTGGTCGACCGCGCCCTGGCCCGCGGCTACTACCAGGGCTGGGACATGCACCCGGGCCACCTGCCGACCCGCTACGCGGCCGTCTACGCCTTCTACCGCAGCGGCCTCGGTCCCGCCGCCGCCCGCCTCGCCGCCTACGCCGGCACCGCCATGCAGGACGCCCCCACCACCGTGCTCGACGAGCCCGCCACCGCCCGCGCGCTCGGCGACTTCCTGCTGCGCGGCCTGGACTGCGGCGCCCTCGACCCGGCCGAGGTCACCGACCGCACCGGCCTCAGCCGCACCCGCCTCACCGTCCTGGCCGGCCGCCGCGCCGGTTGAGCGCGCCGCCCCCGCCGGGCGCGTAGCGCAATTCACCGTGATCCGACTGGACAAGCCGGGCCGGCACAGATCAGGCTTCCTGCCCATGACCACTGATCTTGTCGCCGCCGTGGACATCGGCGGCACCAAAGTCGCGGGTGCCCTCGTGGACGGCACCGGCGACCTGCTCCACCGCGTCCAGGGCCCGACCAGGGCCAGGGAGTCGGCGGAGAACGTGTTGCGGGCCGTGACCGACGTCGTCACCCAACTGACCGAACACGAGCTCTGGCACCGGGTCGTGGCCGTCGGCATCGGCAGCGCCGGCCCGGTCGACGCCCGCAACGGCACGGTCAGCCCGGTCAACATCCCAGCCTGGCGTGAGTTCCCGCTCGTCGAGGGCGTCCGCAAGACCACCGGCGCGCTCCCGATCAACCTGGTCGGCGACGGGGCCGCCATCGCCGCGGGCGAGCACTGGACCGGCGCCGCCCGTGGGCGCTCCAACGCGCTGTGCATGGTGGTCTCCACCGGCGTCGGCGGCGGCCTGATCGTCGACGGCCGGCTCCGCCCGGGACCCACCGGCAACGCCGGCCACATCGGCCACATCAGCGTCGACTTCAACGGCGACCTCTGCCCCTGCGGCGGGCGCGGCTGCGTGGAACGCATCGCCAGCGGCACCAACATCGCGCGCTACGCCCTGGCCGCCGGCTGGCGGCCCGCCGAGCCCGACGGCGACGTCACCGCCGCCGGAGTGGCCGCGGCCGCCGCGGCCGGCGACCCGATCGCCCTGGCGGCGTACGACCGCTCGGCCCGCGCCCTGGCCGCCGGCATCGCCGCCACCGCCACCCTGGTCGAGATCGAGACCGTGGTGGTCGGCGGCGGCGTCAGCCAGGCGGGCGAGGTGCTTTTCGGCCCGCTGCGCCGCGCCCTGGGGGAGTTCGCCACCCTGCCGTTCGTCAGGAACCTGGAGGTGGCGCCCGCGCAGCTCGGTACGGACGCCGGCCTGGTGGGCGCGGCGGCGGCCTGCTGGAGTGATCCGGATACGTTTTTGATCCGGGGGGAAGCGGGCAACTGACAGCAAGGGCGAAGAAGGAGGGGGATTAAGTGATCATCTGGCTGAACGGTGCGTTCGGCGCCGGCAAGACCACGGCGGCGCAGGAACTGCTCCATCTGCTGCCGGGCAGCACGCTCTACGACCCGGACCAGGTCGGTGCCGAACTCGGGAAGATGCTGCCCAAGGAGCGGCTTGCCCAGGTGGACGACGTGCAGGACCTGCCGGCGTGGCGGCGCCTCGTGGTGGACACCGCCGTGGCCCTGCTCGCGGAGATTCCCGGCCCGCTGATCGCCCCCATGACCCTGTTGGTCCAGGAGCACAGGGACGAGATCTTCGGCGGGCTCGCCGCCCGCCGGATCCCCGTGCGGCACTTCCTCCTCCGCCCTGGCGAAACGTTTCTGCGCGCCCGGATAGACCAGCGCGCCGCCGTCGAGGGGGACGCGGTGCGCACCTGGTGCCTGGGGCATCTGCCCCAGTACGACGCGGCGCTCGGCTGGCTGGGCGCCGACGCGCACACCGTCGACACCTCGCGGCTGACACCGCGGCAGACCGCCGAGCTGCTGGCCGAGGCCGTCCAGCGGGGGGAGGGCGCCTGCCCGATCGTGCAGTCGCCGCCGCCGCGCGCCGAGACGCTGGCCGCCGGCGTGCTGCTCTTCGACGACCGGGACCGGGTGCTGCTCGTCGACCCCACCTACAAGCCCGGCTGGGAGTTCCCCGGCGGCGTCGTGGAGCCGGGCGAGGCACCGGCCAGGGCCGCCCTCCGCGAGGTGGCCGAGGAACTCGGCCTGAGCCTCGGGCGCGAACCCGCGCTGCTCGTCGTCGACTGGGAGCCGCCGAGCCCGACCCACTTCGGCGGGCTGCGGCTGCTCTTCGACGGCGGCCGCCTCGCGCCGGAGCGCACCCGGGAGTTGCTGCTGCCGGGCGAGGAACTGCGCGACTGGTGCTTCGCCACCGCCGAGGAGGCCGAGCGGCTGCTGTCGCCCAACCGCGTCGCCCGGCTGCGCTGGGCGCTGCGCGCCCGTGCCCAGGGGCGGGCGCTCAACCTGGAGGCCGGCGTGCCGGTCGGCGCCTGAACGCCCCGCTTCGGGGGAACGGCGGGCCACCCCGGCAGGCGGTGGACCCGGTGCCCGTCCGACCCGGTCGACCCCGGCCGGCGGACGCCACGGCAGCGCGCCCGACGTCGGGCCGGCCGGTAGGCCGGTGCGCGGGGGCGCACCCGCGTGGTGGCCGAATCGCGGCGCGCCCCGGGCGGCTCTAGCGTGGCGGTGACGGCCCCGGACGGGGGACCCCTCCCACACGGCGGTGACCGCCATGCGCATACCGGACTCCATACCGGGGCCCGCGCCGGGCCCCCACACCGATCCGTTCGACGGTGAAGAACCGTCGGGCTGGGCCGCCCGGGCCGCCCTCGCCGCGGCCTCGGCCGTCCTGCTCCTCGGCGTCACCATGCTGTTCGCCGGCGCGGACGAGCCCGCCGGCCCTCCGCAACCGGCGGTCGGCCAGGGCCTCGGCCACGTCCCGACGCCACCCGACGGCACCCTGGCCGAGGCCCTGCCGCCCGCCGTCCCCACCTGGCTCACCATCCCGGCCATCGACGTGTCGGCCCCGCTCTCCCGGGTCGGCCTCGACCCGGAGGGCTGGCTCGAATCGCCGCCGCAGGAGGCCGGGAACGTGGCCGGCTGGTACGAGGGCGCCCCGCCGCCCGGCTCCGCCGGCGCCGCCGTCGTCGTCGGCCACGTCGACAACGCAACCGGCCCCGCCGTCTTCTACGGCCTCGGCGCCGTCCGCCCGGGGGACGCCGTGGAGGTCGTCCGGGAGGACGGCCGCACCGCCCGGTTCACGGTCTACGACATCGTCGTCTACGACAAGGGCTCCGTGCCGGAGGACGTCTACCGCGGCACGGGCGCCGAACTCCGGGTCATCACCTGCGGCGGCACCTTCGACGAGGCCACCGGCTACAGCGGGAACGTCGTCGTCTTCGCGCGGCTGACGGACGGTCGGTGACGCCAACGGCCCAGTGCCCTCACCCGGGTGCCGCTCCCGGGCGGTGCGCGACCGACCCCGTGCCTAACGTCGGGATGCGGGGCGACGCGCACTTCTCACGAAGGAGCCATTCCGATGACCACACCGCGAACCGCACTGGCCGTTACCGGGTTGAGCGCGATCGTGCTCGCGTCGAGCGCGCCCGTCGCGCTCGCCCTGGCCCCGGCCCAGGCCACCACCTTCGGTTTCAGCGTCTCCCCGCAGACGGTCGTGCCCGGCGGGGCGGTGGACCTGACCGTCACCGGCTGCACCGAGTCCGAGGCCACCGCCGAGTCCGCGGTGTTCGACCGGATCGTCCTCGGCATGCCGGGCGAGACCCAGTCGGCGCGCACCACCGTCGACACCGACGCCCGGGTGGGCGCCCAGTTCACGGTCACCTTCACCTGTGGCTCGGAGACCGGCAACGCCACCCTCACGATCGCCTCGCCCACGGCCTCTCCGAGCGCCAGCGCGTCCACCACGGCCAGCTCGACCACCCTGCCCACCCGTGGCGCGCAGGCCGGCGCCGGTGGCTCGTCGTCGGACGACGACACCATGCTGCTGGTCGGGGCCGGCCTGTCGATGGCCGCGGTCACCGCCGCCGCGGTGGTCATCAGGCGCCGCACCGGCCGGCACAACTGACGGTCCCCCCGCCCGACC
>NZ_SMKI01000268.1 GCF_004348415.1 Streptomyces hainanensis
GCCCCGCCTCAGTCGCCGTCCCGCAGCGCCCGGATGGCCCGGTGCAGTCGGCTCGGCACCTCGTGCACCAGCTGGTGCTCGCCGTCCCGCACGATGTGCCGGCCGCCGACCACCGTGTGCCGCACGTCGGCGTTGGTCGCGGCGAACACCGCCGCCTCCAGGGCCAGTTCACGGGGCGGCCCGGCGGTGCGCACCGAGTCGAGCGCCACCGTGGTCAGGTCGGCGAGCCAGCCCGGCTCGATCCGCCCGGCCTCCGGCCAGCCGAGGGCGGCGTGGCCGTGCTCGGCGGCGGCCCGCATCAGCTGCCCGGCGGTGAAGTGGCCGCGGGCGCGGGAGCGCAGCCGCTCGTCGAGTTCCAGGGCGCGGGCCTCTTCCAGCAGGTCGATCACGGCGTGGCTGTCGCTGCCCAGGCAGAGCGGGCTGCCGGCGGCCCGCAGCCGGGCGGCCGGGCCGATGCCGTCGGCGAGGTCCCGCTCGGTGGTGGGGCAGACGCAGACCCGGGTGTCGGAGCGGCCGATGAGCTCGATGTCCTCGTCGGTGAGATGGGTGGCGTGCACGGCGGTGGTGGAGGGCCCGAGCACGCCGTGGTCGGCGAGCAGCCGGGCGGGGGTGCGGCCGTGGGCGCGCTGGCAGTCCTCGTTCTCGCCCGGTTGTTCCGAGAGATGGAGGTGGAGCGGGGCGCGCCGCTCGGCGGCCCAGCCGGCCACGGTCCCGAGCGCGTCCGTCGGCACGGCGCGCACCGAGTGGATGGCGGCGCCGATCCGGGCGTGGGTGCCGGGGCGCAGCCCGGCGGCCCGCTCGGCCCAGCGTTCGGCGGTGCCGTCGGAGAAGCGCCGCTGCTGGGCGGTGACGGGTTGGCCGAAGCCGGAGGAGAGATAGCAGGTGTCGAGGAGGGTGATCCGGATGCCGGCCGCCGCGGCGGCGGCGATCAGTGCCTCGCCCATGGCGTTGGGCTCGCGGTAGGGGGTGCCGTCCTGGTTGTGGTGCACGTAGTGGAACTCGCCGACGCAGGTCACGCCGGCCATGGCCATCTCGGCGTAGACGGCGGTGGCGAGGGCCAGGTAGTTCTCCGGCGTGAGTCGGCCGGCCAGGTCGTACATGCCGCTGCGCCAGGTCCAGAAGGTGCCGCCGCCGATCTGCGCGGCGCCGCGCAGCGCGCGGTGGAAGGCGTGGCTGTGGGCGTTGGCCAGCCCGGGCAGGGTCAGTCCGCGCAGGGTCACGGCGCCGACCGGCGGCTCCGCGACCCCGGGCCGGACGGTGGTGATGTGGCCGGTGTCTGCGGTGGCGATCACGACACCCGGCTCGACGATGCCGTTGAGCCAGGCGTACTCCGTCCAGTAGAGCTGTGCGGTCAGGGACACACCAGGTCCTCCAGTACGTCGGTCAGTGCGGCGATCCCGGCCCGGCAGTCGCTCTCGTCGGCGTGCTCGGCGGGTGCGTGGGACACCCCGGTGGGATTGCGCACGTACAGCATGGCCGTGGGCACGGCGTCGGAGAGGATTCCCGCGTCGTGTCCCGCGCCGGTCGGCAGCACGGGGGCCCCGCCGAGGAGGGTGGCGGCCCGGTCGCGCAGCCGGGCGTCGAAGGCGACGGCGGCCGTGTGGGACTCGCGGGTCACCGTCACGTCCACCCCGTCCCTGGTGCCGCGTTCGGCGGCGGTGCGCTCGATGCCGGCGACGAGTTCGGCCAGTGTGTCGGCGTCGGCGGCCCGGGAGTCGAGCCAGCCGCTGACCAGCGAGGGCACGGCGTTGACCCCGTTGGGCTCGACGGCGACCCGGCCGAAGGTGGCCAGCGCGCCGGCCAGCCTGGCCCGCTTGCGGGCGGCGAGCACGGTGTGCGCGTAGGTCAGCATCGGGTCGCGCCGGTCCGCCAGCCGGGTGGTGCCCGCGTGGTTGGCCTCGCCGGCGAAGTCGAACCGCCAGCGGCCGTGCGGCCAGATCACCGAGCCCACGCCGACCGGCCGGCCGAGGTCGACCAGGCCCCGGCCCTGCTCGATGTGGCACTCGACGAAGGCACCGATGCGGGTCAGCCGTTCGGGGTCCGGGCCGATGCCGGCCGGGTCGTGTCCGGCGCGCTCCATGGCCGCCGCCAGGGTGACGCCCTCCGGGTCGCGCAACGCCCTGGCGCGCTCCGGGTCGAGCAGCCCGCAGGCCAGCCGGGATCCGACGCAGGCCACGCCGAACCGGGCGCCCTCCTCGTCGGAGAACGCGACCACGCCGAGCGGCCGGCGCGGCCGTGCTCCCCTCGCCCGCAGTTCGTCCAGCGCGGCGAACGCGGAGACCACGCCGAGCGGCCCGTCGAAGGCGCCGCCGCCCGGCACGGAGTCCAGGTGCGAGCCGGTCACCACGGCGTCGCCCCGGGCCGGATCGCCCAGCCACGCCCACTGGTTGCCGTTGCGGTCCACCTCGTACGTCAGGCCGCGGGCCGCGGCCTCGGCACGGAACCAGTCCCGCAGCTGGGCGTCCACCGCCGTCCAGGCGAACCGCCGATACCCTCCGGCGGCGTCCCGGCCGATGGGCCCGAGGTCCGCCCACATCGCCCGGAAGTCCCGCCCCGGCCGCCAGGCCGGCGCGCCCCCGGCCGCCACGGCCGCCGGGGCCCCGGCGGCCTCCGTGGCCGCCGCACGCCCGGTGTCCGGCGCCCGCCCCGGGCGCGCCGCGCCCGTCACCGGTCGCCGCCCCGCTCGGTGGCGGCGCCTGCGGCGCCGCCACCGTGGCGGTCCGGTGCGGCCCCCCGCCCGGGGACCCGCATGGGGACCCGTAGGCCGCGTTCCTCGGCCACCGTCTCCGCCTCCGGGTAGCCGGCGTCCACATGGCGGATGACGCCCGTGCCCGGGTCGTTGGTCAGTACCCGGCGGATCTTCTCGCCGGCCAGCGCGCTGCCGTCCGCCACCGTGACCTGCCCGGCGTGCAGCGAGCGGCCCATGCCGACGCCGCCGCCGTGGTGGATGGAGACCCAGGAGGCGCCCGAGGCGACGTTGACCATCGCGTTGAGCAGCGGCCAGTCCGCGATCGCGTCCGAGCCGTCCCGCATGCCCTCGGTCTCCCGGTAGGGGGAGGCGACCGAGCCGCAGTCCAGGTGGTCGCGGCCGATGACGACCGGCGCCGCCAGCTCGCCCGACGCCACCATCGCGTTGAACCGCTCCCCGGCCCGCTCGCGTTCGCCGTAGCCGAGCCAGCAGATCCGGGCCGGCAGCCCCTGGAACCTGACCCGCTCCCCGGCCAGCGAGATCCAGCGGCGCAGCGGTTCGTTCTCCGGGAAGAGGTCGAGGATCGCCCGGTCGGTGGCGGCGATGTCGCGCGGGTCCCCGCTGAGCGCCGCCCAGCGGAACGGGCCCTTGCCCTCGCAGAACAGCGGCCTGATGTAGGCCGGCACGAAGCCGGGGAAGTCGAAGGCCCGGCCGTAGCCGGCCAGCCGGGCCTCGCCGCGGATCGAGTTGCCGTAGTCGAACACCTCGGCCCCGGCGTCCTGGAAGCCGACCATCGCCTCGACGTGCCGGGCCATCGACTCCCGCGCCCGCCGGGTGAACTCGGCGGGACGTTCGGCGGCGAGGTCGGCCATGTCGGCGAGGTCCACGCCGAGCGGCAGGTAGGCCAGCGGGTCGTGGGCGCTGGTCTGGTCGGTGACCACGTCGATCGGCGCGCCCCGCGCCAGCAGTTCGGGCACCACCTCGGCGGCGTTGCCGAGCACCCCGACGGAGAGCGCCCGGCGCTCGGCGCCCGCCCGCTCGGCGAGCGCCAGCGCCTCGTCGAGCGAGTCGGCCGCCACGTCCAGGTAGCCGTGCTCGATGCGGCGGGCGATCGCCCGCGGGTCGCAGTCCACGCAGAGCGCCACGCCGCCGTTCATGGTCACGGCGAGCGGCTGGGCCCCGCCCATCCCGCCGAGGCCCGCGGTCAGCGTGATCGTGCCGGCGAGCGAGCCGCCGAACCGTTTGGCCGCCACGGCCGCGAACGTCTCGTAGGTGCCCTGGAGGATTCCCTGGGTGCCGATGTAGATCCACGAGCCGGCCGTCATCTGGCCGTACATGGTGAGCCCGAGGGCTTCGAGGCGCCGGAACTCCTCCCAGGTGGCCCAGTCCCCCACCAGGTTGGAGTTGGCGATCAGCACCCGTGGCGCCCACTCGTGGGTGGTCAGCACCCCCACCGGCCGCCCGGACTGCACCAGCATCGTCTCGTCGGGCCGGAGGTCGCGCAGCGTGGCGACCATCGCGTCGAAGGAACGCCAGTCCCTCGCCGCCTTCCCCGACCCGCCGTAGACCACGAGTCGTTCCGGGTGCTCGGCCACCTCCGGGTCCAGGTTGTTCTGGAGCATCCGCAGGGCCGCCTCCTGGGGCCACCCCCGGGCGGTCAACTCACCGCCGCGCGGCGCTCGTACGGTCCGGGGTCCTGTCATGGACTGCCTCCCCGTTGAGGTTCGGACGACGCCGGTTGTGACGATCGCTATTCATACCTTCCAGGCTCTGAATAATTTCAGTCAACGACCAATCTCCGATCCGCCCGGAAAGCGTGCTTCGCTGTGGCACATGGTTGTTCCTCCCGACGCCGCCACCCGGCGCGAGCTGGCCGTCCGGGCCGCGCTCGCCCACCGCCCGCTCACCGACGAGCGGCCGCTCGTCGCCCTGCTCGACCTCGACGGCGTCCAGCGGACGGCCGCCGCACTCCATGCTGCCTTCGCCGAGGTCACCGCGCCCGGCCAACGCGTACTGCACACCTTCGCCGTCAAGGCCGGCACCCTGGTCCCGCTGCTCCGGCTGCTCGACGGCCTCGGCATCGGCTGCGAGGTCGCCAGCCCCGGTGAGCTCGCCCTCGCCCGCGCCGCCGGCGTCACCGCCGACCGTGTCGTCCTCGACTCCCCCGCCAAGACCCGCGCCGAGCTGCGGGAGGCGTTGGCCCTGGGCATCGCGCTCAACGTCGACAGCCGGCAGGAGCTGGACCGCGTCGACGCGCTGCGCGCCGAGGCGCCGGCGCACGGACCGCTCGGCCTGCGGATCAACCCCCAGCTCGGCGGCGGCGCCATCGACGCGATGAGCACCGCCACCGCCACGTCCAAGTTCGGCGTCGCACTCACCGACGAGGGGGCGCGCGAGTGGGTGCTGCGCGCCTATCTGGACCGGCCCTGGCTCACCCGGCTGCACTGCCACGTCGGCTCCCAGGGCGTCCCGCTCGACCGGATGGCCGCCGGGGTGCGCGCCATCCACGAGCTCGCCGAGGAGATCAACGCGGCGGCCGGCCGGCGGCAGGTCGACAGCCTGGACATCGGCGGCGGCCTGCCGGTGAACTTCGCCTCCGACGAGGTCAGCCCCACCTTCGCGGAGTACGCCCGGCTGCTGCGCGAGGCCGTCCCCGGGCTCTTCGACGGCCGCTACGGCCTGGTCACCGAGTTCGGCCGGTCGCTGCTCGCCAAGTCGGGGCTGATCCTGGCCCGCGTCGAGTACACCAAGTCGGCCGGCGGCCGCCCCGTCGCCCTCACCCACGCGGGCGCCCAGGTCGCCGTCCGCACCGCCTTCGCGCCCGAGTCCTGGCCGCTCAGGGTCGCCGCCTACGACGCGACCGGCACGCCGCGCTCCGGACCGCCGGTGCGCCAGGACGTCGCCGGCCCCTGCTGCTTCGCCGGCGACCTGACCGCCCGCGACCGGCCCCTCCCCCGGCTCGTCCCCGGCGACGTCGTCGCGCTGCTCGACACCGGCGCCTACTACTTCTCGACCCCCCTCGCCTACAACGCTCTCCCGCGCCCCGCCGTCCTCGGCTTCTCCGTCTCCGAGGAAGGCGCCGTCGCCTTCACCACGCTGCGGCACGCGCAGTCGCTGGCGGAGCTGGTGGCCGAGCACGGCGGCGGCCTGTGAGGCGCCACGCTCAGGCCGAGGAGCCGTCCACCGACAGGACGAGCACGGCGGTCCCGGCATCGACGTCCACCGCGGCGAGGTCCACGCGGAGGGAGTCGAAACCCAGCGTGCTGCCCGCGCTGCCGCTGCCGGAACCCGTGGCGGTGGAGCCGTCGTAGGAGTCCAGGGTCACCGAGGGGCTGCCGAAGTACGGGTCGGGTCCGATGTCCGTGACCAGCAGCCCGGTGAGGCCGAGCGCCGCGTCCAGCGGCAGCTCCGTGCCCTCGCGGACGGTGACCTCGCACGTGCCGTCGAAGCAGGGGTCGTCGGCACCGGGGGGCGCCGGCTCTCCGGCGGGTTCGCTGGGTTCGGCGGGTTCGGCGGGTTCGGCGGGTTCGGCGGGCTCCGTCGAACTGGTGGGCTCTGTCGAACCGGTGGGCTCCGTCGGGTCGGTCGGTGTCGGCGTGCTCAGCGGGCTGGACGCGTCACAGCCGGTCGCGGTCAGGGCGAGCGCGGCCGTCGCGGCGACGGCCAGGCTCCGGATCCCGGTCTTCCTCATGGGCCCGTTACTACCCGGGGCGGCTCGGGAGGGGTCCCGAGCCGCCCCCCCGGCCTGTCCAGTCCCTCAGTCGAGGAAGAGGCCGCGCGCCGCCGCCCTGGTGTCGAAGGCGTCGAGGCGCGCCTGGGCGTCGGGCAGCGCGTCGCACATCGCCTCGAGGACGGTACGGCCGAGCAGGGTCGGCGCGCAGGCCGTGTCGAAGGAGAGCGCCGTGCTGACCGGGGCCGTCAGCAGCAGGTCGTCGGAGTGCGCCACGGGCGTGAGCGCGCTGTCGGTGACCATGACCACCCGCAGGCCGGCGGCCCGCGCCGCGTCGAGCGCCTCCGCGACCTCGCGGGGGTAGCGCGGCAGCACGAAGCACAGCAGCGCGCTGGCCCCGGCCGCCACCGCGGCGTCCAGCCGGTCGGCCAGCATCGAGCCGCCCTCGTCGAGCAGCCGCACCTCCGGGTGCACCTTGGCGGCGAAGTAGGCGAAGCCGCGCGCCTCGGCGGCCGCGGCCCGCAGCCCCAGCACCGGGAGCGGCCGGGACGCGGCCAGCCGGCGCCCGGCCTCCTCGATCCGCGTCGGGTCGGACAGCTCGGCCGCCAACCGCCGCAGCTGCTCGATCTCGGCGAGCACCGCCCGCTGGTACACGTTTCCGCGCCGGTCGGCCGGCTCGCCCGCCTCCCGCGCGCGCTCCCGGAGCCGTCGCCGCAGCGCCGGGTAGCCGTCGAAGCCGAGCGCGACCGCGAAGCGGGTGACCGACGGCTGGCTGACGCCGGCCAGTTCGGCCAGCTCGACGCTGGAGAGGAACGGCGCCTCCTCGGCCCGCCGGACCAGGCAGTGCGCGATGCGCCGCTGGGTCGGGGTCAGCCGGTGTCCCTCGAAGAGCCGCAGCAACTCGGTGCTCGCCCCGTCCGGCTCGCTCGTCCGCCTCACCGCGCCATCCTATGCAGACGCCCCCTACGCCCACCCCGACCGCGGGTTCGGGAAAGCCCCGAGCCGATATGGGGGCTATCCCTACTGTGGGGCACGGGCGGGCGGTCGTACGGTGGGCGGCATGACGAGCGCCAGTGACCGCGACCTGAACCACGACGCCGACCTCAGGGGGGACCTGGAGGCCGCCGTGCAGACGCGCAAGGAGCTCGGCGAGAGCTACGAGGCCGAGCTGATCGACTCGTTCCTCGGCAAGGTGGAGCAGCGCATCGACGCCACCGTGGACAAGCGGGTGCGGCGTCAGCTCGCGGAGCAGCAGATGGTGGTCGCGCGCGGCGGCCGCCCGTCGGCCGGGCCGCAGGCCGAGTCGCAGGGCCCCGGCGTGGCCTTCGGCCTGGCCGCGCTCTCGCTGGTGCTGGCCATCCCGCTGTCGGCGATCGCGGCCGCGCAGGGCGGGGTGTCGGGGCTGCTGCTGTGCTGGGCCGGGATCGTCGGCGTCAACGCCTGCTACGTGGCCCAGGTGGCACTCCGCCGCGACGAGCACAAGCGGCCCCGCGACGACGACTGGGACTGAGCCGCCCGCGGCCGCCCGCGGCCGCCGGAGAGCGGCGGGAGCCGGCACACCGACCGGGCGGGGAGAAGAGTGTTGGCGGGGACCGCCGCACCCCGGTGTTGCCACCAGGGGCGGGACGACGGCGGTCCCCGCGGGGACGCGGGCCGGGTCGGGGCCTCGCGTCCGGGCGACCAGGGAGGTCCGGGAGCCGCTCCGGAGGTCCTTGGTGCCGACATCCAGAACTCTGCCGGACGGGTGTTAACGACGCGTTGCCCGGCCGTGACACTTCGGGTTCTGTTTGCCGTCTCCGCGAAAGCCGTACCGCCGTGCGACGAAACCCCGCGAGCGGTCCGCGTCAGCGGTCCACGGTCAGCGGTCGGCGGCCAGGAAGGTCAGCAGGTCCTGCCGGCTGACCACGCCCGTCGGCTTCCCCTCGACGAGCACCACCGCCGCGTCCGCCTCCCGGAGCACGGCCATCAGGTCGGCCACCGGCTCCCCCGAGCCGACGTGCGGCAGCGGCGGGCTGAGGTGCTTCTCCAGCGGGTCGCCGAGCGCCGCGCGCCGCCCGAACAGCGCGTCGAGCAGTTCCCGTTCGACCACGGAGCCGACGATCTCGGCCGCCATCACGTCCGGATGCCCGGCGCCCGGCTTGACCACCGGCATCTGCGAGACGCCGTACTCGCGCAGCACCTCGATGGCCTGCTCGACCGTCTCCTCCGGGTGCATGTGCACCAGCGAGGGCAGGGCGCCCTCCTTGCCGCGCAGCACGTCGCCGACCCGGAGCTCGGGCTCGCCGCCCTCCAGGAACCCGTAGTCGGCCATCCACTCGTCGTTGAAGATCTTGCTCAGGTAGCCGCGGCCGCCGTCCGGGAGCAGCACCACCACCACGTCGTCGGGCCCGAGCTCCCTGGCCGCCTCGACCGCGGCGACCACGGCCATCCCGCAGGAGCCGCCGACCAGCAGGCCCTCCTCGCGGGCGAGCCGCCGGGTCATCTGGAAGGAGTCCTTGTCGGAGACGGCGATGATCTCGTCGGCCACGTCGCGGTCGTAGGCGGTGGGCCAGAAGTCCTCGCCGACGCCCTCGACCAGGTAGGGCCGCCCGGAGCCGCCGGAGTACACCGAGCCCTCGGGGTCGGCGCCGATCACCCGCACCCGGCCGCCGCTGACGTCCTTGAGGTAGCGGCCGGTGCCGGAGATGGTGCCGCCGGTGCCGACGCCGGCCACGAAGTGGGTGATCCGCCCCTCGGTCTGCTTCCACAGCTCGGGCCCGGTGGTCTCGTAGTGCGAGCGCGGGTTGTCCGGGTTGCTGTACTGGTCGGGCTTCCAGGCGCCCGGCGTCTCGCGCACCAGCCGGTCGGAGACGTTGTAGTACGAGTCGGGGTGCTCGGGGTCGACGGCGGTGGGGCAGACCACGACCTCGGCGCCATAGGCGCGCAGCACGTTGATCTTGTCGGTGGAGACCTTGTCGGGGCAGACGAAGATGCAGCGGTACCCCTTGCGCTGGGCGACGATGGCCAGCCCGACGCCGGTGTTGCCGGAGGTCGGTTCGACGATCACGCCGCCGGGCCGCAGGGCCCCCGAATCCTCGGCGGCCTCGATCATCCGCACCGCGATCCGGTCCTTGACCGACCCGCCGGGGTTGAAGTACTCCACCTTGGCCAGGACGGTCGCCCTGATCCCGGTGGTCACTCGGCTGAGCTTCACCAACGGGGTGTTGCCGACAAGGTCGATCATCGACTCGTGATACTGCACCTGGGTCTCCGCATATCCGGGACGGATCGGTGGCGGTTCCGTCCGCCCACCGGACATCACCCTATTGCGTTGCGCGGCACACCGCGCTGGGCACCACATGTGTGGAGAGACGCGATGGACGGATGGTGGGAGGCGGCCATGTCAAGGGCGAGGGTGGCACGCAGGATCGCGACCGCGGCCGCCTACGGCGGCGGCGGTCTCAGCGTGCTGGGCGGCGCCGCGGCGGGCCTGCTGCTGACCGAGGTGCGCTACGCGCGGAGCAGGCTGGGCGCCGGCTGGGACGACGAACCGCCGGTCTCCGACGGCCTCTACGGCGACGCGTTCGCCCCCACGACCGGGGTGCCCTGGCGGCTCGCGATACTGGGCGACTCCACGGCGGCCGGCTACGGCGTGCACCGCGCCGGGCAGACGCCGGGCGCGCTGCTGGCGTCGGGGCTCGCGGCCGTCTCCGAGCGGGCGGTGGAACTGCACAACGTCGCGTTGACGGGCGCCAGGTCGTCGGACCTGGAACGGCAGGTCTCACTGCTGCTGACCGAGCCCGGCCGGGCGCCGGTGCCCGACGTCTGCGTCATCATGATCGGCGCCAACGACATCACCGGCCGGGTGACGCCCGCGCGTTCGGTGAAGTACCTCTCCGAGGCGGTGGCCAGGCTGCGCACCGCCGGCAGCCAGGTGATCGTGGGCACCTGCCCCGACCTGGGCTCCGTCGAACCGGTGGCACAGCCGCTGCGCTGGATCGCCCGGCGGCTCTGCCACCAGCTGGCCGCGGCGCAGACCATCGCGGTGGTGGAACTCGGCGGGCGCACGGTCTCGCTCGGCGCGCTGCTCGGCCCCGAGTTCGCCGCACACCCCCGCGAGTTGTTCGGGCCCGACCGCTACCACCCGTCGGCCGAGGGATACGCGGCGGCGGCGATGGCGATCCTGCCGACGCTGTGCGACGCGGTGGGCGTCTGGCCCGCCGAGGAGCGGGCCGAGGCGGCACGCCGCGAACGGCTGCTGCCGGTGGCCGACGCGGCGGCCAGCGCCGTCACCGAGGAGGGCACCGAGGTGAGCGCGGCGGAGAGCGGCGGCCGCCGCATCCCCTGGGCCCTGGTCAAACGCCGGCGACGCCGCCAGATCGGCCTGCCGGCCTACCGGTCCGAAGGACCTCCCTCCGAACTACCCGCCTGACCCCGGGGGCCTCCGCGAGGCGCAGCCTCGCCACGATCGGCGCCGCCACCGGGCCCCCCGACTTGACGCAAAGCC
>NZ_SMKI01000269.1 GCF_004348415.1 Streptomyces hainanensis
CCACCGAAGGCAACCCCACCGCCGGCTCCGGCATCGACCCCGACCACACCAGGCGCTACGCCCGTGCCCTGGACGACGGCGGGTTCGACTACACGCTGGTCGCCTACCACTCGGCCTCGCCCGACGCGCTGCAACTCGCCCAGTTCGTCGCCACCCACACCGAACGGCTGCGGCCGATGCTCGCGCACCGCCCCGGCGTCGTCTTCCCCACCCACGCCGCCCGGGCCTTCGCCACGCTCGACCGGATCAGCCGGGGCCGGCTCGCCCTCCACATCATCTCCGGCGGCAACGACGAGGAGCAGCGCCGTGAGGGCGACTACCTGAGCAAGAGCGAGCGCTACGACCGCTCCGAGGAGTACATCGAGATCCTGCGCCGGGTGTGGGCCGCGGACGGCCCGCTGTCCCACCACGGCAGGCACTACCGGTTCGAGGGCTTCCGCTCCGACGTCCGCCCGGTGCACGGCACCGTCCCGATCTCGGTCGGCGGTTCGTCGGCCGACGCCTACCGGGTCGGCGGCCGGCAGGGCGACATCTTCGGACTGTGGGGAGAGCCGTTGCGGGAGACGGCGGAGCAGATCGCCGCCGTCAACCACCAGGCGGAGCTGGCGGGTCGGCCGCACCCCCGGATCTGGGTCTCGTTCCGGCCGATCATCGCGCCCACCGACGAGCTGGCGTGGGAGAAGGCGCACCGGATCCTCGGCCAGGTGCGGGCGGGCCACGCGGAGCGGGCCAGGAGCCGGCACTATCCGGCGGTCGGCCAGGGCGTCCCGGCCAACGTCGGCTCGCGGCGGCTCCTCGACGTCGCGGCCCGCGGCGAGCTGCACGACCGGGCGCTGTGGACGCCGCTGGTCACCGCCACCAACGCGGCCGGCAGTTCGACAGCGCTGGTCGGCTCCCCCGAGACGGTGGCCGCCGCGCTCCTCGACTACGTCGACATCGGCTGCGAGTTGCTGTCCATCCGAGGCTACGACCCGCTCAACGACGCGATCGACTACGCCCGGCACGTCCTGCCGCTGGTGCGGCAGGAGCTCGCCCACCGGGCGGCCACCGCCGCGGCCTGACCGACGACCACCGTCCCCGCTCGTTCGCAGGCGTCGGGAGCACCCCCGTGCCACGTGCCGGCCACCCCCGGGAGGACACACCCTGGTGATCACCACCGCCCACCCCCTACTGGCCGCGCTCGCGGCCGAGTTGCCGCCGGACCGCCTCACCACCGACCCCGCCGGGACCGCCCGTTACGCGGCGGACCGCTCGGGGTTCCAGCCAGCCGGCGCGCCACTCGCGGTCGCGCACCCGGCGAGCGCCGACGAGACCGCGGCCGTGCTGCGGCACGCGTACGCGCTGCGCGTGCCCGTCGTGCCGCGCGGCGCCGGCACCGGCCTCTCCGGCGGCGCGGTGGCCGGTCCCGACAGCCTGGTCCTCGACCTCAGCCGGATGAACCGCGTGCTGCGGCTCTCCCCCGAGGACCAACTGGCCGTCGTGGAGCCGGGCGTCGTCACCGCCGACCTCGACCGCGCCGCCGCCGCGCACGGGCTGCGCTACGCGCCCGACCCGGCGAGCGCCGCGATCTCCACCATCGGCGGCAACATCGCCACCAACGCGGGCGGTTTGCGCTGCGCCAAGTACGGCGTCACCCGCGAGGCGGTCCTCGGTCTGGAGGCCGTCCTCGCCGACGGCACCCGGCTGCGCACCGGCCGCGCCACGGTCAAGGGCGTCACCGGCTACGACCTGACGGCGCTGCTCACGGGCTCGGAGGGCACGCTGGCCGTGATCACCGCAGCGACCGTGCGGCTGCGGCCCGTTCCGGCCGAGACCGGCACGCTCGCCGCCTTCTTCGACACCTTCGCCGACGCGGCCGCGGCCGCCACCGCCCTCACGGCGGCCGGCGTCGAGCCGGCGCTGGCCGAACTCCTCGACGGCTCCGTGCTCGCCGCCCTCGACGCGCACCAGGGTGGCGGGCTGCGGGAGCGGGGCGGCGCGCTGCTGATCGTCCAGTGCGACGGCACCGGTGCCGGCGCCGACACCGCGCGGGCCGCCCGGCTGCTCGCCGGGCACGGCGCGGCCCGTGTCGAGACCGCCGGGGACGCGGCGGGGGCCGAGGCGCTGCTCGCCGCCCGCCGGCTCGCCCTTCCCGCGCTGGAGCGGACCGGCCGGCCGCTGATCGAGGACGTGGCGGTGCCGAGGAGCCGACTGGCCGCCGCCGTGCGGGAGATCGAGCGGATCTCGGCCGCGCACGGCGTGCCCGTGCACACCCTGGCCCATGCCGCCGACGGAAACCTGCATCCGATCCTCGTCACCGATCCCGACCTGCCCGAGATCCCGGAGCGGGTGTGGCGCGCGGCGGACGAGATCTTCACCGCCGCGCTGCGCCTCGGCGGCACCCTCACCGGCGAACACGGCGTCGGGCTGCTCAAACGCCGGTGGCTCGCCAGGGAGTTGGGGCCGGAGAACCTGGCCCTGCAACGCCGTGTCAAGGACGCCTTCGACCCGCGCCACCTCCTCAACCCCGGCAAGGCCCTGTAGCACCTCACGAAAGGCGGCCCCCATGGCCCGCGTCCTGCTCGTCGGCGGCAGTCCGTCCGCCCGTTCCCGCACCACCGCGGCGCTCGACGCGGCCGGCCGCGCCCTGGTCGCCGCCGGGCACGAGACCGACCCCCTCTCCGTCCGCGACCTGCCCCCGGCGGCACTGCTCGCCGCCGACTTCGCCGACCCCGCGCTGCGGGCGGCCGCGGACCGGGTCGAGCGCGCGGACGCCCTGGTCGTCGGCACCCCGGTCTACAAGGCGTCCTACTCGGGGCTGCTGAAGTCCTGGCTCGACCTGCTGCCGCAGTACGCGCTGGCCGGGAAGACCGTCCTCCCGCTGGCCACCGGCGGCTCCCCGGCCCACACCCTCGTCCTGGACTACGCGCTGCGCCCGGTGCTGTCCTCGATGGGCGCGGCACACATCGCGCGGGGCTGCTTCCTGCTCGACCGGTCCATCGGCGGGCCCGCGGCGGACGGCGCCGCGCCGCACCTCGCGGCCGAGGCCCGCGACCGCCTCGACCGCGCGCTCGACGGCCTTCTCGACGCCCTGAGGGCGCCCTCGGCGCCCTCGGCGCTGGCGGGTTGAGCCGGCGGGGCCGGTCGGGTCGCGGTCGCCGGTCAGCGTCCGCCGGTGACCGGTGCCTGCCACAGGGCGACGATCGCGTCGATCAGGCCGTCCGCCGTCTCTCCCCAACTGGCGCGCGGTGTCGGCAGGTTGTCGGCGAGGGCGCGTTCGCGCTCCGCGGTCATCTGGGTGATCAGGTGCCGGGTCATGGCGCCCCGCTCGGCCCGCACGTCGTCCGGCAGGTCGGGCAGCCGGCGGAGGATGCCCTCCTGGAGCCCGGCCATCGACGAGGAGCCGGCCGCCGACTCCTCGGTGCTGACGGCGCGCAGCGCCGGGTCGGTGGCCACCTGGGCCATGAACCTGGCGTACCAGCTGGGGGTGCCGAGCGCCGCCAGGTGCTCGGTGACGGGGCGGACCGCGCAGGCCACCCAGTCCCGCAGGTCGGCGGATTCGCCGAGGGCGGCCATCATCCGGGTGCGGCCGAGATCCACCTGCTCGGCATGGCGTCTGACGATGGCGCGCACCAGGTCGATCTTGCTGCCGAAGTGGTAGCTGACGGCGGTGTTGTTCCCCTGCCCGGCGGCGAGACTGATCTGACGGTTGGCCACCGCGTGCACCCCGTCCTCGGCGAACAGCCGCTCCGCCGCGGTGAGAAGCGCCTCCCGCGTCGCGCTGACCTGTTCGTCACGTCTCGTTCTGCCGGCCATCCGCACCACCACCTCGGGACCCCGCCCGGTCGGCGAGGTCGAACGACGAAAGAGTACGCAACGACCCGCCGGTTCCGGCCATACCTGGGACGCGCTCTTGAAGGAGGATCTCCCGCGGACGATAATTTTAAGTAAATCAATTGACTTAAATGAGCCGCACTCCCGTCTGGAGACGTCAGATGAGTCGACCCGACCCCCTCCTCCGGCTGCCGCTGCCCACCGAGGGGCCGCTGGATCCACCGGCCGACTGGCAACACCTGCGCGAGCGGTGCCCGGTGGCCACCGTCGAGCTCCCCAGCGGAGACACCGGCACCCTCCTGACCCGCTACGACCACGTCAGGTCCCTGCTCACCGACCCGCGCTTCGCCCGCCCCACCGCCGAGGACGGCGGCGCCCGGATCGCCCCGGAGGGCGGCGGCGGGGTGTCGACCGACGGCGACCCCTCGCTGGCCGTCCCGACCAGGGGCGAGGCCCACCTGCGCTGGCGACGGCACGTGAGCAGGTACTTCACGGCCAAGCGGGTCACGGCGCTGCGCCCCGGCATGGTGGCCACGGCCGAGTCCCTCGTCGCCGACATGGTGCGCGGCGGCGCGCCCGCCGACCTCAAGGCCGCGCTCGGCTTCCCGCTCCCGGTCTTCGTGATCTGCGACCTGCTCGGCGCGCCCGTCGAGGACCGGCTGCGCTTCTCCTACTGGTCCGACGCCTTCCTCAACGTCGACCGCTACACCGGGGACGAGAGCCACGCGGCCTACACCGACTTCGTGACGTACATGACGGACCTCGTGGCCGCCAAGCGCGCCCGGCCGGGCGAGGACCTGGTCTCCACGCTGATCGAGGAGAGCCGGGCGGAGGGCCGGGGCCTCACCGATCCCGAACTCGTGGGCACCGCGATGGGCCTGCTGGTCGCCGGCCACGAGACCACCGCCAACATGATCGGCAAGATGGTCGCCCTGCTCCTCGCCGACCGTGGCCGGTGGGAACGCCTGCTTGCCGACCCCGCCCTGGTGCGCACCGCCGTCGACGAGGTGCTGCGCGCCGACGCCAACCTCGGCGGCTTCGGCGTCCGCCGCTACCTCACCGAGGACGTCGAGCTCGACGGCACCGTGCTGCCCGGCGGCACCACCGTCTTCTGCGGGGTCTCCGCCGCCAACCGCGACGAGCGGGTCTTCGACCGGCCAGACGAGCTCGACCTCGCCCGCACCCCCAACCCCCACCTGACCTTCGGCGCCGGGCCCCACTCCTGTCTCGGCCAGTCCCTGGCCCGCACCGAGCTCCAGGTCACCCTCGACGTCCTGCTCCGCAAGCTGCCCAGCCTCGAACTGGCCGTGCCGGTGGCGGAGTTGCGGCAGGTCGAGGGGCTGACCGTGGGCGGGCTGCGCGAGGTGCCGGTCCGCTGGTGACCCCGGGGCGGCCCGGACCTACCCGCGCCCCGTCAGGCCGGTGCCCTCGGGCGGTTCGATGCCGAAGTCGGCCCGCAGCAGCACGAGCAGCTCGGCGTCCTCGACGAGTTCGCGCCGCTCCAGGGTGGTGCCGTCGGGGGCGGTGACGGTCAGGGTGCGGCCGGCGATCTCCCGGTGCCCGCCGTCGGCGGTGGTGCGTTGGAGGTAGAGGGAGCGGCGGAACGGCGACCGCGGATGGGTGGCGATGTGCCAGTTCATCACGGCGTAGTCCGCCGCCTCGAACGGCTCCAGGGTGAAGGCGTACTGGTCCCGCCACTCGCCGCCGACGAGCCCCTGGAGCACCCACAGGTCCGCGGGAGCGCCGGGGTGGGGCTCGCGCACCAGCCGGTTGCGGCGCGGCCCGGCGGCCACCTCCCGCCCGGCCACCAGCGGGATCGCCTCCAACAGCCCGGCGGCGGCCCCGAACCCGACGTCCGCCAGGAACGGCTCGGCCTCGCCCGCCACGTCGACCAGCAGCGTCATGTGGGTACGCGGCCTGGCCGTGCCGCCGCCGCCCATCCGCACCCGGGCGGCCAGCCCGGTCACCCGGAAGCCGAACGCCGCGAGGACGGCGGCGAACAGGGTGTTGTGCTCATAGCAGTAGCCGCCGCGTCGCCGGCTGACCAGCTTCTCCTGCACGTCCGCCAGTGCCAGCGAGGGCGCCGTCCCCAGGACCACGGCGTCCAGGTTCTCGAACGGCAGCGCCGCCAGGTGCGCCCGGTGCAGCGCGCGCAGGGTCTCGGCGGTGGCCGCCCGCGGCCCGGTCCAGCCGATCCGGTCGAGATAGGCGCCCAACTCCAGGCCGGCCTTCGGGCCGGCGTCCCGGGCCGTGACGTCGGGTGCGCGCAAAGCGTTCATGGTCGCCACGCTACGCCCGGGCCGGCCGGGCCGCCTCCGTCGCCGGACCTACGTCCCGACCAACGGCCGGTGTTCGGCGGGTTCGGGTTCGGCAAACTCCGCCGGCATCCCCGCCGGGGCCGCCGCGCCGCGAGTAGCCTCCGGAGCGGAGATCCCGGGGAGCGGATCCGGGGCGGGCACTCAGGAGGCACCTCGCCATGTCGTCCCCACAGGTCACGTCGGCCCGGGCGCGGGAGCGCGGCGAGGAGATACTCGCCGTCCTCGACATCGCCTTCGGCGAGCTGCTGGCGGCCGACCCGGCCGCGTTCCGGGTGAAGTTCCGGAAGATGGCCGCCTCCGCCTTCGCGTTCTACCGGGGCACGGCCTGCCTCTTCTACCGGGACCTGGCCGAGGAGCACGCCGGGGACCCGTTCCTCGACGAGCGCACCTCGCGGGTGTGGATCCACGGCGACCTGCACGCCGAGAACTTCGGCACCTACATGGACGCCAACGGGCGGCTGGTCTTCAACGTCAACGACTTCGACGAGGCGTACGTCGGCCCGTTCCTGTGGGACCTGAAGCGGTTCGCCGCCTCGGTGGCCCTGCTCGGCCACACCAAGGCGCTCAGCGACGAGGTGATCGCCGACCTGGTCCGCGCCTACGCCGCCGCCTACCGCGAGCGGATCGCCGCGCTGGCCGCCGGCGCCGACGCGGCGGCGGTGCCGCCGTTCACGCTCGACACGGCGCGCGGCCCGCTGCTGGGCGCGCTGCGCGACGCGCGGACCCGGACCCGGTTCGGGCTGCTCGACTCGATGACGGAGATCCGCGACCACGAGCGCCGGTTCGCGCCGGGCGGCGGTGCGGTGGCGCTCGACGCGGCGTCCAGGGAGCGGGTGCTGGCCGCCTTCGACGGCTACCTGGGGTCGCTGCCGCCCTCCCGCCTGTCCCGGCCGGACACCTACCGCGTCAAGGACGTCGTCGGCCGCCGCGGTGTCGGCATCGGAAGCGCGGGACTGCCCTCGTACAACATCCTGCTGGAGGGCAACAGCGACGCCCTGGAGAACGACGTGGTGATCTACCTCAAGCAGGCGCAGACCCCCGCGGTCTCCCGGCACGTCACGGAGGAGCGGGTCCGCTCCTACTTCCGGCACGAGGGGCACCGCACCGTCATCTCGCAGCGGGCGCTACAGGCCCACGCCGACCAGTGGTTGGGCTGGACCGTGCTGGGCGGCGCGGGCCAACTGGTGGCCGAGGTGTCGCCGTACGCCGTGGACCTGGACTGGTCCGACCTCGACGACCCCGGCGAGATCGCCGAGTTGGTCGCGGACCTGGGCCGCGCCACGGCGACGATGCACGCCGCCGCCGACGACTCGAGTGGCCACTCGCTCGTCCCCTTCTCCACGGAGCGCGCGATAGACGAGGCGCTCGCGGCCGACGAGGCGCGGCTGCCCGAACTGCTCGTGGACTTCGCGCACGGCTACGGGGCCAGGGCCAGGGCGGATCACCAGATCTTCGTCGACCTGTTCCGCAACGGCCGGATCCCGGGTCTGTAGCGCGGCAGCCGGCGGTCGGGGGGTGTTAGGGTCACCGGGTGGTCACGGACCGGTATCCCTCCGCCACGCCGGGTGTCCGTTCGCGGACGCGTCGCCGGCGGCTGTGGTGGGTGAGCGCGCTCCTGCTCGGGCTGGTCTACATGCACGGCGTCAGCGCGGAGGGCGTGCTGGCCCACGTCGCCCCCGGTGCGTCGGCGCCGGTGTCCTGCGCCGGCCAGGCGGAGATCGCCGCCGAGGACGTGGCGATCCACCAGCACGACGAACACGGCGCCTCGCACCCGGGCGAGGAGTGCCTGCCGGGTCAGCCGCAGCCCGGGCCCGAGGCGCCGGACCCCGGCCCGACGCCCACCGCCGGGGGCGCGGCCGCGCCGCTCGACGCGGACCCGACGTCCCTCCCGCGCGGGGCCGGTTCGGCCGCCCCGCCCCTCGGCGACCCGACACGTTCGACGGTTCTACGGATCTAGCCGCGCGGCGCCCCGGCGCCCCGCCGTCGTCCCTTCACCCGTCGTCGATCGTCCGCGGGTGGCGCCTCCGGCGCCCCGCCAGGCCGCCATGACGGTGGCCCACGCACCCGCGTCGCTCCTCGACTCGAACCCGAGAACGAGAAGATGCACTCTCAGACGCACTCCCCCACCCACGGTCAGGCCGCGACCGCGGAACCACCCGTCGGCCGCACCGCCCTCTCCGGGCTGGTCGGCAACACCCCACTGCTGCGCGTCTCCGAACCGTTCGCCCCGGCGGGGCGCGGGTTCTGGGCCAAGCTGGAGGGCTTCAACCCCGGCGGCATCAAGGACCGTCCCGCGCTGCACATGATCGAACGGGCGCGCGCCCGCGGCGAGTTGCGGCCGGGCGGCAGGATCGTCGAATCGACAAGCGGCACCCTGGGGCTCGGCCTCGCCCTGGCGGGCATGGTGTACGGCCATCCGGTCACGCTGGTGACCGACCCCGGGCTCGAACCGTCCATGGGCCGGCTGTTGGCCGCCTACGGCGCCGAGGTCACCGTGGTGTCCGAGCCGCATCCGGCGGGCGGCTGGCAGCAGGCGCGCCGCGACCGGGTGCGGTTGCTGCTGGCGCGGCATCCCGGCTCCTGGTGTCCCGACCAGTACAACAACCCGGACAACGTGGCGGCCTACACGCCGCTCGCGCTGGAACTCGGCGCCGAACTCGGCCATGTCGACGTGCTCGTGTGCAGCGTCGGCACCGGCGGCCACTCCGCGGGCGTCTCGCGGGTGCTGCGGCAGCTCTACCCCGAGCTGAGGATGGTCGGGGTGGACACCGTCGGCTCGACGATCTTCGGCCAGCCCGCCGGCGACCGGCTGATGCGCGGCCTCGGTTCGAGCATCCACCCGCGGAACGTGGCCTACGACCGGTTCTCCGAGGTGCACTGGGTTGCCCCGGCCGAGGCGGTGTGGACCTGCCGCCGGCTGGCGACCTCGCACTACGCCACCGGCGGCTGGAGCGTGGGCGCGGTCGCCCTGGTGGCGGGCTGGCTGGCCCGCGCCCTGCCCGCCGACGCGCGGATCGTGGCGATCTTCCCCGACGGCCCGCAGCGCTACCTCGGCACGGTGTACGACGACGACTACTGCGCCGCGCACGGGCTGCTCGACGCGCCACCGGCGGCGGAACCGGAGACGGTCGCTCGTCCCGACGAGCGGGAGGTGACCCGCTGGACCCGTTGCACCACGGTGGTCGACCCGCTCGCCACCGCCACCGCCACCGCCGGCGACGGCGACGGCGACGGCGACGGCGACGGCGACGGCGACGGCGACGGCGACGAGGAGAGCGTGGCGGAGGGTGAGGGCCGGTGAGGGGCACGTTCACCCGGTTCCGCTCCCACCAGCGTGGCGTGCGGCTGTTGATGGTCAACCAGTTCGCCATCAACCTCGGCTTCTACATGCTCATGCCCTACCTGGCGGCCCATCTCTCCGGGACGCTCGGCCTGGCCGGCTGGCTGGTCGGCCTGGTCCTCGGGGTGCGGAACTTCAGCCAGCAGGGCATGTTCCTGGTCGGCGGGACGCTGGCCGACCGGTACGGCTACAAGCCGCTGATCGTGGCCGGGTGCGCGCTGCGGACCGCCGGCTTCGTCACCCTTGGCCTGGTCGACTCGCTGCCCGCGCTGCTGGCCGCCTCCGCGGCCACCGGGTTCGCCGGCGCCCTGTTCAACCCCGCCGTGCGCGCCTACCTCGCCGCGGACGCGGGTGACCGCAGGGTCGAGGCGTTCGCACTGTTCAACGTCTTCTACCAGGCCGGGATCCTGCTCGGCCCCCTGGTCGGCATGGCGCTGATCGGGATCGACTTCCGGGTGGCCTGCCTGGTCTCCGCCGCGGTCTTCGGCGTGCTGAGCGTCACGCAGATCCGCGCGCTGCCGCCCCGGGCGAGCGACGAGGGCGGCGGGGCGCGGGAGCGCATCGGGTCACAGTGGCGGAACGTGCTGGGCAACCGGCCCTTCCTGCTGTTCTCGGCGGCCATGATCGGCTCGTACGTGCTGTCGTTCCAGATCTATCTCGCGCTGCCGCTCGAGGTGCGCCGCGTCGTCGGCGCGGGCGAGGCCGGCACCGCGACGGTCGCCCTGCTCTTCGCGGTCTCCGGCCTCGCCACCATCCTGGGGCAGACCCGGGTGACGGCCTGGTGCGCGGCCAGGATGGCGCCCGGGCGGGCGCTGGCCCTCGGGCTCCTGGTCATGGGGGCGGCGTTCCTGCCGCCGCTGGCCGCCACGGCCGTGCCGGTGCCGGCGGGCGGGGCAGGCCGGTGGCTGCTGGCGGCCGTGCCGCCGGTGCTGGCCGCGCTGTCGCTCGCCCTGGGGACGATGATCGCCTACCCGTTCGAGATGGACACCATCGTCCGCCTCTCCGGGGACCGGCACCTGGCCACCCACTACGGCCTGTACAACACGATCTGCGGAGTGGGCATCACCCTCGGCAACCTGGGGACCGGCGCGGTGCTCGACGCGGCCCGGGGCGCGGGCCTTTCCGCGCTGCCGTGGTTCGCGCTCCTCGCCCTCGGCACGGCCTGCGCCGCCGCCCTCCACGGGCTGCACCGCGCCGGCCGCCTGACCCCGGCGGACTCCCCGCCACCCCAGCCGGTCCCGGCCTGACC
>NZ_SMKI01000026.1 GCF_004348415.1 Streptomyces hainanensis
GGAGAAGCCCAGGGGAGACAGCCATGACGTGTGGACGGAGGTCCGTTGATGGTCGGTGGTGGTGAGGCCGCCGTCGCGTTGGCGCCGCGGGTCGCGGTGTGGGGGGCGTTGGGAGCCGTGTACCGGGCGCAGTTGTCGCGGGCGCGGGTGGCGCGGATTCCGCTGTTGTTCGTGGCGACGTTCCAGTCCGTCGGGATCATGGTCCTGATGCGCGGCGTCGTCGACGGCGGCGGGGACGAGGCGCGGGCCGTGGTCGCGGGGTCGGCCGTGCTCGTGGTCGCCTTCGTGGCGCTCAACCTGCTCGCCCAGTACTTCGGGCACCTCCGTGCCGCCGGGGGGCTCGACCACTACGCCACGCTGCCGGTGCCGGGCGCCGCCGTCGCGCTCGGGACGGCCGCCGCCTACGCGTCGTTCACCGTGCCCGGGGTCCTCGTGACCGCCGTCGTCGGAGCCCTGCTCTACCAGCTGCCGCTCGGCGGCCTCTGGGTGGCGCTGGCCGTCGTGCCGCTGGCCGGGGCCGCGCTCGCCGGGCTCGGGGCCGCGCTCGGGCTGCTCGCGCCCCGTGCCGAGCTGGCCACCCTCTGCGGTCAGCTCGGCATGTCCGCGGCCCTGCTGCTCGGCGTGCTGCCCGAGCCCCGGCTGCCCGAGCCGGCCCGCTGGCTGCGGGACCTGCTGCCGTCCAGCTACGGCGTGGACGCGCTGGCCGCCGCGCTCGGGCCGCGCCCCGACTGGGGTTCCGTGGCCGCCAACCTCACCGTCTGCGCCGTCGTCGGCGCCCTCGCGCTCGCGCTCGCGACCTGGGCGTATCGCCGGGCCGCGGTGCGTTGAACCGTTGAACCGCTCAGCTGTTCATACGGCCGAACGGCCGTCCCGTGGCCCGAACATCCGGCCGGACCTGGCAGGATGACGGGGTGAGCGCACCCGAGCCAGCACCGGAACCGCGTCCCGCCGCGCACCGTGGCCACGACCCGTGGGCAGTGCCGGAGGCGCCCGCCCCGGCCGAGCCGGCCGGCCGGAGCTGGGGGCGGGAGATACGCCTGGCGCTGCTGGTCGGACTGCCTGTCGCGGCGCTCGCCGGACCGCTGCTCGGTTTTCTCTGGTTGTGGCGGGCGCCCAGGGTGCCGCTCGTCGCCAGTGGCAACGACGTGATCCTCGCCGAGCCCGAGGGCCAGCAGGCCTTCGGCGCGGACGGCACCTTCCTGCTGATCGGGCTCGCCGTGGGCGCTCTCGCCGGCCTGCTCGTCTTCCTGCTGCGCCGCCACGACGGGGTGGCGTCCGTGATCGGGCTGGCCGCCGGCGCCCTGGGCGGCTCGTTCGTCGCCTGGCGGATCGGCGTCTGGTTCGGGCCCCAGCAGGACCTGGCGGCCCACGCCCGCGCGGCCGGCTCCGCCGTCTTCGACGCCCCCCTCGACCTCGGCGCCCGCGGCGTGCTGCTCGGCCTGCCGTTCGCCGCGATCGGCGTCCACCTGCTCTGCATGGCCGCCTGGGGCCCGCGCGATCCGCGCCCGGTGCCGACCGAGTTCCCCCGATGGGGTGAACCGACCGGCGACCCGGCGCGTTAGGCCCGGACCGGCCCGGACACACCCTGGTCGCGGGCGATCGCCGCGCTGGCCGCCCCGGTCAGTCGCAGCAGGTCGGCCGGGGCCAGCTCGATCTCCAGGCCGCGCCGGCCGGCCGACACGAACACCGACGCGAGGCCGGCGGCCGAGTCGTCCACGACCGTCCGCAGCCGCCGCCGCTGGCCGAGCGGCGAGATCCCGCCCCGCACATAGCCGGTGGCGCGCTCGGCCGCCGCCGGGTCGGCCATCGCGGCCCGCTTCCCGCCGAGCGCCGTCGCCAGCGCCTTCAGGCCGAGTGAGCGCGCCACGGGCACCACCGCCACCACCAGCTCGCCGTCCACCTCGGCGAGCAGCGTCTTGAAGACCCGCTCCGGCGCCACCCCGAGCGCCCGGACGGCCTCCTCGCCGTAGGACAGCGCGGAGGTCGGGTCGTGTGTGTAGGAATGGAGCGTGAACGGGACGCCCGCCCCGGTCGCGGCGACCGTCGCGGGGGTGCCGCCCGCGCCCTGCTGCTTCTTCCTCCCCATCGCGGGCCTCAGTTCAGGCTCGTCGGCCGGACCGTGAACTCCGCGCCCGGCACCGAGGGCAGCCGCGCGATCACCGACGTCTCCTGCCGCAGGATCCGCAGCTCCTCGGCGAGCCGGGTCGCGGTGTCCTTGGCCTGAAGCAGCCGCTGCTTGTCCGCCGTGTAGAGCATGGTGGCGGCCGCCACCAGGTAGGAGACCACCGACGGGTCGTCCGGCAGCTCCTGCCGGGGCCCGAGCGTCCGCTCGTTGGCGCCGGCCAGCACCTTCTGGTAGCCCCGGAACGCCCGCAGCACCCCGGAGGCCAGCGCGCCGGCGCCCTCGCCCGCGACCTCCTCCAACGGCTGGACCTCGGCCGTCAGATACGGCCCGCTCGCGTCCACCGACACCAGCCGGAACCGGGTGGTGCCGGTGGCCAGCACCTCGAACCCCTCGGCCGCCGGCCGTGGCCTGATCGTCGACGCGTCGGCGACACAGCCCACGTCGTGGAACGAGCGCATCGGATCCTCCGGGTCGAAGCCGTCCGCCGGACCGCGCTCGGGGCGCTCGCCCTCCTCCGGCAGCCCGAGGCCGCTCAGCGAGGACTCGCGGCCGTCTCTGATGGCGACCACCGCGAACGGCCGCGGCCCCTCCTCCGGCAGTTCGGACAGGTCGCTCATCATGGCGCGATAACGCGCCTCGAAGACGTTGAGCGGCAGCACCAGCCCGGGGAACAGCACGGTGTTCAGCGGGAAGAGCGGCAGGCGCGTGGTCGTCACGACCGGCCAGCCTATCGGCTGCCTCGTCCGCCGCCACCGGGCGCGGTCCCGCCCGGCCCGTGTGGTGCCGGCCCACATGGTGAACTGCGCCACCGGCCCGTTCCGGCCGTCTGCGAGACTGGGAACCGTGCTGAACCGAATCGATCTGCGGGACATCCCGGCCTCCCCGGCCGGGATCGACCGCGACCTGCTGCCGCGCGCCGAGTTCGACGTCGAGGCCGCCCTGGAGAAGGTGCGGCCGATCTGTGAGAACGTGCGGCATCACGGCACCGCGGCGCTGATCGAGTACGCGCAGCGGTTCGAGGGCGTCACCATCGACCGGGTCCGGGTGCCCGTCGAGGAGCTCGACCGGGCGCTGGCCGCCCTCGACCCGGCCGTCAGGGCCGCCCTCGAGGAGTCCATCAGGCGGGCCAGGCTCGTCCACCGCGACCAGCGGCGGGCCGACTCCACCGTCCGCGTCGTGCCGGGCGGCACCGTCACCGAGCGCTGGGTGCCCGTCGAGCGCGTCGGCCTCTACGTGCCGGGCGGCCGCGCCGTCTACCCGTCGTCCGTGGTCATGAACGTGGTGCCGGCCCAGGAGGCGGGCGTCGCCTCGCTCGCCGTCGCCTCGCCGCCGCAGGCCGACCACGGCGGCCTGCCGCACCCCACCATCCTGGCCGCCTGCGCCCTGCTCGGCGTCACCGAGGTCCACGCCGCCGGCGGCGCCCAGGCCATCGCCATGTTCGCCTACGGCACCGAGGAGTGCCGCCCCGCCCGGCTGGTCACCGGCCCCGGCAACGTCTACGTCGCCGCCGCCAAGCGGCTGCTGCGCGGCGTCATCGGCATCGACGCCGAGGCGGGCCCCACCGAGATCGCCGTCCTCGCCGACGACACCGCCGACCCGCGGCTCGTCGCCGCCGACCTGATCAGCCAGGCCGAGCACGACGTGCTGGCCGCCGCCGTGCTGGTCACCCCGTCCGTCGCGCTCGCCGACGCGGTCGACGACGAGCTGCGCCGCCAGGTGCCGGCCGCCAGGCACCGGGAGCGGATCACCGAGGCGCTCACCGGCCGGCAGTCCGGCGTCGCCCTGGTGGCGGACCTCGACCACGGCCTCGCCGTCGTCGACGCGTACGCCGCCGAGCACCTGGAGATCATGACCGAGGACGCGGCCGCCGTCGCCGCCCGGGTGCGGAACGCGGGCGCCGTGTTCGTCGGCCCCTACGCGCCCGTCTCGCTCGGCGACTACTGCGCCGGCTCGAACCACGTCCTGCCCACCGGAGGCTGCGCCTGCCACTCCTCCGGGCTTTCCGTACAGTCGTTCCTGCGTGGCATGCACGTCGTGGACTACGACCGCGAGGCGCTGGCCGGCGTCGCCCACCACGTGGTGGCCCTCGCCGAGGCGGAGGACCTGCCGGCCCACGGCTCGGCGGTCAGCGTCAGGTTCGGGAACGCCGCGGTCGAGGGCGCGGCAGGCAGCGAAGACGAGCGGAAGGTTCCCCAGAGCAAGTGACCCGCATCGACGACCTCCCCGTCCGCGACGAGCTGCGCGGCAAGTCCCCGTACGGCGCCCCGCAGCTCGACGTCCCGGTGCGGCTCAACGTCAACGAGAGCCCGTACCCGATGCCGGAGCAGCTGGTGCGGCGCATCGCCGAGCGCGTCTCGGACGCCGCCCGCACCCTCAACCGCTACCCCGACCGGGACGCGGTGGTGCTGCGCACCCAGCTGGCCGACTACCTCACCCGCACCACGGGGCACCGGCTCGGGCCGAACCAGATCTGGGCGGCCAACGGCTCCAACGAGATCCTCCAGCAGCTGCTCCAGGCGTTCGGCGGGCCCGGCCGCACCGCCCTCGGTTTCGACCCCTCCTACTCGATGCACCCGCTGATCTCCCGGGGCACCGGCACCGGCTGGATCTCCGGGCCGCGCACCGCCGAGTTCGACATCGACACCGAGGCCGCCGTCGCCGCCATCCACGAGCACCGGCCCGACGTCGTGTTCGTCTGCTCGCCCAACAACCCGACCGGCACCGCCGTCTCGCCCGAGACGGTGCTGGCGCTGTACGAGGCGGCGCAGGCCGCCAGCGGCGGCCCCGGCGCGCTGGTCGTGGTGGACGAGGCGTACGCCGAGTTCAGCCACCGGCCCTCGCTGCTGTCGCTGATCGAGGGCCGGCCGACGCTGGTGATCAGCCGCACCATGTCCAAGGCGTTCGGCGCCGCCGGGCTGCGGCTCGGCTACCTCGCCGCCGACCCGGCCGTCGTGGACGCCGTCCAGCTGGTCCGGCTGCCGTACCACCTGTCGGCCGTCACCCAGGCCACCGCGCACGCCGCGCTCGAGTTCTCCGACACGCTGCTCGGCTATGTCGAGGAGCTCAAGGCCGAGCGGGACCGGCTGGTCGTCGAGCTGCGGGTGCTGGGCTGCGAGGTCACCGAGTCCGACGCCAACTTCGTGCAGTTCGGCCGGTTCGCCGACCCGCACGACGTCTGGCAGCGGCTGCTCGACCACGGGGTGCTGGTCCGGGACAACGGTGTGCCGGGGCGGCTGCGCGTCACCGCCGGCACCCGTCAGGAGAACGACGCGTTTCTCGACGCGGTTCGAGCCGTGATGAAGGAGAACAACGAATGACCCGCGTGGGTCGCGTGGAACGCACCACCAAGGAGACCTCGGTCAAGGTCGAGATCGATCTCGACGGCACCGGGAAGGTCGACGTGTCGACCGGAGTCGGCTTCTTCGACCACATGCTCGACCAGCTCGGTCGGCACGGCCTGTTCGACCTCACCGTCACCACCGAGGGCGACCTGCACATCGACAGCCACCACACCATCGAGGACACGGCCCTCGCGCTGGGCGCCGCGTTCCGCGAGGCGCTGGGCGACAAGCGGGGCATCGTCCGGTTCGCCGACGCCTCGGTGCCGCTCGACGAGTCCCTCGCCCAGGTGACCGTCGATCTCTCCGGCCGCCCCTACCTGGTACACCGCGAGCCGGAGAACCTGGCGCCGATGATCGGCTCCTACGACACCACCATGACCCGGCACATCCTGGAGTCGTTCGTCGCCCAGGCCCAGATCGCGCTGCACGTCCACGTGCCGTACGGGCGGAACGCGCACCACATCGTGGAGTGCCAGTTCAAGGCCCTGGCCAGGGCGCTGCGCTACGCCAGCGAGATCGACCCGCGGCAGACGGGGATCCCGTCGACCAAGGGGGCGCTGTGAACGGGGTGTCGACGGTGCTGATCGTCGTCGGGCTCTTCCTGCTCGGCGGGGTGATCTCGTTCCTCAAGCAGGGCCTGCCCAGGGGCGTGGTCGTGCTGCTCGGCAGCAGCAGCGCGCTGTGCCTGGTGGCCGGCCTGCTCAGGCTCGGGTGATCCGATGACCTCCGCCAAGAAGGTCGTGGTCTTCGACTACGGCTTCGGCAACGTCCGTTCCGCCGAGCGCGCCGTCGCCCGGGCGGGCGCCGACGTCGAGATCACCCGGGACTACGACACCGCGATGAACGCCGACGGCCTGCTGGTCCCCGGCGTCGGCGCCTTCGCCGCCTGCATCGACGGGCTGCGCGCGGCCCGCGGCGACTGGGTCGTCGGCCGCCGCCTCGCCGGCGGCCGGCCGGTGTTCGGCATCTGCGTCGGCATGCAGATCCTCTTCGCCCGCGGCATCGAACACGGCGTGGAGAGCGAGGGCCTCGACGAGTGGCCGGGCACGGTGGGCCCGCTGCACGCCGAGATAGTGCCGCACATGGGCTGGAACACCGTCGAGGCGCCCGCCGGCTCCGCGCTGTTCGCCGGCCTGTCCGCCGAGGACCGTTTCTACTTCGTGCACTCCTACGCCGTGCACGACTGGGAGCTGGCGGCCCATCACGAGGCGCAGGTCGCGCCCCTGGTCAGCTGGGCGACCCACGGCGAGCCGTTCGTCGCCGCCGTGGAGAACGGCCCGCTGTGGGCGACGCAGTTCCACCCGGAGAAGTCCGGCGACGCCGGCGCCCGCCTCCTCACCAACTGGATCGAGACACTGTAGATGCCCGTCATGCCCACGCTTGAGCTCCTTCCCGCCGTCGACGTCCGCGACGGCCAGGCCGTCCGTCTGGTCCACGGCGTCTCCGGCACCGAGACGTCCTACGGCGACCCGCTCGCCGCGGCCCTCGCCTGGCAGGCGGCCGGCGCCGAGTGGCTGCACCTGGTCGACCTGGACGCCGCGTTCGGCACCGGCGACAACCGGGAGCGCATCGCCGAGGTCACCCGCACCATGGACATCAAGGTCGAGCTGTCCGGCGGTATCCGGGACGACGCGTCGCTGGCCGCCGCGCTGGCCACCGGCTGCACCCGCGTCAACCTCGGCACCGCGGCCCTGGAGTCGCCCGAGTGGGTCGCCAAGGTCATCGCCGAGCACGGCGACCGGATCGCGGTCGGCCTCGACGTGCGCGGCACCACGCTGCGCGGCCGCGGCTGGACGCGGGACGGCGGCGACCTGTTCGAGACGCTGGCCCGGCTGAACGCCGAGGGCTGCGCCCGCTACGTCGTCACCGACATCAACAAGGACGGCACCCTCCAGGGCCCCAACGTCGACCTGCTGCGCTCCGTCTGCGCCGCCACGGACCGCCCGGTGGTGGCCTCCGGCGGCGTCTCCTCGCTCGACGACCTGCGCGTGCTCGCCACCCTGGTGCCGGAGGGCGTCGAGGGCGCCATCGTCGGCAAGGCCCTGTACGCCCGCGCCTTCACGCTGGAGGAGGCGCTGGCGGTGGTCTCCGGCGGAGGGGTCGCCGCATGAGTCTTGCCGTACGGGTCATTCCCTGTCTCGACGTGGACGCGGGCAGGGTCGTCAAGGGCGTCAACTTCGAGAACCTGCGGGACGCGGGCGATCCGGTGGAGATGGCGCAGGTCTACGACGCCGAGGGCGCCGACGAGCTGACGTTCCTCGACATCACGGCCTCCTCGGGCAACCGGGAGACCACCTACGACGTGGTGCGCCGCACCGCCGAGCAGGTCTTCATCCCGCTCACGGTGGGCGGCGGCGTGCGGACGGTCGAGGACGTGGACCGGCTGCTGCGGGCCGGCGCCGACAAGGTCGGCGTCAACACCGCGGCGATCGCCCGCCCCGAGCTGATCAGGGAGATCGCCGAGCGCTTCGGCCGCCAGGTGCTGGTCCTCTCGGTGGACGCCAGGCGCTGCCCGGAGGGCACCACCACGCCGTCCGGCTTCGAGGTCACCACGCACGGCGGCCGCCGCGGCACCGGCCTCGACGCGGTCGAATGGGCGCACCGGGCGGCCGAGTTGGGCGCCGGCGAGATCCTGCTCAACTCGATGGACGCGGACGGCACCAAGGACGGCTACGACACCTCGATGATCGCGGCGGTCCGCAAGCACGTCACGATCCCGGTGATCGCCTCGGGCGGCGCCGGCCGGCTCGAACACTTCCCGCCGGCCATCGAGGCGGGCGCGGACGCGGTGCTCGCCGCGTCGGTCTTCCACTTCGGCGATCTGCGGATCGGCGAGGTCAAGGGCGCCCTGCGGGCGTCCGGTCACCCGGTGCGTTGACGTTCCCGCTGGGCGCCCGCTGGCCTGCCGGCCGGTCGGGTGGCTCAGTTCGGGTCGTCGGCCCGCGGCGGTCGCCAGTCCGCGATGCCGTCCAGAGTGCGCAGGGCGGCGGTGGGGCCGAGCAGTCGGCCGGCGCCGAACAGCAGGGTGCGTGCGGCCACGGCGGGACCCGATGACCAGGTGGTGAGGCGGGCGATCCGGCCCGAGCGGTGCGCCACCATGGTGGTGCGGGCCAGGCGTCGCTCGGTGTACGCGGCCAACTCCCCGTCCGCCGTCGCCAGTCGGGCGAGCACCACGGCGTCCTCGATGGCCTGGCAGCCGCCCTGGCCGAGGTTGGGCGTCATGGGGTGTGCCGCGTCGCCGAGCAGCGCCACCCGGCCGCGGTGGAGGGCGGGCAGCGGCGCGGCCAGGGTGTGGACGTCGCCGCGCAGTACGGCCCCCGGGGCGACGGCGTCGAGGAGGCGCGGCACCGGCTGGTGCCAGTCGCCGAACAGCCGCCGCAGCTCGGCTCGTTCGTCGTCGGGTGCGTGTTCTCCCGGTGGGGTGACGGCGGTGGCGTAGCAGTAGACCCGGCCCTCGGTGAGCGGGGTGGTGCCCCAGAGCCGGCCGCGCCCCCAGGTCTCGTGCGGGACGTATCCCTCGGGTGGCGCGTCCGCGACGAAGCGCCAGGCGGTGAAGCCGGCGTAGGCGAGTCCCGGGTGGTCGGGGAAGAGCGTCGCGCGGGTGCGGGAGTGGATGCCGTCCGCCGCCACCAGCAGCTCCGCTTCCGCCGTCTCCCGTCCGGCCGTGACCTCCGCCGGCGCGCCGCCCGGGGCACCAGGCGCGACGCCGGTGACGGTGGTGCCGGTGCGGATGGTGCCCTCCGGCAGCGCGTCGACCAGCAGGTGGACGAGTTCGGCGCGGTGGGCAAGCACCACCGGGCCGTCGAAGCGGGCGGCCGCGGCCTCGCCGGTGGTCCGCGACACCCATCTGCCGCGCGGGGTGCGGAGGCCGCCCGTGCCGGAGAACGCCGCCAACGCGCGCACGGCGTCGCCGAGTTCGAGGACGTCGAGCGCGCGTTGGGCGTTCGGGGCGACGGCGATGCCGGCGCCCACCGGTTCGAGCGCCGGGGCCCGTTCGAGGACGGTGACCCGCCAGCCGCGGCGGTGCAGGGCGACGGCCGCGGTCAGCCCGCCGATGCCGGCACCGACGACGATGGCGCGGGGGAGGGACATGGGTCCTCCAGAGAAGCCTTGGGAACTACAAGTGTAGTCCCGTCCAGCCCCCCGCGCACTACGGCTGTAGTTGCCGCGTTGTCGTTGTCAGCCGAGCATGGCCTCGATCAGGTCGGCGGCCCGCTCGGTGCCGCCCTCGGCGCGCGCCTCGGCCCTGAGCCGGGCCGAACGGCGGGCCACCTCGGGGTCGTCGACGAGCTCGGTCAGCGCGGCCCGCAGCGCCTCGGCCGTGGCGTCCTCGGTGTCGACCCGCCGGGCCACACCGAGCTCCACCAGCCGGTCCGCGTTCATGAACTGGTCGACGGCCTGCGGCACCGCGATCATCGGCACCCCCGCGTACAGGCCCTCGCTGCTGCCGCCCATCCCGGCATGGGTGACGAACGCGTCGGCCTGCTCCAGGATCGCCAACTGCGGCACCCAGGGGTGCACTTCGACGTTGGACGGGATCTCGCCGAGCTCGCCGGGGTCGGTGTGGCGCCCGATCCCCAGCACCACGTGCCAGCCCGGCAGATTCCCGAAGGCCGCCAGGCACCGTCGGTAGAACTCCGTCCGCCTGGTGAACGCCGAGCCGAGCGAGATCAGCAGCACCCGCTCCGCGCCGGCCGGGCGGGCCCAGGTGTCCCGGGCGGTCCTGGCGCCGAAGCAGGGGCCGACGAAGGTCGTCGTCCCGGTGTCCACCCGGTCCGCGTGCGGCTGCATCGCCCGTGGGATGAGGGCGACGGAGCCCGTCGGGCGCCGGGAGAACTCCTCCATGTCGGTGGTGGTGGCCCCGCAGCGGGCCAGCCATTCGGTCAACCGGGCACGGAGCGCGTCGCCGCCGGGCAGTGCCAGGAGCGGTTCCGCGACCTCCTTGTCGTAGCCGTCCCAGGCCACGAAGGTCGGCGACAGCTGGAGGTAGGGGCGGCCCTGCGCCTCGGCGATGGCGCGCGCCGCGTAGGTGCCGATGTCGTACAGGTAGAGGTCGGCCGGGTCGGCGTCGTAGAAGGCGCGCAGCCGCGGATGGGCCTGGATGGAGTCCTCCACGAAGACGCGCATCGCGGCGATCGGGTCGTCGGGCCAGTCGTTGTCGGCGACCGGCAGGGCGGTCGGGTAGGGGACGAGCTCGGCGCCCGTCTCCGCGATCCGGTCGGCGACCTGGGTGACGGCCGGGTCGTTGGCGTAGGTCACCCGGTGGCCGCGGGCCACCAGCTCCCGGATCACCTCCAGGCTCGGCAGGACGTGACTGACGGCGGGGATGCCGATCATGGCGATATGGGCACGAGTCCGTGCTGGCATGGGAGATCACTCGTTTCAGTTCTACGGCGGGTGAGGGAACGACGAACCGGGGCGCCGCCATCGGGGCGCCCGCGCGATTCGCGAGACGGGGCCGGGCGCTGGGCCCTGGCCGGGTCAGCCGTAGATCTGGCGCAGGAACTGCATTCCGGCACCCTAACCCGCGCCGGCCGTGCCGCGCACCCGGTTTCGGGGGCGGTAGGTTCTGCCGTGTGAGCACGCCACGGATCGACGTCATCGCCGACGCCGCACTCGGGCTGTTGGCCGAGCGCGGCTCCCGGGGTCTCACCCACCGCGCGGTGGACGAGGCGGCCGGGCTGCCGCCCGGCTCCACCTCCAACCGGGCCCGCACCCGGTCCGCGCTGCTCGAACTCGCCGTGCGCCGGCTGGCCGTCCGCGAGGCGGCGCACGCCGGACCCGCCGGGCCGGGGCCGGCCGTCGCGCCCGTCGCGCCCGTCGCGCCCGTCGCGCTCGACGTGCTCGTTGAGCCGCTGGCCCGCGCCGTGCACGCGTCGATCACCACGGGTCGCGAACTGACGAGGGCCCGCTTCGAGTTGGCCCTGGAGGCCACTCGGCGCCCCGAACTGCGCGTCGCCTACGACGCCGCCGGCCGCGGCTTCCGCGCCCCGCTGGTCGCCGCGCTGTCCGCGCTCGGCGCCGCCGATCCCGACCGCCAGGCGCGGTCGTTGGCCGCCTGGTGCGAGGGCGTCCAGTTCCGCTTCGTCGCGGGCGCGGAGTCGGCCGACCCGCCGACCGAGGCCGAACTACGGGCGGATCTGGCGGAGTTGCTGCGCGGCATGCTGGGGAGCGAGCGGCGCTGAGCCCGCCCCGCTCACGAGCTCCGGCTCTCCGGGCGGATCGCCCGCTGGAGCAGCCCCTGAAGCGCCGCCTGTTCGTCCCGCGACAGGCCGCCCAACGGCGAGTCCTCGCCGAGCAGTTCGAGCAGCCGCCCCCTGAGGTCGGTGCCCTCCGGGGTGAGGACCAGCCACTTGGCCCGCCGGTCGGCGGGGTGCGGGCGACGCTCCACCAGCCCCTGCTTCTCCAGCTTGTCGACGACGAAGGTGGCGTTGGACGGTTCGCAACTCATGCGCTCCGCCAGCTCGCTGATCGTCATGGGCCCGCTGAGTTCGCGCAGCGCGGTGGCCTGTGGCGCGGTGAGCCCGAGACGGGCGGCGCGCAGGCGCAGATGCTCCGCGATCCGCTGGGCCATCCCGTTCACCAGGCCGCACAGCTGCCGTTCCGCGCTGGCGCGGGTCTCCTGGTCCTGGTCGCTCATGCGAACCATCTTAGCTCAAGCCTGAAAATTGGAAGCTTGAATGTTTCTAGCTTGATGCTTTACGGTCGGTCCATGGAGCTGATGCACGAACGACTGCGCAAGCCGGCGACCGTCAGGTCGCTGCGACTCGGTGAGACCACGGTCACCTATGTGCCGGACGGGGTCTGCCGACTCACGCCGACCGGCTGGTTCCCGGCGAGCACCGACGAGGACTGGGCCGTCCACCCGGAGTACCTGGACGAGGCGGGCAACGTCGTGGCGGGCATCGGCGGCCTGCTGGTGGAGCGCGACGGCCGCGCCCTGCTGATAGACGCCGGGTTCGGGCCACACTCCTACCCGACAGGTCCCGAGGGCCCGGTCACGGAGATCCAGGGCGGCGCGCTCCTCGACAACCTGGCCCGACTCGGCCGCGCGCCGACGGACGTCGAGGCCGTGGCCTTCACCCATCTGCACGTCGACCACGTCGGCTGGGGCTGGCTCCCCACCCCGGGCGGCGACCGCCCGCCGTTCGCGCACGCCCCCTACCTGGTGTCGGAACCGGAGTGGACCCAGCGCGAGTTCCTGGAGGCGGCCGGCACCGGGGCCGACATCCTGGACGCGATGGCCCCGTACGTGCGGACCGTGACGGACGGCGAGGAGATCTTCCCCGGCGTCCGCGTCCGGCTCTCCGCCGGCCACTCGCCCGGCCACGCCAGCTACGTCGTCACGACGGACGACCGCCGGCTGATCGCCTTCGGCGACGCCATGCACACGCCGGCCCAGATCCACCACCCCGACTGGCACGCGGCCCCCGACCACGACACCACGGCGTCCACCGAGGCCCGCCGCGGGCTCGTCGCCGAACTCCAGGAACCCGACACGATCGGCTTCGGCGTCCACTTCGCGGACGTCCCCTTCGGCCGCGTCCGCCAGGACGGCGACCGCCTGGCCTGGGTCCCGGTCGACGCGTGACGGCACCGAGGGAGCGGGGTTCGGGCGGCCGACCCACGGCACGTCCGGGTGGCTGACGCGGGTCAGGAGTCCGCGAGGTAGGTCGCCAGGGCGTGGCGGCTGCGTCGGAGGCCGTCGATGCGGTCGTCCATGGAGGCCAGTTCGCGGGTCAGGACGGCGCGCAGGTCCTCGCACCAGGTGAAGCGCGTGGGGTCGCGGAGTTCGCCGCGGACGCAGGGGAGGACGGCGCGGATCACGGCGCTGGAGAGGCCGATGCGCAGCAGGGCGCGGATGTGGCCCACGGTGGCGACCGTGTCCTCGGCGTAGTCGCGGTAGCCGTTCGGGCCACGGTCGGCGGTGAGGAGGCCCTGGGCCTCGTAGTACCGCAGCGACCGCTGGCTCGCGCCCGTCCGCCGCGACAGCTCCCCGATCAGCATCCGACGCACACCACCCGCGTTTGACTCTTCCACTGGTGTCAGGCCCTAACGTCGCCGCGACCAGGGACATTCCTCGAACCAGGGAGCATGGTGTGACGTTCTTCGTCGTGCAAAGGAACGGGCGGGCGGCGAGCGTCGAGGAGTTGGCGCCGCTGGCCTTCGCCGGGTACGCGCACTTCACCGCGGCGCAGGCGCGGGGCGGGCGGATCAGGGGGCTCGACCTGCATCTGGCGCGGCTGCGGGCCGCGTCCGAGGAGCTGTTCGGGCGGTCGCTGCCCGACGAGCGGGTGCGGGAGCTGCTGCGGACGGCGCTGGCCGCGGGGCCGGACGACGTGTCGCTGGTGGCGACGGTGTACTCGTCGGCCGGCGAGTACACCGCGGCCGGGGGAGAACTCGACGTGCTGGTGCGGACCGGGCCCGCCACCGAAGGACCGGCCGGGCCGCTGGCGCTGGCCGCGGTGGAGCACGAGCGGACGCTGCCAGGGCTGAAGCACGTGGGGGAGGTGGCCAAGACGTACCTGCTCAGGCGGGCCGTCGCGGACGGCTTCGACGACGCGGCGTTCCTCGACCGGCGGGGGCGGCTCGGCGAGGCCACCATCTGGAACCTCGCGTTCTGGGACGGCGAGGCCGTGGTGTGGCCGGCGGCCGACGTCCTGGGCGGGGTCACGATGGGGATTCTGCGGCGGCGTCTCGAAGGGCTCGGGACCGCGCAGCGGGTGCGGGAGGTCACCCCGGCGGACCTGTCGGCGCTGCGCGGGGCCGTCGTCATGAACTCCTGGACGCCCGGGGTGGCGGTGTCGCGGATCGCGGGGACGGAACTGCCCGAGGCGCCGGAATTCGTCGACGCGCTGCACCGCGCCTACGGGGCCGAGCCGCTCGTCGCGCCCTGAACCGGACGGCCGCCGGCGTCCGTTGCGGGCGCCGGCGGCCGCGCGGGGTACCCGAACGGGCATCCCGATCTCGCCTTGTGAGCTGCTGCTCCTGACCTGAGGCTTGGGGAGTTCGCCCGATTCCAGGTCCGCCCCGATCAGCGCCGCCCGCATCGGCGTCCGAGGAGATGGCATGGCTACGTCAGAAAATCCGGTCGGCGAGGAGGCCGTCGTCCAGACCGTGCGGGGGCCGGTCCCGGTCACCGACCTCGGGGTCACGCTCATGCACGAGCACCTGTTCGTGCTGACCCCCGACGTCCAGCAGAACCAGCCGCACCTCTGGAACGAGGAGGAGCGCGTCGAGGACGCCGTCGCCAAGCTGACCGGCGCCCACGAGCTGGGGGTGCGCACCTTCGTCGACCTCACCGCGATCGGTCAGGGCCGGTTCATCCCCCGGGTCAAGAAGGTGGCCGCCCGGGTGCCGCTCAACATCATCGTGGCCACCGGCGTCTACACGTACCACGACGTCCCCTACTTCTTTCACTACCGGGGCCCCGGCCGGCTCTTCGAGGGGCCCGAGCCGATGACCGAGCTGTTCGTGCGGGACATCACCACCGGCATCGCGGACACCGGGGTCCGCGCCGCCGTGCTCAAGTGCGCGACGGAGGAGGCCACCGTCTCCGAGGGCGTCGAACGCGTGCTGCGCGCCACCGCCCAGGCGCACCGCGAGACCGGCGCCCCCATCACCACCCACTCCAACGCCTATGTGCGCAACGGCCTCCCGCAGCAGAAGATCCTCGCCGAGGAGGGCGTCGACCTCCGGCACGTGATCATCGGCCACAGCGGCGACACCGACGACCTCGACTACCTGCGGGAGTTGATGGACGCCGGCTCGACCATCGGCATGGACCGGTTCGGCCTCGACAACTTCACGCCGCACGAGAAGCGGGTCCGCATCGTCGCCGACCTCGTCGCCGACGGCTACGCGGACCGGATGGTCCTCTCCCACGACTGCCCGTGCTTCATCGACTACTTCACCCAGGAGGACATGGCGGCGACCCTGCCCGACTGGGACTACACCCACCTGCACCGCCGCGTCATCCCCGCGCTGCTGGAGCTCGGGGTCACCGAGGACGACGTGCGGCAGATGCTCGTCGACAACCCGCGCCGCTACTTCACCCCCGTAGCGCCGTACTGATCCCCACCGTCACGCGACATCGCGAAGGAGCCACCGAACATGAAGACACGTCTGCCCGGCGACAGTGGGCTCGAGCTCTCCGCCATCGGCCTCGGCTGCATGGGCATGAGCTGGGTCTACGCCGAGTCCGAGCGTGACGACGTGGAGTCCGTCAAGGTCATCCAGCGCGCCCTCGACCTCGGCGTCACCTTCATCGACACCGCCGACCTCTACGGCCCGTTCACCAACGAGGAGTTGGTGGGCCGCGCCCTGGCCGGCCGCCGTGACGAGGTCGTGCTGGCCACCAAGTGCGGTCTGGTGCCGGACATGACGCTTTACCCGACCAAGGTCAAGGTGACGCCCAACGGCCGCCCCGAGCACATCAGGGCCGCCATCGACGGCAGCCTGCGCCGCCTCGGCACCGACCGCGTCGACCTCTTCCAGCTGCACCGGATCGACCCCGAGGTGCCGATCGAGGAGTCGTGGGGCGCCATGGCCGAGCTGGTCGCCGCCGGCAAGGCCCGGCACATCGGCCTCTCCGAGGCCGGCGTCGAGCACCTGGAGCGGGCCTCGACCATCCACCCGGTGGCCACCCTCCAGTCCGAGCTCTCGCTGTGGTCCCGCGACCCGCTGGCCGACACCCTGCCCTGGTGCCTCGCCAACGGCGTCGGTTTCCTGCCCTTCTCGCCGCTCGGCCGCGGCTTCCTCACCGGCACCATCCGCAGCGCCGAGCAGCTCCCGGCCAGCGACTTCCGCTCCCAGCAGCCCAGGTTCGCGCCCGCCGCGCTGGAGCGGAACCTGCGGATCGTGGACGGCGTGGAGAAGGTCGCCCAGCGCCACGACGCCACCCCCGCCCAGGTCGCGATCGCCTGGGTGCTCGCCCAGGGCCCGCACGTCGTCCCCATCCCCGGCAGCACCCGGCTCGCGCACCTGGAGGACAACGTCGGCGCCGTCGACCTTGAGCTGAGTGACGCCGACCTCACCGAGCTCGACGCCCTGCCCGCGCCCGTCGGCACCCGCTTCTAGGGCCGAACAGGACCCACCCCCCACGAATCGGCACCCGCAATCGACCGCCGCCACACTCTCCTCCAGCCAACGGCCCCCAGCTGAGGCTGGGCGGTACCCCCAGAGCGGGGCCTCCAGGAAGGTGACCGTCGCACCATGCCGAACTCCGGCCCGCCGCACGCCCCCACCGTTCCCCACACCGTCCGGGACCTGCCCGTCCCCGACATCGGCTTCCACTCCACCATCAGCCGCGGCCGCGTCCACCGGGTGGCCCTGGCCGAGACCTTCGTCACCGACATCGTTCCGCTGGCCGCCGACCTGTTCGCCTGCGGCGCCCAACTACCGCGCTCGCACGCCTACTTCGGCGAGGGCGGGCATCCGCCCGCGCACCACGACACGCTGCTGCTCGTCGAGGTCGTCCGGCAGGCCGTGATGGCCGGGGCACACGAGTTCCACGGCATCCCCGAGGAGGACAAGTTCGTCCTCACCCACAACCGGATCGCCGTGACCTCGCTCCCCGCGCTCCGTGTCGGCCCGGCCCCCGGCAACCTGACGGTCAACGTCCGCGTGGTCCGCACCGTGCTGCGCGACGACGTCGTCCGCGGCCTCGACTTCGAGGCCATCCTGCTCGCCGACGGCCACCCGGTCGCCGAGGCCGGCATGGGCATGGTCTACAAGACCCCGGCCTCCTACCAGCGGTTGCGCGACCGCGGCCGGGCCGAGGTCGGCCTCGCCCCCGAGGGGCGGCCGCTCGGGCCCCTGCCGCCGGTCGCCCCCGACCTGGTGGGCCGCCGGGACCCGGCCAACGTCGTGCTCTCCGCGTCCCGCGCCACCGGACCCGCCGGGGTCGGCGCCGGGCTGCGGGTCGACCAGGACCACCCCAGCATGTTCGACCACCCGCAGGACCACATCCCCGGGATGGTCATGAACGAGGCGTTCCGGCAGATCGCGCTGCACGCGGCCGACGCGGCGCACGCCCTGCACCCGGGACGCGGTCGGCTCACCCGGCTCGACGCCGTCTTCGCCCGGTTCGGGGAGCTCGACCTGCCCGCCACCGCCACCGCCGTGGCCGGCGCGCCGGTCACCAGCGGCGGGCTGCTGACCGTGCCGGTCACCGCCACCCTCGCCCAGCGCGACGCGCCGATCTCCACCGCCGAGATCGAACTCGCCTACCTGCGCCAGGGGAGTTGACGCGACGTGCCCAGCGGAGCGCCACCCACCACGACGGACGTGGCCATCGTCGGCGCGGGGCCCACCGGCCTGGTCGCGGCCTGTGAACTCCTCCGCCACGGGATCCGGGTCCGGCTGATCGACGCCCGACCCAGCCCCTCGGCCCACTCCAAGGCCCTGCTGCTGTGGCCGCGCAGCATGGACGTCCTCGACCGGCTCGGCGTCGCCCCCGAGGCGGCCGGAAAGGCCATCCCGTTACGGAGGTTCAGCTACTACTCCTCGGGACGTCCGGTCGCCCGCATCGACTTCGACGCCACCACCGTCCCGCAGTGCCTGCCGCAGCGCTCGACCGAGGAGGTGCTGACCAGCCTGCTGCACTCCCTGGGCGGCACCGTGGAACGCGGACACCGGCTGGTCGAGCTCGACCAACGGCCCGCCGGGGTACGGCTGGTGACCCACGACCAGGAGGGCGCCGCGCACACCCTCACCGCGAACTGGGTCATCGGCGCGGACGGCGCGCACAGCACCGTGCGCGACCTGCTCGGCATCGAGTTCGTCGGCGCCACCTATCCCAACGCCTTCATGCTGGTCGACGCGTTCGCCACCGCCCGCCGGCGCGGCGCCGGCGGCGAGCTGCTGGCCCGCGACATCGCCCACTACTACCAGTCGCCCGGCGGCGTCCTGGTGGTGGTGCCGCTCCCCGACGGCCGGTCACGGTTCTTCGTCAACGCGCCCGACGGCCACCAGACGGCCAGCCTCGAACTGCTCCAGGACCTGGTGGAGCGGCGCGGGCCGGGCGGCGTCGACCTCGCGGACCCGGAGTGGATCAGCACCTTCGAGGTCCACCACCGGCTGGTGACCCGGATGCGCGGCGGGCGCTGCTTCCTCGCCGGCGACGCGGCCCACATCCACTCGCCGGCCGGCGGCCAGGGCCTCAACACCGGCCTCCAGGACGCCCACAACCTGGCGTGGAAGCTGGCCGCCGTGATCACCGGGCGGGCCGGCCCGGCACTGCTCGACACCTACCACCGGGAGCGGCACGCCGTGGCCCGCCAGGTGGTGAGGGACACCGACATCCAGACCAGGGCCTGGCTGGTGTCGGCACCCTGGAAGGTGCGGGTCCGGGATGTGCTGCTGCGCGCCGCCGACGCCACCGGCGTCCTCACCCGCGCCTACGCGCCCGTGATGGCCGGCCGCCGCATCACCTACCCGCCGATGCTGCGCCCGCCGGGCCGCCGGGCCCGCCGCCACGGCGGCGTCGGCGGCGCGTTCCCGGCCGGCCGGCTGGCCGCCGGCGAGCCGGCCGACGCGTACCGCCTGGTGACGGTCGGCCCCGCCGCCCTCGCCGAGCGGGCCGCCGCCGTCGCCGCCGACTGGCCGGACCTGGTCGCCCACCGGACCCTCGACCCGGCCGGCGGGCCGCTGCCCTGCGCCAGGGACGGCTACTACCTGGTCAGGCCGGACGGCTATGTCGCCGACCACGGCCACCCCGAGGACCTGGAGTCCGTGCACGCCCTGCTCGCCGCCTTCCACCCGGCGTCCCCCACCTCCGAGGAGTCCGCGATGACCACCACCACAGAACCCACCGCAGGCGCCGCCACCCGTGGCGGGCCCTGGGTGGAGCTCGGCGCCGCGCTGGAGGTCGACGCCCCGGGGGCCCGGTCCTGGGTGGAACGCATCCCGCGCGGCGAGGCCCGGCCGCTCCACACCCACCGCAGGCCGTGGCTCACCATCGTCGTCAGCGGCGGCACCGCCCAGGTCAGCGGCGTCGACGACGCCGAGCCCGAGGACGTCGAACTCGTCACGGGAACCGTCAAGTTCAACCCGCTGCCGGCCGAGGGCAGCATCCGGCACGCGCTCCGCAACACCGGCGACACCGACCTCGTCCTGGTGGCCGTCGAACTCGGCGGGGGTGAGCCGGCATGACGGCGCGAGTCGGCTCGTCCGCCCCGCCGTACCTGGTGTTCTGCGACGTCGACGAGACGCTGATCACCACCAAGAGCATGTTCGACTTCCTGGCCTTCCACACCCCGCCCGGCGTCTACCGGCGGGTGGCCGGCGAACTCCGCTCGATGGCCGACCGCGGCATCCCCCGCACCGAGGTCAACCGCGCCTACTACCGGGCGTACCGGGGCGCCCCGGTGGCCGAGATCCGCGAGGCGGGCCGCCGTTGGTACACGGACCGCGCCGCCCGACCCGGGTTCTACGTGCCCGAGACGCTCCTCGCGCTCCGCGAACACCGGGCCGCCGGCGCCGCGTTGGTGCTGGTCTCCGGCTCCTTCGACGCCTGTCTGCGCCCCGTCGCCGAGGCCGTCGACGCCACGCACGTGCTGTGCACCAGGCCCCTGGCGGACGGCGGCCGCTACACCGGGGAGATCGAGACCCCGATGATCGGCGACCACAAACAGGCGGCCGTTCAGGCGCTGTTGGCCGACCACCCGGACATCGACCCGGCCGACTGCTACGCCTACGGCGACCACCCGAGCGACCTGCCGATGCTCGACTGCGTCGGCCACCCGGTCGCCGTCGGGGATCACCCCGAGGTGCTCGCCCACCTCGCCGCGCGCCGACGCCGCCGCGCCCAGGCCCGAACCACCGGACGAACCACCGCGAGAGGAGCCAGGGCATGACCGCCTTCCCCGAGGGCACCCCGGGCACCGGCATCGTCGGCGTGGGCTCCCACCTGCCGAGCCAGGTGGTGTCCAACGGCTACGTCGCCGCCAGGGCCGGCGTCACCCCGGAGTGGATCGTCCGCAAGACCGCGATCAGGGAACGCCGTTACGCCGGCCGCTACGAGGCGACCTCCGACCTGGCCGCCAGGGCGGCCGAGGCGGCCCTGGCCGACGCCGGCATCACCGCCGACCAACTGGGCTGGGTGGTGGTCGCCACCTCGACGCCCGACCAGCCGCAGCCCGCCACCGCCTGCCTGGTGCAGCACCAGATCGGCGCGGACGGGGCCGCCGCCTTCGACGTCAACGCGGTGTGCAGCGGCTTCGTGTTCGCGCTCGCCGCGGCGGCCCGCCTGATGTCCGGCAGCGGCGGTCACGGCCTGGTGATCGGCGCCGACGTCTACTCGCGGATCATCGACCCCAGCGACCGGAAGACGGCCATCCTGTTCGGCGACGGGGCCGGCGCCGTGGTGCTCGGCCCGGTGCCGGAGGACCGCGGCTTCGTGGGCGGCGGGATGGCCAGCCGGGGCGACCTGTCCGGGCTCATCCGCGTCGAGGCCGGCGGCAGCCGCGTCCCGGCGAGCAAGGAGAGCGTCGTCGACGGCTCGCACTACTTCCGGATGGACGGCCGCGGGGTCCGCGAGTTCGTCACCGACCAACTGCCCGCGGCCGTCGCCAGCGTGCTCGACGCCAACGGCCTGACCGGCGACGACGTCGACCACTTCATCCCGCACCAGGCCAACGGCGCCCTGCTGGCCGACGTCTGGCCGCTGCTCGGCCTCGGCCGCGCGCGCCAGGTGACGACGGTGGAGCGGCACGGCAACACCAGCGCCGCGTCGATCCCGATCGCCCTCGACCACGCCCGCCGGGAGGGCCGGTTCACCGACGGCGACCTGCTGCTGATGGCCGGGTTCGGCGGCGGCATGTCGATGGCGACGGCCCTGATCCGCTGGCATGGCCGGCCCGCGGCCGGCGGGGGAGGCGAACCTCGTGTTGCCTGACCCGCCGGGCACGGCGGCGTTCTCGCGGGCGCCCGGCCCCGTGCCCCTCGACCCGGTCTGGGGCCCGGGCCCGCCCTGCGCCACCGCCCTCGCCTGCTGGTCGATGGGCGGCGGCGAAGCCGGCCGCCAGGTCTGTCACACGGACTGCCCCGCGCTCGACGACGAGCGCGGCTGAGCGGGTCGGGCGAAGTCCGCCGGGGTTCGGCAGCGCCCCGAAGGGGCGCGGGGAAGTGATGCCTATGGGGGCACCTCCCAGACGGAGTCTGGGGGAGGCTTCGCCGCGTGGGCGCGACCAGCCACGACGTAGCCGCGGCTAGACCTCCCCACCGGCCTCCCCGGCCCGAGGGCCGCCCGGCGCGATGATGCGACGGGCGCACTCGGCGACGAACCGCTCGTGCTCCTCCAGGACCGCCTCGTCCGGCTCCCGCCCGAACAGCAGCCGCACGATCTGCGGCACCGCGAACCAGTAGTTGACCATCCCGAGCAGCACGATCATCAGGTGCCGGGGGTCGAGCTCCGGGTCGACGGTGCCGTCCTGCTGTGAGGCCCGAACGGCGTCGATCTTGTCGGCGAAGTGCGCGGCCCGCTCCTCGACCGCCGCAGCGCCGCGCATGTCGATGCCCTCCATCCCCTCCCACAGACACAGGCGCAGATAGCGCGGGTCGTGCCGGTAGTGCCGGAACAGGCCCGCCGCGTACTCGTCGAGCGCGTTCGCCTCCGGGGTGACCGTCTCGCCGTTGCGCCGCAGATACTCGCTGAGCACCTGCTCCAGCAGCTCCTCCTTGAGGCCGTAATAGCGATAGATCGACTCCTTGTTGGCCTTCGCGTTCCGGGCGATCCGGTCCACCCTGGCCCCGGCCACGCCGTGTTCGGCGAACTCGGCCAAGGCCGCGGCCATGATGCGGCTCTTGGTGTCCAGCGACGTCATATGCCCACTCCGTCCACGGGGTTGCCACACGGGAAACCATGCGGTTTCATGACGATAGCGCCCAACCAAACGGTTTGACTGTGTGGTTTGACTCCTTCGTCTAACTAACAAGTTGCAGCTGGGTAAACGACCCGGCCCCGAAGGAAGACGTTCGCATGCAGATAACGCCATCACCCCGCTTTGTCTGGCTGTTGACCCTCGCGTGCGGCCTGACGGTGGCGAACCTGTACTACACACAGCCGCTGCTGCACGCCATCTCGGAGAGCTTCGGCGTCTCCCAGGGCAGCACGGGCGCCGTCGTCACCGCGACCCAACTCGGGTACGCGGCCGCCCTGGTGCTGCTGGTGCCGCTGGGCGACATCGTGCCGCGCCGCCCGCTGGTCTGCGGGCTGCTGCTGGTCGACGCCGTCGCGCTCACGGCCAGCGCGGCCGCCCCCAACCTGCCCACCCTGATCGTCGCCGCCACCGTCGTCGGCATCAGCTCCGTGGTGGTGCAGATCCTCGTGCCGTTCGCGGCGTCCGTGGCCGGCGACGCCGAGCGGAACCGCGTCATCGGCCTGCTGCTCAGCGGGATGCTGGTCGGCGTCCTCCTCTCCCGCACCTTCGCGGGTCTGGTCTCCGAAGCGGTCGGTTGGCGCGCGGTCTACGCGCTCGCAGCGCTGTTCATGCTGCTGGCCGCGTCCGTGCTGTACCGGCTGCTGGGCCCGCGCCCGGCCGACCTCGCCATCACCTACCGGCAGCAGATGCGGGCCATCGTGGCCGTCGCCGCCAGTCAACCGGTGCTGCGCCGCAGGGCGTTCATCGGTGCCTGCGTCTACGCGGCCTTCAACTGCTTCTGGACCACGGTCGCGTTCCTGCTCACCGACGCCCCCTACCACTTCGACCAGGGCGCCATCGGCCTCTTCGGCCTGGTGGGCGTCGCCGGCGCGCTGACCACCAACCTGGCCGGCCGCTACATGACCGACGCGCGCCAGAGCGTGCTCTCCGGGCTGATGCTCTCCGCGTTGGCGCTCTCCTTCCTCGCCATGGGCGCCGGCGGGGAGAGCCTGCTCCTGCTGATCGTCGGCGTGTTGGTGATGGACGCCACCGTGCAGGGCGTGCACCTGCTCAACCAGGGCGTGATCTACGCCCTCCAGCCCAGCGCCCGCGCCCGGTTGACGGCCGTCTACATGACGAGCTACTTCATCGGCGGCGCGCTCGGCTCGGCCATCGGCTCGGCCGCCTACCAGGCGGCCGGTTGGGCCGGTGCCACGGTCGCCGGCGGCGCGCTCTCGGCGGTCGCGCTGGTCGCGTGGGCCGTCAGGGCCAGGCCCCCGAGGAAGAAGGAGACGGCCGGAGCACCGGCGCCCGAAATCGCCACGGCGCGCACCTCGTAGCGCCTTAAACGCACCTTTCCGAGACGGTGTGAGGCTTCTTGCAGGGTGAAATTCTCGGCATACTCGAAAACGATTTCCGCGACCTCAGCATGATGTTTCTCGCATTATTTTCATGGTCTGGATTTGGGTATCCCTTGGGGTAACCTTTAAGTGCACTCCAATGACCATGGCGTGCATGGCCAAGCGACTGGGGGTCGTTATGTTGGATGTCACGGAAAGTCAGGAGAGAGGGCTTGTCACCGGCCGGGTCACCGTGGGAATCGGGAATGGGTTGCTCCGCTTCGGGATCGAGCGGATGCTGCAACTCATGCCCCGCGAGCCGGAGATAAGCATGAGGTCGGGGCTGGCCGGGGCGCTGGCCTCCGACCTCGAGTCGGGCGATGTGCTGATCGCCCTGCTCGGCGAGGTCGACGAGGTGTCTGCCGACGAGCTGCGGGACCAGGCGGCCCGTGGCGTCGGCATCGTCCTGCTCATCGAGGACGGTGACCTCTTCGAGTTACCCAAGGTCATGGGGCTCCGTGCGGGATTCGTCAGGTCGAGCAGCGTCAACGAGTACAGCCTGCGCAAGGCGGTGGCCGCCGCCGCGGACGGCGGGGCCGCCGTCCCGGAGGAACTCGCCTACGATCTGGTGCGTTTCGCGGGTCGCCACAAGGCTCCACCACAGGTGCGTCTCCGACTCACCCCACGGGAACAGGAAGTCCTCGTTCTCATGGTCGAGGGAATGAGCAACAAGCAGATAGCTCGTGGCCTGCAGATATCCCAGAACGGAGCGAAACGACTGGTGGCGAACATCCTCGCGAAGATGGACTGCAACAACCGTACGCTCGCCGTCTCCAGGGCCCTCCGCGAAGGGCTCTACGAACGTTATGCGCACGCCCGCCCCGCTGCCCCGTAACGTCGGCGCCTTCCGTCACCCTCGGCGCGCACGTGAGCGGCCCCCGCCACCCCACCTGGCGGGGGCCGCTCCTCGTTCCGGCCGACTCAGTCGGGGCGGCCGCCCCTGCGGGTGGCGCGCAGGAACTCGCGGTTCATGGTGCTGATCGAGGACAGCGGGATGCCCTTGGGGCAGACGGTGGTGCACATCCCGGTGACGGTGCAGCCGCCGAAGCCCTCGGCGTCCATGGTGTCGACCATGTCGAGCACCCGGCTCTCCCGCTCCGGGGCGCCCTGCGGCAGCGAGTTGAGGTGGACGACCTTGGCCGAGGTGAACAGCATCGCCGAGCCGTTGGGGCAGGCCGCCACGCACGCCCCGCAGCCGATGCACTCGGCGTGCTCGAACGCCGTGTCGGCGGACGGCTTGGGCACCGGCGTGGCGTGCGCCTCCGGGGCGCTGCCGGTCGGCGCGGTGACATAGCCGCCGGAGCCGATGATCCGGTCGAACGCGGACCGGTCGACCACCAGGTCCTTGACCACCGGGAAGGCGGCGGCCCGCCACGGCTCGACGTCGATGGTGTCGCCGTCCTCGAAGCTGCGCATGTGCAGCTGGCAGGTGGTGGTGCGCTCCGGGCCGTGCGCGTCGCCGTTGATCACCACGCCGCAGGCGCCGCAGATGCCCTCGCGGCAGTCGTGGTCGAAGGCGACCGGCTCCTCGCCGCGCAGGATCAGCTCCTCGTTGAGGGTGTCGAGCATCTCCAGGAACGACATGTCGGGGGAGATGTCGGCGACCTCGTAGGTGGTCATGGCGCCGGGGGACTCCGGGTCGCGCTGCCGCCAGATGCGCAGGGTGAGGTTCACGCGTAGCTCCGTTGCGTGGGGTGGACGTAGTCGAAGGTCAGGTCCTCGCGGTGCAGGACGGGGGCCGCTCCGGTGCCCTGGAACTCCCAGGCGGCCGCGTAGCCGAACTCCTCGTCCCTGCGGGCCGCCTCGCCCGAGTCGGTCTGGCTCTCCTCGCGGAAGTGGCCACCGCAGGACTCGGCGCGGTGCAGGGCGTCCAGGCACATCAGCTCGGCCAGCTCCAGGTAGTCCGAGATCCGGTTGGCCTTCTCCAACGACTGGTTGAGCTCCTTGCCGTCCCCCGGCACCCTGACCCGGCGCCAGAACTCCTCGCGCAGCTCGGGGATCCGGCCCAGCGCCTTGCGGAGACCGTTCTCGTTGCGGGCCATCCCGCACTCGTCCCACAGCAGCTCGCCGAGCTCGCGGTGGAACGAGTCGGGCGTGCGGTCGCCGTTGTTGGAGAGCAGCCGGTAGAGCCGGTCGGTCACCTGGAACACGGCGTCGGTGACGGCCGGGTGGTCCGCCGGCACCTCGTCCCGCGGGTGGCCGGCCAGGTAGTCGGCCAGGGTGGCCGGCAGGATGAAGTAGCCGTCCGCCAGGCCCTGCATCAGCGCCGAGGCGCCGAGCCGGTTGGCGCCGTGGTCGGAGAAGTTGGCCTCGCCGATCGCGAACAGGCCGGGGATCGTGGTCTGCAGGTCGTAGTCGACCCACAGGCCGCCCATCGTGTAGTGGATGGCGGGGTAGATCCGCATCGGCACGCGGTACGGGTCCTCCGCGGTGATCCGGGCGTACATGTCGAAGAGGTTGCCGTACCTCGCCTCCACGGCCGGGCGGCCCATCCTGGCGATGGCGTCGGCGAAGTCCAGGTAGACGCCCTGACCGCCGGGGCCGACGCCGCGGCCCTCGTCGCAGACGTTCTTGGCGGCCCGGGAGGCGATGTCGCGCGGCACCAGGTTGCCGAAGGAGGGGTAGATCCGCTCCAGGTAGTAGTCGCGCTCGTCCTCCGGGATGTCGGCCGGGGCGCGTTCGTCGCCCGCGCGCACGGGCACCCAGATGCGGCCGTCGTTGCGCAGCGACTCGCTCATCAGCGTCAGCTTGGACTGGTGCTCGCCGGAGCGCGGGATGCAGGTGGGGTGGATCTGGGTGAAGCACGGGTTGGCGAAGTAGGCGCCGCGCCGGTGCGCCCGCCAGATGGCGGTGGCGTTGGAGTTCTTCGCGTTGGTGGAGAGGTGGAACACGTTGCCGTAGCCGCCGCTGGCCAGCACCACGGCGTCGGCGAGATGGGTGTCGACGCGACCGGTGATCAGGTCGCGGGCCACGATGCCGCGGGCCCGGCCGTCGATCACGATCAGGTCCAGCATCTCGGTGCGCGGCCGCATCTCGACGTTGCCGGCCGCGATCTGCCGGGAGAGCGCCTGGTAGGCGCCGAGCAGCAGCTGCTGGCCCGTCTGGCCTCGGGCGTAGAAGGTGCGGGAGACCTGGACGCCGCCGAACGAGCGGGTGTCGAGCAGGCCGCCGTACTCGCGGGCGAACGGCACGCCCTGGGCCACGCACTGGTCGATGATCTCCACCGAGACCTGGGCGAGCCGGTGCACGTTGGACTCGCGGGCGCGGAAGTCGCCGCCCTTGACGGTGTCGTAGAAGAGCCGGTGGATCGAGTCGCCGTCGTTGCGGTAGTTCTTGGCCGCGTTGATGCCGCCCTGGGCGGCGATCGAGTGGGCCCGGCGCGGCGAGTCCTGGTAGCAGAACTGCAGGACGTGGTAGCCCTGTTCGGCCAGGGTGGCGCCGGCCGCGCCGCCGGCCAGGCCGGTGCCGACCACGATCACCGTGTGCTTGCGGCGGTTGGCCGGATTCACCAGCTTCGCCTCGAAGCGGCGCCGGTCCCAGCGCTCGGCGATCGGCCCGTCCGGCGCCCTGGTGTCGCTGATCGGGTCGCCGACCGTGTAGTCGACGTAGGCGGGGTGTTCGCGAGAGTCAGGCATGGCGGTCACTACTCCACGATTCCGGTCATGACGCCGACCGGTACGGACAGGAAACCCACGGTCAGCAGCAGGGCGAGCCCGTTGGCGGTCGCCTTGAGCAACCGGTCGCGGGTGCGGCCGCCGGCGCCCAGGGTCTGGGCGGCGCCGTAGAAGCCGTGGCGGATGTGCAGGCCGACGGCGAGCATGGCGACGATGTAGATCGTGTTGCCGTACCAGGTGTGGAAGGCGGCGACGATGTTCTCGTAGGGGCGGCCGGCCTCGCCGTTGGGGTTCACCGTGCCGGTGGTCAGGTCGAGGATGTGCCAGACCAGGAACAGCGCGATGATCACGCCGCCCCAGCGCATGGTGCGGGTCGCGTAGCTGGTGCGGGCCCTGCGGTGCCGGTAGCCGACGGGCCGGGCGGCGACGTCGCGGCGGCTGAGCTGGTAGGCGGCCGTGGCGTGCCCGACGACGGCGGCCAGCAGGGCCACCCGCGCGATCCACAGGAACCACTCGTGGTGCAGCACCGGCTCGCCGACGGTGCGCAGCCAGTGCGCGTAGCCGTTCATCTCGTCGGGGCCGAAGAAGACCTTGAGGTTCCCGGCCATGTGGAAGACCAGGTAGAGGAGCATGATCGCGCCGCTGACGGCCATCACCGTCTTCTTGCCGACCGTCGAGCGCCAGAACCTCACGGGCGCGGACGGCGGTCTGCGCGGTGCGTTGGGCTTGGGGGACCGAGTCGGCGTGCGTGTCGCCAGAGCCATGACTCAGACGGTAGGAGGGACCCACGGAATCAGTCCAAGACATAGATCGCCTGATTTCGATAGGCGATGGCTATCGTGTCACCGTACGCTTTCGGCCATGCAACTCCAGCAGCTCCGCTACTTCACCGCGGTCGCCGAGACCCGGCACTTCACGCGGGCGGCCCGCAGGGAGCACGTCGCCCAGCCCTCGCTCTCCCAGCAGATCCGCGCCCTGGAGCGGGAGCTCGGCGCCGAGCTGTTCTCCCGGGCACGCGGCCACATCACGCTGACCGACGCCGGCGCCGCGCTGCTGCCGCTTGCCCGCCGGATCCTCGCCGACGCCGAGACCGCCCGGCGCGAGGTGCAGGAGGTCGCCCAGCTGCGCCGCGGCCGGGTGCGGCTCGGCGCCACGCCGAGCCTGTGCGCCAGCCTGGTGCCCGACGTGCTGCGCACCTTCCGGGACAGCTATCCGGGCGTCGACCTCAAGGTGCACGAGGACGGCTCGCAGGACCTGGTGCGGATCCTGGCCGCCGGGGAGCTCGACCTGGCGCTGATCATCACCCCGCTGCCCTCGCAGGGCCCGGCCCTGACGACCTTCGAGCTGCTGCGCGAGGAACTGGTGGTGATCTCCTCGCCCGCCGACCGGGCGCCGGGCGCGGGCGGCCACCTCGGGATCGGCGACCTGCGGGACCAGCCGCTGGTGATGTTCCGGCACGGCTACGACCTGCGGGAGCTGACGTTGGCCGCCTGCCACGGCGCCGGCTTCGAACCGTCGTTCAGCGTGGAGGGCGGCGAGATGGACGCGGTGCTCGGCTTCGTCAGGGCCGGCCTCGGCCTCGCGGTGGTGCCGAGCATGGTCGCGGACCGGTCGGGGCTGCGGGCCACCCCGTTCGCCCCGCCCGGGCTGCACCGGACGATCTCGGTGGCGCACCGCGGCGACGTCTCGCCGCCGCGCGCCGCGCGCGAGCTGCAACGGATTCTGATGACCCACCGCAGGTAGCATCCCATATCCGGGATAGCATCCCGGATATGGGAGAAGCGTTGTCGGGCCTGCCCGACTCCACCGACATCGACCGGCGGCTCGCCGCCCGGCTCGCCGCGCTCCGCCGCGCCCGCGACTGGTCGCTCGACGAGCTCGCGGCCCGCTCCGGTGTCAGCCGCTCCACGCTGTCCCGCCTGGAGCGGGCCGAGATCAGCGCCACCGCCGCCCAGCTGGGCCGGCTCGGCGCGGCCCACGGGCTCACCATGTCCCGGCTGCTCGCCGAGGTCGAACACGAGCCGCCCGAGCTGCTGCGCGCCGACCGCCAGCCGCGCTGGACCGACCCGGCCACCGGCTTCGCCCGCCGCTCCGTCTCCCCGCCCCAGCCAGGGCTGCGCGCCGAGCTGGTCGAGGGCACCCTGCCGGCCGGCGCCACCCTCGGCTACGACGCGCCGCCCGTGGCCGGCCTCGAACACCATCTGTGGGTGCTGGCCGGCGAGTTGGCGATCACCGTCTCGGACGCCGAACACGCCCTCGGCCCCGGCGACTGCCTGCGCTACCGGCTCCGGGGCGCCTCCCGCTTCCACTGCCCAGGACCGGGGCCGGCACGCTACGTCCTCGCCGTCGTCCTCCCGTGAGGCCGGACCCCTGCCC
>NZ_SMKI01000270.1 GCF_004348415.1 Streptomyces hainanensis
CACCCCCCTCCCGCCTCCTGCCGGCGAGAGCCCCGGCCGGTCCGTGACGTTCGAGGACGTGACCTTCGCCTACCCGGCCGGAGGAGAGGCGCTGTCCGGTGTCGACCTCCACATACCCGCTGGTCAGACCGTCGCCGTGGTCGGACCGACCGGCGCTGGCAAGTCCACGCTGGCCAAGCTGCTGGCCCGCTTCTACGACCCCACGGCCGGCCGCGTCCTCGTCGACGGCACGGACCTGCGGCACCTGTCCGCACCCGAACTGCGCCGCGCCGTGGCCATGGTGCCGCAGGACGCGTTCCTCTTCTCCGGTTCGGTGGCCGAGAACATCGCGATCGGCCGGCCCGACGCGGATGCCGCGGCCATCACCCGCGCAGCACGGACCCTCGGGGCACACGACCTCATCGCCGCGCTGCCGGACGGCTACGACACCGACGTCCGGGCGCGCGGCACCCGGCTCTCGGCCGGCCAGCGGCAGCTCATCGCCCTGACCCGCGTCCTGCTCGCCGAACCCGCGATCGTGGTCCTCGACGAGGCGACGTCCTCCCTCGACATCCCCACCGAACGAGCCGTGCACCACGCGATGCGCACCGTGCTGCGGGGGCGAACGGCCGTGATCATCGCCCACCGCCTCTCGACCGTCCGTCTGGCGGACCGGGTGCTGGTGGTGCACGACGGACACCTGGTGGAGGACGGCCCACCCGCCGCGTTCCTCCGACGGCAGGGCCGGTTCGCCTCCGGCGGGTGACGGCCGGCCCGGTCCGCCGCTCGTGGTCGCGGGCCGGGCCGGTCGGGTGACTAGGCGGGCCGCAGGCCGGGGTCGCCGGCCTGTGAGGTGAGGGTGGCCGCCGTGACGACGTCCGCGCCCGGCGTGGTGACGGTCGGCACCACCCGGTACTCGGCGCGCAGTTGGCGGCTGTCGAGGGTGAGCACGACGTAGCCGCGGCGGCCGTCGTAGAACCGCAGGTGCGGGTTGGCGCCGGTCAGGGTCGGCCAGTTGGCCGGCCGTTCCGAGCCGTTGCCGCCGCTGGAGACGGAGCTGGTGACCAGCTCGACGCCCAGGTTGCGGGAGGCCGGGTCGTCCCAGTCCTCCTTGAGGTCGAAGCCGTAGTGGACGTGCACGTCGCCGGTGAGCACCACCAGGTTCTCGAGGCCGGCCTCCCGGACCGCGGCCAGGAAGCGCTCGCGGGCGGCCGGGTAGCCGTCCCAGGCGTCCATGGACAGCGGCCACGGGCCGTCCAGCCGGTTGCGGCGGCGGGCGAGCACCACCTGCTGCGGCACCAGGTTCCACACCGCGCGGGACCGGCGCCAGCCGTCGGCCAGCCAGCGCTCCTGGCTGCCGCCGAGGAGCGTGCGCTCCGGCGCGGCGACGCCGTCGTCCGGCACCTGCCAGCCGTCGCCGAGCGCCTGGTCGTCCCGGTACTGGCGGGAGTCCAGGATGTCCAGCTGGGCCAGCCGGCCGTAGTCGAGCCGCCGGTGGAGCCGGGCGTCCGGGCCGTGCGGCAGTTGGGCGCGGCGCAGCGGCATGTTCTCGTAGTAGGCCCGGTAGGCGGCGGCGCGGCGGACCAGGAACTCCTCGGGCGACACGCTGTTCTCGGGGATCGCGCCGGCGTAGTTGTTCTCCACCTCGTGGTCGTCCCAGGTCACCACGAACGGGTGGGCGGCGTGCGCGGCCCGCAGGTCGGGGTCGAGGTGGTAGAGGGCGTACCGCAGCCGGTAGTCCTCCAGGGTGACGGTCTCCCGGTTGAGCGCCGCGGGCAGTTGGTCCGCGCCGGTGTAACCGCGGGCGCCGGCGGCGGCGTTGACGGGGTACTCGTAGAGGTAGTCGCCGAGGTGCAGGACGGCGTCGATGTTCTCCTCGCGGGCCAGGTGGCCGTACGCGGTGAAGTAGCCCTGGTCGTACCGCTGGCAGGAGACGAGCGCGAAGCGCAGCGACTCGGCGCGGGCGCCGGGGGCCGGCGCGGTGCGGGTGCGGCCGACGGGGCTGACCCAACGGCCGGCGCGGAAGCGGTAGTAGTAGTCGGTCGCCGGGCCGAGGCCGCCGGCCTCGACGTGCACCGCGTGGTGGAACTCGGGGTGGGCGCGCTCCTCGCCGGACCGCACGATCCGGCGGAACGCCTGGTCCCTGGCGATCTCCCAGCGCACGGTGACAGGTTGGGCGGGCAGCCCGCTGTCGACGGCGAACGGCTCGGGCGCCAGCCGGGTCCACAGCACCACCGAGTCGTGGTGCGGGTCGCCGGAGGCCACCCCGAGGGTGAACGGGTCGGTGGACAGCGCGTTCGGGTCGAACGGGGCGGCCGCCTGGGCGGCGTTGGGGAGGTTGGTGGAGAACGCGATCGCCGCCGCCGCGCCGGTGACGGTCAGGAAGCGGCGCCGGTCGAGGAGCCGGGCGGCGGCGCGCAGCGCGTCGGTGGGGGAAGGAGTGTGCGTCATGCCGTCGAGTGCAGCGAAGCCGCCCGACCGTCGGGCGGCCCGCGCCCGTCGGGTACATGGCGATTCCATGACAAGGCACCGTCCGGAATAGCGCCGGCGCGCCATGGGTTGCACGCCGCATGACTCACGACCCCGCCGTGCTCCGATACACCGCTTTCTCGTCCCGCCCCGAGGGGGGCAACCCGGCGGGTGTCGTGCTGGACGCCACCGGGCTGCCCGACGAGGCCATGCAGCGGATCGCCGCCGACGTCGGCTACTCGGAGACCGCCTTCCTCACCCCGACCGGCACGACCGGCCGGTACGCGGTGCGCTACTTCAGCCCGCTCGCCGAGGTGCCGTTCTGCGGGCACGCCACCATCGCCGCCTCGGTGGCGCTCGCCGTGGAGGCAAGGGTCGGTCCCGGCGAGCTGACGTTCCTGACGCCGGTCGGCGAGGTGCCCGTCACGGTGCGGGCGGGCGAGGACGGCGGCCTGCTGGCCACGCTCTCCAGCGTCGAGGCGCACCAGGAGCCGATCGCCAGCGACGACCTGGCGGAGGCGCTGGCCGCGCTCGACTGGCCGGCCGCCGACCTCGACCCCGCGTTGCCGCCGCGGATCGCGTTCGCCGGTGCCCGGCACCTGGTGCTGGCGGCGGCCGACCGGGAGCGGCTGGCCGCCCTCGACTACGACTTCGACCGGCTGGCCGCGCTGATGCTGCGGCTCGACCTGACCACGTTGCAGTTGGTCTGGCGGGAGTCACCCACCGTGTTCCACGTGCGCGACCCGTTCCCGGTCGGCGGGGTGGTGGAGGACCCGGCGACGGGCGCGGCGGCCGCCGCGTTCGGCGGCTACCTGCGCGATCTCGGCTTCGTGCCGCCGGCGGCCGTGCTCACCCTCCACCAGGGCCATGACCTGGGACGGCCGGCCCTGCTGAAGGTGGAACTGCGGCTCGGCGACCCGCGCGTCCACGTCACGGGCGCCGCCGTCCGCATCCCGGACGCGGCCCCCGAGGAAACCGAAGGCTAGGGCCTGAGGCGGGTCACCCGCTCCTGGGTGTGGGCCTCGATGTCCTGCACCGTCGTGTGCAGCAGCTGGTGGGACAGCTCGGAGAGTGCCCTGGCCACCGCCAGCTCGCGCCCGATGTCGGGCACGTTCTCGTCGCTCGGATGGGCCCGGGCCACACCCTCGGTGACCAGCACCGTGTCGGGCCGGTCCTCCAGGCGCGCCTCGGCCCGCGTCATGCGGCCCCCGTCCTGCTCCGAGTCGATGGACAGGTGCACGTTCCAGGTCTCCTCGTGTGCCATGATCGGCCTCCCTGGTGAACGTGAGAAGTCACGAAAAGCGTTCGTCCTTCCATCGTCGCTCTCATCCGGCCCGAACGCACACACACCGGTCAGGGCCACGAGCCCGGTGCGGAAGGCCATGGGAGGCTGGTTCCTGTCCTGCGGGGCAGGGCCCAGGGGCAGCCGGGCCGTACGACAGACCAGGTGGACCGATGCCAGAGCGAAAGACGACAGGCTCCCGCCCCAGTCAGGGGGCCGACAGGTGGGTCGTGGCGCTGCGCCGCACCCCGGTGTCGATGTGGCGGGACGACATCGACCACTGGGCGGCCGCGCTCACGTACTACTCGGTCCTCGCCGTCTTCCCCACGCTCTTCGTGGCGCTCTCGGTCATCGGGATCGCCGACCCCGGGGTGGCGCAGGAGCTGTTGTGGCAGTTCAGCGCGCTGGTGCCGGCCGGCTCGCGCGGCGACGTGGTGACCGCGCTGCACGACCTGTCGGAACAGCGCTCGGCGGCCTGGGTGGTGACGGTGGTGGGCGCGGTCAGCGCGCTGGTGTCCGCCTACAACTACCTGGCCATCTTCCGCCGGGTGCAGCACGGGATGCACGGTGTGATCGACCCGCGCCCGCCGTGGCGCGCCATCCCCCGCACCATGCTGTCGGCGCTCGGGCTGCTGATGCTGCTGGTGGCCAGCGCCACGGTGCTGGTGCTCACCGGCGGCGCGGTCCGCGTCATCGGGCGGGCGCTCGGCCCCGGTGAGGCGGGCAGCGCCGCCTGGGACCTGCTGAAGTGGCCGCTGCTCGTGGTGCTGGTGACGAGCCTGGTGCTGGTGCTGTTCCGCACCGGTCCGGCCACCGGCCGGGTGCCGTTCCGCGGGGCGGCCGGCGGGGCGCTGGCCGTGCTGCTGTGGCTGGTGGCGTCGGCGGCGTTCGCGCTGTACGCCTCGAGGGTGGGCACCTACGACCGGCTCTACGGCTCGCTGGCCGGGATCATCGTCTTCCTGGTGTGGCTCTGGGTGTCCAACCTGAGCCTGCTGGCGGGCGCCCAGTTCAACGCGGAGCTGACCAGGCTGGCGCGGCCGCCCGCGCCGCCGTGCCCCACCGTTCCACCGCTGCCGCCCCTGCCACCGGCGGCACCGACCGCACCACCGACGGTGACGCCGGCGGTGACGCCGACCCCCACGCCGCCCCCCACGCCGACTCCGACGCCGACTCCGACGCCGACGCCGACGCCGACGCCGATCGACCCGCTGTCGGTGGCCGTCACGAAGGACGAGCGGCCATGACCAGGCCCCCGGTGACGCTCGACGACCTCGACCGGAAGATCGTCGCCGCGCTGATCGCCAACGCCAGGACCAGCTTCGCGGAGATCGGCGCCGCCATCGGCCTGTCGGCGCCCGCCGTCAAGCGCCGGGTGGACCGGATGCGCGAGGCCGGCGTGATCACCGGCTTCACGGCGACGGTGCTGCCGAACGCGCTCGGCTGGCGCACCGAGGCGTACGTCGAGGTCTACTGCGACAGCGCGGCCCCGCCCCGCCGGCTGGCCGAGGTGGTGCGCGACTACCCGGAGATCATCGCGGCGATGACGGTCACCGGCGGCGCGGACGCGCTGCTGCACATCAGGGCCACCGACATCGAGCACTTCGAGCGGGTGCTGGAGCGGATCAGGGCCGAGCCGTTCATCCGGAAGACGGTCAGCCAGATCGTGCTCTCCCACCTGATCGCCAACTCCCCGGAGGCCGGAGCGAGCCCCGGCACCCCCGCCGACACGCAATGAACCGCCGCTCGGCGGCCTGACAACGCAACACTGTTGCGTACACGCGCAAGTCCCGTTTCTTGTCGCCCGCGTCCTCCCGTTTCTACCGTCAAAGGGAAGAACCGAGAGGAGTCGCCAGTGCCAGGCAAGCCTGCCCGCCCGCGGCGCTATCTGATGTGCGAACCACGCCACTTCGACGTGGCCTACGCCATCAACCCCTGGATGGACCCGGCCGGCACCGTCGACCGGGAGCTGGCGCGCGCCCAGTGGGCGACGCTGGTCGACGCGTACCGCACGCACGGCCACACCGTGGAGACCATCGAACCGGTGCCGGGGCTGCCCGACATGGTGTTCGCCGCCAACTCGGCGCTGGTGCACGGCGGCCGGGTACTCGGCGCCCGCTTCCGCGCCCCGCAGCGGCAGCCGGAGACCGACGTCTACGAGGTCTGGTACAAGGCGGCCGGCTACGCGGTCCGCGAGCCGGACGAGGTCTGCGAGGGCGAGGGCGACCTGGTGCCGGTCGGCGGCCGCGTCCTGGCCGGCACCGGATTCCGCACCAGCCCCGGCGCGCACGAGGAGGTGCGGGAGCACTTCGGTCTCCCCGTGGTCACCCTGCCGCTGATCGACCCGCACTTCTACCACCTGGACACCGCCCTCTTCGCGCTGGACGACGGGACCCCGGGCGACATCGCCTACTACCCGGGCGCCTTCACCCAGGAGGCGCGGAACACCCTGGCCCGGCTGTTCCCCGACGCGCTGCTCGCCACCCGCCAGGACGCGCTGGCCTTCGGCCTCAACTCGGTCTCCGACGGCCGCCACGTCTTCGTCGCGCCCCAGGCCACCGGCCTCGTCGGCCGGCTCGCGGAGCGCGGCTACGTCCCCGTCCCCGTCGACCTGTCGGAGATCCACAAGGCCGGCGGGGGCATCAAGTGCTGCACCCAGGAGCTCCGCCCATGACGAACCACGCCACCCCCGCCCGTTCCTCCGCCGAACTGATCCGCGTCGAGGAGGCCACGCTCGCGCACAACTACCATCCGCTGCCGGTGGTCGTGGCCCGCGCCGAGGGCGCCTGGGTCGAGGACGTCGAGGGCCGCCGCTACCTCGACATGCTGGCCGGCTACTCGGCCCTCAACTTCGGCCACCGCCACCCGGCGCTGGTCGAGGCCGCGCACCGCCAGCTCGACCGGCTCACGCTCACCTCCCGGGCCTTCCACAACGACCGACTGGCCGGCTTCGCCGAGGGGCTCGCCGAGCTCACCGGCCTCGACATGACGCTGCCGATGAACACCGGCGCCGAGGCGGTCGAGAGCGCCATCAAGGTGGCCCGCCGGTGGGCCTACCGGGTACGCGGCGTGCCCGAGGAGCGGGCCACCATCGTGGTCGCCGAGGGCAACTTCCACGGCCGCACCACCACCATCGTCGGCTTCTCCGACGACCCGGACGCCAGGGACGGCTTCGGCCCCTTCACGCCGGGCTTCCGCACCGTCCCCTACAACGACCTGGCGGCACTGGAGGCCGCCGTCGACCACACCACGGCGGCGGTGCTGATCGAGCCGATCCAGGGCGAGGCCGGGGTGGTGATCCCGGACGACGGCTACCTGGCCGGCGTCCGCGAACTGACCAGCCGCGCCGGTGTCCTGTGCATCGCCGACGAGATCCAGTCGGGCCTCGGCCGCACCGGCACCACGCTGGCCGTGGAGCACGAGGGCGTACTGCCCGACCTGCTGCTCCTCGGCAAGGCGCTGGGCGGCGGCATCGTCCCGGTCTCCGCGGTGGTCGGCCGGCGGGACGTCCTCTCCGTGCTGACCCCGGGCAGCCACGGCTCCACCTTCGGCGGCAACCCCCTGGCCGCGGCGGTCGGCACCGCCGTCCTCGACCTGCTGCGCACCGGCACCTACCAGCGGCGCGCCACCGAGCTCGGCCGGGTCCTGGACGCCGGCCTCGCCTCCCTGGTCGGCGCGGGCGTCCTCGCCTACCGCTGCCGCGGCCTGTGGGCGGGCGTCGACATCGACCCGGCCATCGGCACCGGCCGCGCCATCGGCGAACGGCTGCTCCACGACGGCGTCCTGGTCAAGGACACCCACGGCTCCACCATCCGCCTCGCCCCGCCACTGACCATCACCGAGGACGAACTGACCGCCGCCGTCGAGTCCTTGGCGAAGGCCCTCCGCTAGCACTCCGCGCTGGCCGTGCGCCCTCCGGCCGCGCCCCCTACGGGGCGCGGAACCGGCCGGCGCACGGCCAGGCACCGGATCTCGTCGCGGGGATGCTCCACAACATGTGCGCGCACATCGTCACGGAGCGCGTTCACGGCGGCGCATGGGTGGCCGGTCGAGTATCTCGACGTACATGATCCGGCCGTCCACGATGTCCAGGATCAGCATGCCGTTCGAGGGCGAGAGCGGCACACACCGATGGCCCGGGCCGTACGGCTGCCCCCGCGGATGATCCGCCGTCCGGATGCTCTGGCAGAAGTCGTCGCCGCAGCCGCACTCGTCAACCAGACGCAGATCCCACGCGCGGACAGCCAGCTCGCGTTCTCCTTCGTCCTCCAGGAGGGCGGCCAGCTCGGTGACGAGTTCCGGGAAGACGTCGCGAACGAGCGGGTGGTCCTGCTCCATGGGCGGAGGCTAGCCCGGGCGGCCGGCCGAACGCGATGGCGACGGCGATGGCGATGGCGATGGCACGCGTCGACCGGCGGGTCGCGGGAGGTGGTCCCGCCGTCTGTCGAGTCGCTCGAACGACTTGTAGCGTGTGGCGACATGCCGTTTCCCGATGAGCGCGGTCAGGTTGTCGTGGTGGAGAGTAGAGCAGAGAAGCATTTCGAACAGGCCGACGGCGCCGACGCGGGATCGACCATGGTGTCGCCAGGTCAGTACGGACGGCTGGCTGGTTCCTGTTACCTCTCGCTCAAGGACTCCGCGCGGGCACAGGAGGTCCTTGAGGGCACGGTTGGCGAGGTCCGCCCAGGCTCGAAGTCACACGCGATCACACTGGGCAATCTCGCTCTCGCGCTGATCCGACAACGGAAGATCGATGAGGCGGTCGACGCCCTGGGGAGCGCGATCGACATCGTGGAGGGACACCGAGGTGGCGATGGAAGCCAAGCAAGCCGTGCGAGAACACGTCTGGGCGCTACTGGATCGGCAGAAGGTCACGCCGAATGGCGCAGCGGGTCGCATTCCCTCCTTCGTAGGTGCGGAGTCCGCTGCCGCCCGCCTCACTCAGCATCCGTCCTGGCAGGCCGCCCGCGTCATCAAGGCTGTTCCCGACCGGGCTCAACTGCCGGTCCGGGCAAAGGCCCTCGAAGAGGGAAAGCGCGTCTACATGGCGGCGTCGAAGCTAGCGGCCCCCAAGCCGTTCTATCTGCTGGATCCGGAGACCCTGCCGATCCCCGCCTGGGAAGCCGCAGAACGCAGCGCAGCCGCCAAGTACGCGCGTCCCGTGGACGTGGACGAAATGCCCTCCGTCGATCTGGTCGTCTGTGGCAGCGTGGCCGTGAACCGTTCGGGGATCCGTATTGGCAAGGGAGCCGGATACTCGGACATCGAGGTGGCACTCCTGCAGGAAGCGAACCTTCTTCAGCCCCATACGCTCATCGCGACCACTGTGCATGACCTACAGTTCGTGGACGAAGAACTCCCCGAAGACGCGCACGACTTCCGAGTCGACCTCATCGTGACACCGACTCGCACCATCGAGTGCGCTCCGCATCGGCGTCCACCGGGGATTATTTGGCAGTCGCTCACCTCGGAGAAAATCGCGGCGATTCCGGCTCTGGCAAGCCGAAAGCCGTAAGAGCCCATAACATCATCCTGTGAAACGGTCTCCTGGCCTGCCAGTTGCTGACGCCTGCACGGTCGCTACGAACGCGCTGCCGAATACTTCCTCGCCTTCGTCGGCATAGCCGCGGCACTCATCGGCTACGCCGGTTGAGGACCATGCTCACGGCCTGAGCCGGTCCTGCTGCACATCGAAACAGACCAGCCCCATGGACTCCGCCACCGCTGCCGCATAGGCCGACGCCTCCTCGGCCATGCTCCACCGCATGGGGAAGTAGATCAGCGGTCCGTTGGCTTCGCCGATCAACGGACCGGTCGACCAGGGCGAGGCGTCCTCCTCGTCCTCGGTGATGTCGCACCACCGCTCAAGCAGTGCGGCCACGTAAGCCGCTATGCGTTCCGACGGAGGCTCTTCCACCTCGCCGTCGATGTAATGGTCGTACAGGTCGTTGAAGACCCGGACGGCGGTCCTGTCATCTGCGGGCCTCTCGCCTTCCCAGACAGCAAGGTCGTAGCTCATGCCTCGGAGGCTTTCACACCGCACTGACACCAACCCTGCTGGTCAACGAGCGAACCCCAGCCAAAGGCAACGACGTCCAAGGACCCGTGACACGGCGTCGCTTCACCAAGCAGGTAGCGTGAGCATCCTGCCGCTCGGAGACCACTGCGGAGGCTGAGCCGATGTCAGAAGTGGTGAAGGCCAGCGAAGTCTTGATCAACCAAGAGGTCGAGCTGCTACGGCGTTCGCTTCTTGAGTGGGGCGGGCCGGCTCGATGCAGCGATCAGCTCGCTTTCGGCATGGGGTTCGTGGACGCTCGCGATCTGGTTGAGCGGTGCCGCAGGCTCCGGGCCGCACTCGGTGACGACGTCCCTCTCACGGCAGCGGACTGGGCAAGGATCCTGCTGACGGCGGAGATCGTCTTCGTCAGCGACCTCGCCGGCTCCGGCGGGGAATGGTCCACCACCACGGGACTCGCCGACGAGGCGACGATCAGAACACTGCGGTCGATCCAGCGGAAGCTGACCAGAACCGTCGCCCCCTACTACGGAAGGCGCCCAGACGAGTAACAGGGTCGGGAACGCTTGTTACTCGGATTGAAATCGCCTTGTCGTAGGCGCTGACTGACCGGCTGCTCCGTATGCGCCCGACCTCAACCTGTGACCAGGAGAAGCGAACGGTCGGGGCCACCCCCGGCCTACCGCCCGGTGATGTGGAGGATCCGGTCGATCACGAGGTCCGGTCGGTCGGAGGGCACCAGTCCGTCGAGGCGGTCGGCGACCTCGTGCGGGTGGTGCATGGCGCCGCGCGCCCCGAGCAGGAACAGTGCGGGGACGCTCGGCCGGCGCAGTTCCCCGTCGGCGAGGACCGGGGGCACCGGGAGTGCGCGGCGGAATCCCATCGATGCGCGGCGTCAGGCCCAACAGTTCGGTCACCACGAGGGTGCTGTTGCCGACCGGGCGGGCCGGGCGCTGTCTC
>NZ_SMKI01000271.1 GCF_004348415.1 Streptomyces hainanensis
GCCCCGGCGACCCGGCCCGCGTCGTCGCCTGCCCCGACCTGGCCGCCAAGCAGCTCGGCTGGACCGCGAGCCACACCCTGGACGACATGATCACCTCATCCTGGGCCGGCTGGCTGCGCACGGCCCGCTGACCGCCGCTGCTCGCGGTGCCGGGCGACGGCGTCGTTGTTGGCGCAGCGCACGGAGCAGTACGCGCGCCGGCCGTTGCGCGAGGTGTCGACGTAGGCCAGGCCGCAGCCGACGCGGGCGCAGCGGCCGAGGCGTTCCGCGGCGGCGAAGCAGACCACGTAGGCGAGCCCGGCGGCGGTGACCGCGCGGATGTGGGCGGCCGGTCCCGCGCCGGGGAAGCTGTAGTGCAGGTGCGGGGCGCGGCCGCCGTGTTGGGAGATGTAGGGGCGGCTCGACGCGTCGGCGAGCAGCGCGTTGACGGTCTCGCAGCGGCGGGCGGTGTCCTGCGGCCCGAAGCAGCGGGCGAGCCGGCGGCTCCACAGCCAGATCTCCGCCGCCTCGGCCGCGTCGAGCCGTGGACGGGAGATGTCGCGGGCGACCAGCAGGGGTTCGAGCTCGTCGGGGGTGGGCGGGGCGGTCAGGTTGACGAGGTCGGCGGCGAGTCGCGCGGCCTCGCCACCGTAATGGTTGAACTGCATAAGGCCATGACATCACGCTGGATGTCATGAGCACCATCCTGCTGGTACTGGGACAGATCACCTCCCTCCAACTCGGTGCGGCCGTCGCCAAGGGCGCCTACGACCAGGTGAGTCCGTTGGCCCTGGCCGGTCTCCGGCTCGCCTTCGCCGCCCTGGTCCTGTGCGCCGTGGCCCGCCCCCGGGTACGCGCGTTCGACGCGCGCCGGTGGCGTGCCGTGGTGACGCTCGGCCTGGTGCTCGCGGCCATGAACGTGGCCTACTTCGGCGCCCTGCAGCGGCTGCCGATCGGCGTGGCGGCCACCCTCGAACTGCTCGGGCCGCTGGCGCTCGCGGTCGGCCTGTCCCGCCGGCCGGGACAGCTGTCCGCGGCGCTGCTGGCGCTGGCCGGAGTGCTGCTGCTGGCCTCGCCCGGCGCCTCGTTGGCCGTCGCCGGGGTGGTGCTCGGGGTGCTCGCCGGGGTCTGCCGGGCCGGCTACGTGCTGCTCAACCGCCAGGTGGGAGCGCTCTTCGAGGACTGGTCGGGGCTGGCGGTCGCGCTCGCGGTCGGCGCCTGCGCGCTGACCCCGGTGGCGGCCGTGGCGGACGGCGGGGCCGTGGTCGCGCACCCCTCGGTGCTGGGCGCGGGGTTCGCGGTGGCGGTGCTGTCCTCGCTGATCCCCTACACCCTCGACACGGTGGTGCTGCGCCGGGTGGACGCCCGCACCTTCGGCGTCCTGCTGTCGCTCACCCCGGCGGTGGGCGCGGCCGTCGGCTTCGTGCTGCTCGACGAGCGGCTGACGGCGCGCCAACTGTGCGCCATCGCACTGGTGGTGGCGGCCAGTGCCTGGGCCGTGGCACAGTCCAGGCGCCGGACGGCCGGGCCGGTCAGAACGCACCTGCCGCCCGCCCCGCCCGAGGCGGAGGGCGTCTGCCCGGTCTGCGGGCGGCCGGCCCCGGGTGAGGCGGAACAGTGGACGCTGCGCTCCCGCCACCGCACCTCGCAGGGCGAGATCGAGTACTGCGCCACGGCCGGCGGCTGCCTGGTCGTGCTGCTGAACGGCGAGATCGTCAAACACCACTAGCGCTCCGCGGAGGGCCACGCCCTCACCTACGGCGCCGCGGTCTGCGAACCCGCGGACACCCACCCGGCCGGCGTCACGGCGGCCCTGGCCCCAGCAAGGCGATCGCGCCGTAGGCGCCGGAGGCGAGGGCCGCCACCGCCACGACCACCCCGAGCCGGGACGGGCGGAGCCTCGGCAGCAGCCACATGGTGGCCGGCAGCAACAAGGCGAAGGCGGGCATCATCAGCCGCGGCCGGGAGCCGAAGTAGCCGGAACCGACCAGCGAGACGACGACCATGCAGACCGTGTACGCCAGCAGTGCCAGCGGCCAACGCTCCCGCACCAGCAGCCACACCAGCCAGCCGACCAGGACCAGTGCCGCCGCCAGGCCGATCCCGCCGACCACGTTGGTCGTCAGGTTCTCCCAGACGAAGCCGAGCAGCGCCACGCCCCCGTCGAAGCCGTTGTCCCACTCGGCCTGCACCTCGAAGTAGCCGAACGGGCCTCCCCTGCGCACGCCCACGTACACCACGTAGGCCAACCAGCCGAGCGGCGCCAGCGCCACCCCGAGCAGCAGCCGCGGCGAGACGCGCCGCGCCCGCCAGACCGTGACCAGGGCCGGCAGCCAGACAGCGGCCACCACGGCCGCGCCCGACGGGCGGCTCAGGCCGGCCGTCAACGCCAGCGCCCCCGCCCACACCCAGCGGCCGGTGAGCACCGCGTACAACGCCCAGGCGGCGAGCGCGGTGAACAGCGTCTCGGTGTACGCCATCGACTGGACGAACGCCGTGGGGTACGCGCCCCACAGCGCGGCCAGCAGCACACCGGCCGCCCGCCGGCCGGTGACGTGCGCGGTGACGGCGTAGACGCCCCAGGCCGCGGCCAGCGACGCCGCCCACGAGATCAGCAGGCCGGCGTCGTGCACGCCGAGCGGGGTCACGGCGGCGACCGCCCGCTCCAGCGCCGGGAGCAGCGGGAAGAACGCCAGGTCGGAGTGGACGCCGCCGTCCGGCAGCCGCACCTGGTGGCCGTAGCCGTCCTCGGCGATGCCGGCGTACCACACCGCGTCCCAGCGGTCGGTGAGCAACTGGTACGGGTCGCGGTCCTCGACGGCCGCCCAGATCCACAGGATCAGCAGGCCCACCGCCCGCACCCCGACGTAGGCGAGCAGCGCGGGCGCCGCGGCCCGGGCCGTGGGCGGCCCGGGGTCCTGGCCGGCGGGCGGCTCGCGCACGCCCTCCGTGGCCGGCGACCGGGTCAGGGCCACCGGCGGCCAGCCCCGGCCCGGCGGCGCTGGGCCGGGCCGATCACGTCGACGCGGCGCGCCGCCCGGCCGCCCTTCAGGTCGCCGAGCAGCAGCCGCCACGGCAGCACGGCCGCCTCGAACTGCACCCCGGCCGACATCTTGGAGGCGCCCTCCCGGCGCTCCTCGAAGCGGATCGGGATCTCGACGGCCGGGCAACCGGCGCGCACCGCCGCGTACTTCAACTCCACCTGGAAGCAGTACCCGTTGCTACGGACGTGGTCGAGGCGCAGCGCCCGCACCACGTCGGCGTGCCACAGCACGAAGCCGGCGGTGACGTCCCGCAGGCCGGTGCGGAGCACGGCGCCGACGTAGCGGTTGGCCCAGCGGGAGAGCAGCCGCCGGTGCGGCGCCCACTCGCTGGCCAGCCGCCCGCCCGGCACATAGCGGCTGCCGACGACGAAGCCGGCACCGGTCGCCAGGGCGCTGCCGATCAGCTGCGGCACGTAGGAGACGGCGTGGCTGCCGTCCGCGTCCATCTGGAGCACGTACTCGGCGCCCTGCTCGACGGCCAGGGTCAACCCGGCCACGTAGGCGCGGCCCAGGCCGTCCTTCGCGGTGCGGTGCAGCACCCCGACCCGGCCGGGGTGGCGCTCGGCCAGCTCGTCGGCGATCCGGCCGGTGCCGTCGGGGCTGTTGTCGTCGACCACGAGCAGCCGCAGCCCGGCCAGCGGCAGGTCCAGCAGCTGCCCGGCGATCCGGGGCAGGCTCTCCGCCTCGTTGTACGTGGGCATCACGACCGTCACGGCGACATCGCCGCAGGCCGCGAGCCAGGCAGGGGTCGAGCCCTCCGGCACCGCTCCCACCATGGCCCGCTCCAGTCGCTCGTGAGGCTGATCATCCGAACGACATGGTAACCACCGCCGCGTGGGGCTCCGTGTCCGGAGCTACACGAGGTGCGTGCCGGGAAGCCGGGGGGTCGCTTCCCGGCACGCGGTCCTCGGGGTCAGCGGTTGCTGCGCAGCAGGGTGCGCATCGTCCGCATCGCGACGGAGAGGTTCGCCAGGTCGAAGCTCTCCGAGGACTGGATGTCGTGCAGCGTGGTGCGGGCCCGGCCCAGGATGGCCGCGCTGCGCTGCGCCCAGGCCGCGAACCGCTCCTCGGGGGTGGCCTCGGGCGCGCCCTCGGCCAACACGTCGGCGGTGATCAGCTGGTGCGCCGCGTACAGGTCCTCGCGGATGGCGGTGCGTGCCATGGACTGCCAGCGGTCGGCCCGCGGCAGCTCGCTGATCCGGTCCTGGAGCTGGGTGATGCCGAGCTCGTCGCTGAGGTGGAAGTAGACCTCGGCGACGTCGAGCAGCTCCCGCCCCGTGCGGTCGGCGACGGCCACGATGTCCAGGGCGGGGAACGCCGCCGAGAACCCGGCCACCTGCTGGGCCAGCTCGGCCGGCACGCCGGAGCCCACCAGCTCGTCGTGCAGGCTGGCGTGCCACTCCAGGTCGCGGCCGCGCAGCAGCTTGGGCAGCTCCTGCCAGACCTGGCCGACCCGGACCGCGAACAGCTCGATGGTCTCGGTGAGCTGGAGCGGCTGCGGCCGGTTGTTCAGCAGCCAGCGGGCGCCGCGCTCGACCAGCCGCCTCGCGTGCAGCCGGAGCCGGGTGAGCGTCTCGGCCGCCACCTGGTTGTCCAGGCTCTCGGCGGTGTCCCAGATCTGGGCCAGGCCGAAGATCGCCCGGGACGCGGTGTGCGCGCGCACGACCTCCTCGGTGGAGGCTCCCGACTCCTCCTGCATCCGGTGGACGAAGGAGCAACCACCCACGTTGATCGTGTCGTTCACCAGCAGGGTGGTGACGATCTCCCGGCGCAGCGCGTGGTGCTCGAGGCGGTCGGGGAACCGCTCGCGCAGCGCGGTGGGGAAGTAGGCGTCGAGCAGCCGGCTGACGTAGGGGTCGTCCGGGAGCCCGGTGCCCAGCAGCTCGGCGGTGACGGTGAGCTTGGCGTAGGCCAGCAGGACGGAGAGCTCGGGCTGGGTGAGCCCGCGCCCGGCGGCCCGGCGCTCACGGAACTCGTCGTCGGAGGGCAGGAACTCCAGCTTCCGGTCGAGCCGGCCGCTCTCGCCGAGCCGACGGATCAGCCGCTGGTGCGCCTGGACCAGGCCCGGCGCGGTGGCCTCGCTGTTGGCCAGCACCACGTTCTGCGCGTAGTTGTTGCGCAGCACGAGGGCCGCGACCTCGTCGGTCATCTCGGCCAGCAGGACGTTCCGCTGCTTGACGGTCAGATCCCCGTTGGCCACCACGGAGTTGAGGAGGATCTTGATGTTGACCTCGTGGTCCGAGGTGTCCACGCCGGCGCTGTTGTCGATGGCGTCGGTGTTGCAGCGGCCGCCGGCGGTGGCGAACTCGATCCGGCCGCGCTGGGTGAGGCCCAGGTTGCCGCCCTCGCCGACGACCTTGGCGCGCAGGTCGCGGCCGTCGACACGGATGGAGTCGTTGGCCTTGTCGCCGACGTCGGCGTGGGACTCCGCCGAGGACTTCACATAGGTGCCGATGCCGCCGTTCCACAGCAGGTCGACGGGGGCGCGCAGGATGGCCTGCATCAGCTCGCCCGGGGTGAGCGCCACGGCGTCGGTGGTGATGCCGAGGGCGGCGCGGACCTGGGGCGTGACGGGGATGGACTTGGACGTGCGCGGGTGGACGCCGCCGCCCTTGGAGATCAGCGAGGTGTCGTAGTCGGCCCAGGAGGAGCGGGGCAGCGCGAAGAGGCGGCGCCGCTCGGCGTAGGAGACGGCCGCGTCGGGCTCGGGGTCGAGGAAGATGTGCCGGTGGTCGAAGGCCGCGACCAGCCCGATGTGCTCGGAGAGCAGCATGCCGTTGCCGAAGACGTCGCCCGACATGTCGCCGATGCCGGCGGCCGTGAAGGGCTGCGTCTGGGTGTCGTGGCCCAGCTCGCGGAAGTGGCGCTTGACGGACTCCCAGGCGCCGCGCGCCGTGATGCCCATGCCCTTGTGGTCGTAGCCGGCCGAGCCGCCGGAGGCGAACGCGTCGCCCAGCCAGAAGCCGTAGGCCTCGGCGACCTCGTTGGCGATGTCGGAGAAGGTGGCGGTGCCCTTGTCGGCGGCGACCACCAGGTAGGTGTCGTCGCCGTCGTGCCGCACCACGTCCGCCGGCGGGACGACGCGGCCGTCCACCAGGTTGTCGGTGATGTCGAGCAGGCCGGAGATGAAGGTGCGGTAGCAGGCGATGCCCTCGGCCAGCCACGCGTCCCGGTCCTCGGCCGGGCTCGGCAGCCGCTTGCCGACGAAGCCGCCCTTGGCGCCGACCGGCACGATCACCGTGTTCTTGACCTCCTGCGCCTTCACCAGGCCCAGGATCTCGGTGCGGAAGTCCTCCCGGCGGTCGGACCAGCGCAGGCCGCCGCGGGCGACCTTGCCGAACCGCAGGTGGACGCCTTCGACGCGCGGCGAGTACACCCAGATCTCGAACGCGGGCCGCGGCTCGGGCAGGTCGGGGATGCCCTTGGGGTCGAGCTTGACCGACAGGTAGACGTGCGGCTTCCCGTCTCCGTCGCTCTGGAAGTAGTTGACCCGGAGGGTGGCCTTGATGACGTTGAGGAAGGCCCGCAGGATGCGGTCCTCGTCGAGGTTGAGGACCTGCTCCAGGGCGCCGTCCAGCTCCTCCAGGAGGCCGTCGGTGAGCTCCCGGCCGGCGCTCTGCCGCTGCGGGGCGAGCCGCGCCTCGAACAGGTTCACCAGCAGGCGGGTGGTGTGCACGTTCCGCCGGAGGGTGGCCTCCATGGACTCCTGGGTGAAGCGGGCGCCGGCCTGCCACAGGTACTTGGCGTAGGCGCGGAGCACCATCGCCTCCCGCCAGGTGAGCCCGGCGGAGAGCACCAGCGCGTTGAAGCCGTCGTTCTCGGCCGCGCCCGTCCAGGCGGCGGCGAACGCCTCCTGGAACCGCTCGCGGGCGTCCCCGCCGAGGGAGGCGGCCAGCGCCTCGGGCAGCCGGATCCCGAAGTCGTAGATCCAGGCGGTGGATCCGTCCCCGACGCGCAGTTCGTAGGGGCGCTCGTCGACGACCTCGACGCCGAGGCACTGGAGCACCGGCAGCACGGCGGAGAGCGAGACGGGCTCGCCGATCCGGTAGATCTTGAACCGGCGCTCGCCGGGGGCCGCGCCGACGGGCTCGTAGAGGCTGAGCGCGAAGTCCCGGTCGCCGCCGGGCGCCAGGCTGACCACGTACTGGAGGTCGGCGACGGCGACGCGGGGCGCGAAGTCCGCCTTGTAGCCCTCGGGGAAGGCGTTGGCGTAGCGGTGGCCGAGCTCGGCGGCCCGCTCCTCGCCGCACTCGGCCAGCAACGCGTCGGTGAAGCCGTCCGCCCAGGAGCGGGAGGCCTCGGCCAGCCGGGCCTCGATCCGCTCGACGTCGGCGTCGGTGAGCTCGGGCAGCTCGGCGCCGGCCGGCACCCGGATCACGAAGTGCAGCCTGGACAGCACGGACTCGGTGTTCCAGGCGGTGAAGTCGATGTTGCCGCCGTTGAGTTCCTCGGTGAGGATCTCGGTGAGCCGCAGCCGGACCGAGGTGGTGTACCGGTCGCGCGGCAGGTAGATCAGCGCCGAGTGGTAGCGGCCGTACTCGTCCTGCCGGAGGAAGAGCCGCAGCCGGCGGCGCTCCTGGAGGTGGAGCACGGAGGTGGTGATGCTGCCCAGCGTCGACACGGGGGTCTGGAACAGCTCGTCGCGCGGGTAGGTCTCCAGGATCTGGAGCAGGTCGCGGCCGCTGTGGCTGTCGGCGCCGAAGCCGGCCTCGACCAGCACCTCGGCGACCTTGCGGCGGATCACGGGGATCCGGCGCACCGAGCCCGTGTAGGCGGCGGCGGAGAACAGGCCGAGGAAGCGGCGCTCGCCGACCACGTTGCCCTGGGCGTCGAACTTCTTGACCCCGACGTAGTCGAGGTAGGACCTGCGGTGCACGGTGGCCCGGCTGTTGGCCTTGGTGAGGACCAGCAGCCGGGGCTCGCGGGCCTTGGCCCTGGCCGAGGGCGAGAGCCGGCCGAACGCGGCGGAGGCGGTGGGGTGCGGTGCCGCCGGGTCGTGCGACGGGTCGGAGCGGAGGATGCCGAGGCCGGTGCCCGGCACGGCGCGCAGGATGTCGCCCTCGCCGCCGTTCTCCTCGCGGGCCAGCTCGTACTCGCGGTAGCCGAGGAAGGTGAAGTGGTCGGCGGAGAGCCAGCGCAGCAGCTCCCGGGCCTCCTCGATCTCGGGCTCGCTCAGGTCGGGCGAGAGCGGCTCGTCCGGCAGCTCGTCGGCGATGCGCAGCGCGGTGCCGCGCATCTTCTGCCAGTCCTCCACGGCCTCGCGCACGTCGCTGAGCACGCGGCGCAGATCGGCCTCGATCCCACGGAGGTCGGCGTCGTCGGTCTCGCGGTCGATCTCGACGTGGATCCACGACTCGAGGACGGCGTCGGCCGGGCGCTCCACGGCGCCGCCGTTGGTGGCGAGCACCTCGATCAGCCGGCCGGCGACGTCGCGGCGCACCAGGACCTGGGGGTGGACGACCAGATGGATGCCACGCCCCTGCCGGGACAGCTCGTTGGTCACCGAGTCGACCAGGAACGGCGCGTCGTCGGTGACGACCTCGACCACGGTGTGGCTGGACGTCCAGCCCGTCTGCTCGACGGTGGGCGTGTGGACGCGCACGTTCGCCGTGCCCTGCGGCCGGTCGCCGGCAAGGCGGTAGTGGGAGACGGCGGCGCCGTAGATGTCGACGGGGTCGCGGCCGGCGAGGTCTTCGGGGGCGATGTAGAGGTAGTAACGCTGGAGGTAGGCGCTGAGTGTGGCGGCGTCCATGCCGTGGCCCACGGGGCCTCCGGCGACGCCGTGCTCGGCTACCCGGGCGGCTTGTGCCAGCAGTTCGGCTTTGGCTTCGTCCAGCTTGGTGTGCATGTCCTCTGGCTCCTGTCGCGCACCGTCGGGCGACGTCGGGAATCGGTCACCGGGCAGCGCTCGATCTCGTGAGGCTCGATCTCGTGCAGAGCTGTCTCGTACGGAACTGTCTCGTGCGGCGCGATCGGGATAAGGGGGAGGCTCCCGGGAGAACGGACCAGCGACGGAACCGGCCCGGCTATGCACCGGGGACCGAGGGAGGCGACGTTGCCTCCGGCCGGAACGCCGGCCGCTATCGCGCTGATCACGAGGAACAGGCTATCTCTCCGCTCCCGGGCACCGGGCGATAGTTGAGCAAGATCAGAGGGTCCTTGGGGTACCTGTGACCAACTCCTCAGCGACGTGCACCGCCTCGGCGAGGCTGTCCACCACGGGAACGCCCGCCCGGGCCAGACTGCGCCGGCTGTGTGACCCGCCGGCGTAGAGCACGGCCCTCGCCCCCACGTGGCCGGCGGCCACCGCGTCGTCCACCGCGTCCCCGATGACCACCACCGAGGCCGGGTCCACCTCGACCTGCGCCGCGAGGTGGCGGGCCATCTGCTCCGCCTTGCCCGCGACCACGCCGCCGACGCTGCCGTCCACCCGCGTGAAGTGCTCGGCGATCCCGAGCCGCGCCACCAGCGGCAGCAGTTGGTCGTGCGCGGCGAGCGAGCACACCGACTGGGTGCGGCCGGCCGCCCGCCAGGCCGCCAGCAGCTCGGCGGCCCCCTCGGCGAGCGCCGCCTCGTCGGCCCTGGACCGGTAGTGGCGGTGGAACACCCCGTCCAGCACCTCCCACTCGTCGGCGGGGACCGGCCGGCCGAGCAGCCGCTCGTAGAACAGGGGCACGGGCACGCAGAACAGCTCGCGATACCGCTCGGGGGTGATCGACGGTATCCCCAACTCGGCGAAGGAGGCGTTGGTCGCCGCGATCACCAGGTCGGTGTCGTGCAGCAGGGTTCCGTTCCAGTCCCAGACGAGATGCGTTGCCATGGACCTCACGGTACGGGGCCCCACTGACAGTGGGGTTACAGAAGGTGATCGATCTCCTGCACGCCGTACCACAGCAGCTCGTGGTCGGCGGCCCCGTCGACGACGAACCGGGCGTCGTCGTCGCCCTGGTCGGCCGCGCCGAGCGCGGCGGCGGCCGTCGCGATCTCGGACTCCGCGTCCGGGGCGTCCACGTGCACGGACGCGAACCAGGACACCGGGAGAGCCTCGGTGAGCCGCACCTCGCCCAACGCCTCGGGGTCCATGGCACGGTCGGGATCGGCGACCGCCACGCCGTCCGGCACGTCGGCCGCGAGCACCACCCGACGCCTGGCCACGGTCGGCTCCACGGCCAGCAGCCGCAGCGCCGCCTGGGCGGCCCGGCTGAACGCCGCGTACTCCAGCTCCTCCTGGTCGCCGGAGAGATACCACTCGCGAAGCGCGGGGGTGACGGCATAGGCCGCGAGCGGCGCCGGCCCGGCCTCGCCCGCGCGGCGCAGCTCGGCGAGCCCGGCGAGGGTCAGGGGCAGGTAGACGCGCATGGCGGGTCACTGTACCAGCCGAAATCGCCCTTGCCGCTGCGTAGTTGTCTCGTTACAATCCGCGCAGTTACCAGTGAGTAGCTTTTTCCTCGGGGGTGGTTTCGCATGAGAACCAGCAATCGCCGACCCGCCCAACGGCGGGACACCAGCCGCCCGAACCGACCTCTGCCGGCCCGTCGCCCCGGGCCACAGGACTGGTTCGCCCATCGGCTGCTCTTGATCCTCAGCGGCCAACGACCGGCCCACTCGCTCCTCGGACACGTACGGGAACACGCCTACGAACAGTTGATCGACATCGCCCCCCGCACCCCCT
>NZ_SMKI01000272.1 GCF_004348415.1 Streptomyces hainanensis
TCCCTCATGCCCACCGAACCCCTGCCATGCCCCCAGACGGGCGCTCAGGGCCTTTGGAGCCTCAATGCCACGCAAGCCCAAGAAGCCATGTAGTCAACCAGGTTGCCCCGAACTCACGGATGGTGGCCGTTGCCCTCTGCACCGCCGACAGACAACGAGACAGCGCTACGACGGAACACGCCTGAGCCGGTACGACGATTCAAGGTGGCGCGCGTTCCGCGAGAACTTCCTGTATCGCAACGGGTATTGTGTTCGCTGCGGAGCGCTGGCCGTTGTCGTTGACCATTTCCCGAGAAGTCGAAGAGCGCTAGTCGCTGAGGGCATCACGAACCCTGATCAGGACAAGTACGTTCGTGCTCTCTGCCGTGCGTGTCACGCAACTGAGACCGCAAAGCACCAACCGGGTGGATTCGTTGCCGACAATCGCCGCGAATCAGCAGGAGATCGGGAATGGCGACGCTGGACGATTGGTGCGTCGCACTCACCCCCCTGGGTAGGGACCCCCACCCCGTCTAGAGATCAGTCGGCAGGGAGCGCGAAAGCTAGCCCCGCGACTTAGAGCGTTTGCGCGTGACTGCCCTTGGCAGTTATTCATCAGCACCACGGCGAATACAAGGCCGTTGATGCGCCGTTGATGCCTCGGAGATAGTCAGGCAACCTCAACGGCCGGAGTTGCCCGCAGAAAGGCGGACAGAGCATCCGACTACTTGCGTTAAGGCTTACGGCTTGCCAGGGCTGGAATCGCTTCGATGGTTTCCGGGCTCAGCGATTGCCAGATGATCCCTGACGGCCGGCGATACGGAGCGCATTCAATTATTCTTTCCGGTGTGACGATAAGGTCTACCCGAAAATCGTGCTCAGCTTCGGGAAGTGTCTCGTCCACAATTTGTAGCTCATGCACAGTAGTTGCAATAAGCGTGTTCGATCGAATCAGGTGAGCTTCTTGCAGAAGGGCCACTTCGATATCCGAATATCCGGCACCCTTGCCTAGTCGAACGCCCTGGTAATTTACGGCCACGCTGCCGCAGACGATCAAATCGACGGGAAGCATCTCATCAATGTCCACGGGACGGGCGTATTTTGCCGCTGTGTGGCGCTCAGCGGCTTCCTGGACAGGGAGCGGAAGCGTTTCAGGGTCTAGTAGGAAAAAAGGCTTCTGAGCCGCTAGCTTCGGCGCCGCCATGTAGACGCGCTTGCCCTCTTCGAGCGCTCTTGCCCGGACAGGCATTTGGGCCCTGTCGGGGACTGCCTTAAGGATTTGCGCGGCCTGCCAGGATGGGTGATCAGCGAGACGTGCAGCGGAGAAATCTGCGCCCACGAATGCAGGGATACTCCCCGCTGCACCGCGCGGGGTGATGTTGTTTCGGTCCAACAGTGTCCAGACGTGTTCCCGAACGGCTTGTTTGGCCTCTCGAATGCCCTTCATCTGAACCCTTTCTAGACGGATGCGATCAGACCAAAGAGCCGGTCGTTAAGGTCGCGCACTCCCGACACTTCATGCCAGGATTGCAGTTCTCGGCCTGCCTGGAAGATAAGGTTTAGTCCGCCGCCGCCGCGATGTCCTTCCACGATGTCAATTGCCCTTCCCAGCGTGCCGACTGCTTCATCTACTTTCCGCTGCCGAATCAGCGCAAGTGAGAGGTTCCCGAGCGTGATCGCCTGGGATTTTGAGCCTTCATGAACTTCCCTAATGGTTCCCTCTAGAACGGCCTGCGCTCGTGCCGTATCCGCTAGCGACAGATAGCAGGAACCGGCCAAGCGACCGAACGCCCCGGCATCAACGCTGTCCACTTGCTCAAGGTGTCGCTCGGCATCACGCAATGCCTTCTCGCATTCTCGACGTTGCTGAAGCATGGCGTGAGCCTCGGCAGAGTGCAATACTGCCAAACCGCTTAGGGCAGGGCTGGCACCCTTGACCGTCTCGGTTACTTGTCGGGTCAGCTGAAGGCCATTTTCGGGGTCTTTTTCCCCGTACAGGGCTACATATGAAGTGCGCAGCAATGCAAGCCCTTCGGCAACTGGGTCCCTCAACTCCTTTGCTGCCCACACAGCTTGGTCGAAGTAAGTGCGTGCGGTCTTGTGGTCGGTTCTTCCCGAAGCATCCCAAACCAACTGTCCCATCAGGGTTGAGGTTTCAGCCATTGCCGCACAGAGATCGCGGCGAACACTGTAAGTCGTGGCATAGCTTTGCCAGTGGACTACCTGTCCCAGATGGCGCCCAACCTCCGCGATAAGGGCCATAGATGGCTCAGTTGAGTAGCGATCATCTAGTGCTTGCACCTGCTGCCTCAGCGTGGCAACCATCATCAGGTCGATACTCGTGATGTTCGTGTGCTCGTGGTCTGCTCGTACACTGAATTCTTCGTCTTGCACCCGTGCGACGCTAGGTCCGCTGCCAGTGCTCACGTCAACGGTTGCTGGGGTACCCCGTTCCCATGGCCGTTCCGGCAGCCCGAGCATTTCACCAGGAATCCCGAAGCCATCGGCAATACGCTCGATGACAGTGTGCCCCCGAATTCCGCGAACTCCTCTGATGACGTCACCAATCCGAGAACTTGTCATCTTCCCGACTGCGGCAGCCATGTCCGCATAGCTGGAACCTGTCCGCCTGTTCACGAGTCGGAATATTTCGCTGAAGTTCCGTTCAGCACAGGCGCGTTGCATGGCTGGGCTCTCAAGAAGGCTGTCAGGAAGCGTGAGCGAGTAGCCGGTTCGTCTTGCCGCACGGTCGTCCATGGCCCACCTAGCGTGGTTGGCAGTGATCTAGTCCAGAGTAGCCGGGTAGGCCGTTGGGGTACCCCAAACAGCCTTGCAGGGTGCCCCACTCGCTGTGTGCTGCGCCGCCGGAAGTGTCCAAGCTCGTAGCACGGCACGCCCATGGCGAACCCCCGCAACCGTGGCTAGACGGTCCGGGGGCATGGGCCACCTGAAAGCAGAGGACAGGCAGCCATGAGCAAGATTAGCGACCGTCACCCGGAAGTGGGTACGCGCGTACAGGACACAGAACGTGATCGCGAAGGTGTCGTCATGGGGCCGCTGTTCCCCACCGACACGAGCCCGGTCATGCTCCGGCCGGTGGGCGGGGGTAAGGAGTGGCAGGCTGCCCCGGGCAACCTTCGCATCGTTGAGGGCAAGAGCCATGGAGCCTGAGACGCGAGAGATCAACCCCCGGGATCTAGAAGTGTTGAGGCTGACTTGGGCTATGCACTTCGAGGAGTGCGCCAAGTGCAGGGCAGGCGCTCTGTGCTACGTGGGGCGCATGCTGAGCCCTTACGCGGGCACCAGTGCGGGCATTGCCTCGGAAGCGCCTGCCGATGGCACAGAGGCATCGTGAGGCACGCCCGGCGGACGACAGGGCTACGTCCTACTGCGGGTACTGCACTTCGCATCGGAAGGTGCCGTGCGGTAACTGTGGCGGGTTCGCTGGGTGTGATTCGTGCGACGAGAACGCGCAAGTACCGTGCCCCGATTGCTCCGGGGGCACGATCGGGAAACCTCAGTGGAGTTAGTTAGACCCCTGCCCCCGTCCGTGGCTTCAAGGGCCGGACAGGGGCAGGCTCAAGCCCCCCGGTAGGTAAGCCACAACAGGCGGGTACCGTGCCCGCCGTTCGGGACGGACGCGCCCCGGTTCTGGCCCTACCTGCTCGAAGGCCCGGTGTGTGCCGAAGAGTGCTGCGGCTCCCTACCGCAGTGAGGGGAAGGAAGCCCCGCCTGTAAGCACCCTGACAGGCGGGGCTTTCGCATGCCCTCTGACCTGTAGCTTTGCCAAGCTCTCAGGGTGTACGCTCCACCCAGAACCGGTGGTAGCCGAGGGCCTCCGCCCGCTGGGCGAAGCCCACGGTCTCGCGCAGTGCCTCGGCCGGGGTTCGTCCTTCGCCGATCAGCGCCCGGTCGAGGATCGACCAGCGCACCGACCGCAGTCGTGCCGTGTTGTCCACTCCTGTTCCAACCGCCACGGGGGCGGAAGATTCCCGGTCCGGGCGTCAGCCTTCCGCGGTCGGGAACTCGGTCACCCGATCGCACCACCGGCGGAGCAGTACCCGGTCGTGTCCCACGGCGAGCAGCGCGGCGTCGTGCTGGCGGCGGTACTCCTCGACGACGGCGACCAACGCGGCGGTGGTGGAGGCGTCGAGCATGGCCGTCATCTCGTCGCAGACCAGCAGCGTGGGGCTGAGCAGCAGCGCGCGGGCGACGCAGGCGCGCTGCAACTGGCCGTCGCTGACCTCGTGCGGCCGGCGGCGCAGCAGGCTCGCGCCGAGGCCGGTGGCCTCGGCGAGTTCGGCGGCGCGGCCGGCGAGTTCACGGCTCCGGCCGGTGGCGGCGGCCGGCTCGACGATCAGTTCCCGCAGGGTGAGGCGCGGGTCGGCGGCGAGCCGCGGCTGTTGGAAGACAACGCCCACGCTGGTGCGGAGCGCGCGCGGTGCCCGGAAGCGGTAGCCCCGCACGGTCTCGCCGGCCAGCCGCACCGTGCCCGCCTCGGGGCGGTGCAGCAGCGCGGCGACCCGGGCCAGCGTCGACTTGCCGCAGCCGCTCGGGCCGAGCAGCCCGACGGCCTCGCCGTCCGCGACGGTCAGCGAGACGTCGCGGATCACCGGCGCCCGGCGGTCGTATCCGGCGGTGATGCGGCTGAGCTCAAGCATCGGCGCGCTCCGGGGCGTGGTGGCAGGCGACGCCGTCGCTGAGGGTGGGCGACGTGGCGCAGCGGTCGGTGGCGAGGTGGCAGCGGTCGGCGAAGGCGCAGCCGGCGGGGAGGGCGTCCAACTCCGGCGGCAGCCCGGGGATCGGCGTGAAGGAGCGCTCGGGGAGCGCTTCGAGCAGGCCGTGCGCGTAGGGGTGGCGTGGCCCGGCGGTGCCGAAGAAGTCCTGGGCGGGGGCGACCTCGACGAGGCGGCCGGCGTACATCACGGCCACCCGGTCGGCGATCCGTTCGGCGGCCGCCAGGTCGTGGGTGATCACCAGCAGGGCGTGGCCGGCGTCGGCGTGCCGGCGCAGCTCGCCGACGGTGCGGTCGACCAGGTCGCGGTCGAGTCCGGTGGTGGGCTCGTCGGCGATGAGCAGCGGCGCGTCGGCGACCAGGGCGAGGGCGGTGGTGGCGCGCTGGGCGAGGCCGCCGGAGAGCTGGTGCGGGTAGCGGTCGAGGTGGTCGGCGGGGAACGCGGCCCGCGCGGCGGCCGCCTCGGCGGCGGCGCGCAGCGCGGCCCGCGGCGTGCCGGTCAGCTCTCGTACCGTCTCCTCGAGTTGGGAGCGCACGGACCTGACGGGCGTCAGGTGGGCGGCCGGGCTCTGCGGCACCAGGCCGGCGAGCCGGCCGCGCACCCGCCGGGTCAGCGTCTCCTCGCTGGCCGCCAGCAGTTCGACGCCGTCGTCCGCCGCGTCCGGGGTCGGGGCCGGGCGGCGCAGGTGGGCCGTGCCGCGGGTGCGGGCGTTGGCGGGCAGCAGGCCGAGCAGGGCCGAGGCGAGCACGGACTTGCCGCAGCCGCTCTCGCCGACCAGGGCCAGGCACTCGCCGGGCGCCAGGTCGAAGGAGACGTCGTTCACGGCGGCCACCTCGCGGCCGCCCGGCATCAGGAACCGCACGGAGAGCCCCCGTACGGTCAGCACGGCGGGCGCCTCGCCCATGTGCCGCTCCCTCCCACTCGTCGTGTCGTTGGTCGTCTCGCCGTTCAGGCCGGCGGGGCCCGGGCCCGTCACAGCACCAGCTCCGAGCGGCGCCGCGGGTTGATCCGCTCCCGCCAGACGCCCGCGAGGCCGGCGATGGCGAGCGTCGGGAGGACGATGAACAGGCCGGGGAAGAGGGTGGGCCACCAGTCGCCGGTGGCGAGCGAGCCGCGGGCGCCGTTGATCATGGTGCCGAGGCTGGCCTGGTGGGCCGGGATGCCGAGGCCGAGGAACGAGAGGGCGGACTCGTGCCAGATGGCGTGCGGCACCATCAGTACGGCGGCGAGGCCGGCCTGCGGCAGCACCGCGGGCAGCAGGTGTCTGGTGACCACCCGGCGGCGCGAGGCGCCGCCGGAGATGGCGGCCTCCACGAACGGGCGGCCGCGCAGCGACAGCACCTCGGCGCGGACGATCCGGGCCGTGGACACCCAGTGGGTGAGCCCCACGGAGGCCACCACCGGCCAGATCCCGGGCCGGAACATCGCCACGATGAAGATGCCCATGAGCAGGTGCGGCACGGCGGTGAAGACGTCCACCGCCCGCATCACGAGCCGGTCGGTGCGGCCGCCGAGGGCGCCGGCCAGGCAGCCGACGGCGAGGCCGAGCAGGCTGGCCGCCAGCGCGGCGGCGATGCCCACGGTGAGCGAGACCCGCAGCCCGTAGACGCTGCGGAGCAGCACGTCGCGGCCGAGTTCGTCGGTGCCGAAGAGGTGGTCGGCGGAGGGCGGCAGCAGTTTGGCGGTGAGGTCGACGGCCTGTTGGTCGAGCGGGAGGAGCAGGGGCACGAGCAGCGCGGCGAGCGCGGCCGCGGCGGCCAGCGCGGCGGAGGCGGCGACGCGGAGCGTGCGGGTGCCGCGGCGCGGGGCGCCGCGCGCGTGCCAGGTCGGTTCGGTGGTGAGGGCCATGGGGATCACATCTCGTCGTGGTCGACACGCGGGTCGGCGAGGCCGTACAGGAGGTCGGCGACCAGGTTGCCGGCGAGCACGGCGAGCGCGGACAGCACCGCGAGGGCGGCGAGCAGGTGGAAGTCGGACGAGGTGGCGGCCCGGACGGTGGCCGAGGCGATGCCCGGCCAGCTGAAGACGGTCTCCACCAGCAGGGCGCCGGTGATGAGCTCGGGGACGCGGGTGCCGATCAGGGTGAGCACCGGCAGCAGCCCGGAGCGCAGCGCGTGGCCGCGCAGCACGGTGCCCGCGCGCAGCCCGCGGGCCCTGGCGCCGCGCACCGGGTCCTCGCGGAGCGCGTCGGCGACGCCCTGGCGGGTGTAGAGCACGAACCAGGGCAGTTGGGAGACGGTCAACACGGCGGCCGGCAGCGCGAGGTGGCGCAGCAGTGAGCCGGCGGTGACGACGTCGCTGCCGGGGTCGGTGAGGCCACCGGACGGCAGTACGTCGAGGCGCAGCGCGAAGAGCCAGACGGCCAGCAGGGCGATCCAGAACGGCGGCGCGGCCTGGAGGGCGTAGCTCACCGAGGTGATCACGCGGTCTGCGGGGCTGCCCGGCCGGCTGGCGGCCAGCGTGCCGAGGGCGGTGCCGAGGAGCACCGCGGCCACGAACGCGACGGCGCACAGCAGCACGGACCAGCCGACGCGCTCGCCGATGACCTGGGCGACGGGCTGGTGCAGGGTGTGGGACTGGCCGAGGTCGCCGGTGAGCGCGGCGGTGAGCCAGTGCCACCAGCGTTCGACGAAGGTGCCCTCGGCGGCGAGCGAGGCCCGCAGCTGGTCCAGGGTCTCCTGGGAGACGCCGACGGCGCTGCCGCCCAGGTACTGGCGGACCGGGTCGAAGGGCGAGGCCGCGGCGACGGCGAACATGCCCAGCGTGACGAGCGCGAGCACCGGGACGGCGGCGAGCAGCCGCCGTCCCACGAGCCTGGCCATCGGGGCCCAGGGGAGGGAGCCGGGGACGACGCTCACGTGCGGATCCGCCAGTCCTCCACGTTCCACCACGGCCCGTGGCCGAGGCCGTGGTCGTGGGGTTCCGGCTGGGTGGTGACGCCGTCCCAGTGGTCGGCCATCACGTAGACGTGGTCGATGTGGGTGAGGAAGGTGTAGCCGGGGTTGTCGGCGAGCTCGCGCTGGACCCGGTCGTAGGCGGCCTGCCGCTCGTCCCGGTCGGCGGTGCGGCGGGCCAGGTCGAGCTGCTCGTCCACCTCGGGGTTGTCGTACTGGCCCATGTTGTTCCAGCCGTCGCCGGCGAGATCGGAGTAGAGCAGGCCGTAGAGGTCGAAGTCGGGGTCGGCCGGGTTGCCGCCGCCGGAGAGCACGGCGTCCTCGGTGAGCCGCCCCTCGATGACCTCCCAGGAGCCGGACTCGACGGTGATGTCGACGCCGATCTCGCCGGCGTCGGTGGCGTAGGCGAGGGCGTGCTCCTGGCGCAGCCGGTCGCCGGCCGGGTACCAGAGGGTGAACGCGGCGCGCTGCCCCTCGCGTTGCCTGACGTCGTCGTCGCCGACGGTCCAGCCGGCCTCGTCGAGGAGCCGGCCGGCGGCCGCCGGGTCGTGGGGGCGTTCGGTGCCCTCGGCGAACCAGGGGCTGGTGACCGGGATCGGGCCGTAGGCGGCGTGGCCGGCGCCCGTCAGAATGCTGTCGACCATCAACTCCCGGTCGACGGCGAGGTCGAGGGCGCGGCGGATGTCGCGGTCGCCGGTGACGGGGTTGCCGGTCGGCAGGGTGACGGCGCGGAAGTCGGCGCTCTCCGTCTCGTGCGTCACCATGCCCTCGGCGTCGGCGAAGCCCTCGGCGAGGTTGGGCGGCAGCACGGCGGCGTCCAGGTCGCCGGAGCGCAGCCGGGTGGCGCGCACGTCGTCGTCGGGGATCACGGCCATGGTTAGTCGCCGGACCTCGGGCTCGCCGCCCCAGTAGTCGGGGTTGGCCTCCAGGGTGATGCGCTCGCCGGGCGTCCAGCCGGTGAGCACGTAGGGCCCGGTGCCCACCGGCTCGGTGTTGTAGGAGCCGGTGTTGACGTCCTGGTCGCCGGCGGCGGAGGCCGAGGCGATGGGCAGTACGGTGCGGTCGGCGAAGGGGGCGTAGGGGTAGCCGAGGGTGAAGACGACGGTGTGGTCGTCCTCGGCGGTGACGTCCTCGATGGCGTCGAGTTCGTCCTTGTACGGGTAGTTGGTGTCCGGGTCGAGGATGGTCCGGTAGGTGAAGACGACGTCCTCGGCGGTGAGCGGGTCGCCGTCGCTGAACTCGACGTCGTCGCGCAGCCGGTAGGTGTAGGTCAGGCCGTCCTCGCTGACCTCGGGGAGCTCGGTGGCCAGGGCCGGGGTGAGCTGGAGGTCGGCGTCGTGCCGCAACAGCCCGTCGAAGATCTTGGAGTTGCCGTCCTTGCCGTAGCCGAGCAGCGGGCTGAGGCTGTCCGGCTCGGTGGCTATGCCGACGACGAGCGAGTCGTGGGCGGCGTCCGAGTCCTCCCCGCCCGGTGCCGAGCAGGCGGTGAGGGCGAACAGCACGGCCGCCACCACTCCGCCCGCGCCTCGTGTCCATGGCGTGCGGCCAGTCATCGGTCACCCCTGTTGAAGATCTGTCGTTCTTGCGAATCGTGCGCAATTAAAACAGACCGGAGTGACATGGCAGGTTCACTTTTCGGAAGCGCCTGGTGAACGATCCCGGACCGACGTGGTCGGTGTGGTGAACAGCGCGGGCGTCGCCGACGCCGTCGGCCCGGGATCCGGGTCAGCCGCCCAGCGCCTGCCCGGGCAGGCCGCGCTCGGCGAGCCAGCGCAGTTGCTCGCGGGTCTGGGAGGCCCGGCCGCCGGCGTGGTCGCCGAACTGCCAGACGCTGATCTCCCTCTCCCCGGCGTAGCGGTTGTAGGCGGCGTAGACGGTGGACGGCGGGCAGACGGGGTCCATCAGGCCCACGCTGAACAGCGCGGGCGCGCTGGCCCGCGTCGCGAAGTGCTGGCCGTCGAAGTAGTTGAGGGTGCGGAACGCGTTCTCCACCTGGTCACGCTGGTGGATCCCCAGGTAGTGCACCAACTCCGGGTAGGGGCCCGCGGAGGCGATGTCGGCGGCCCGCCGGTAGTGGCAGAGGAACGGCACGTCGACCAGCGCGCCGGCCACCGCGTCGCCGACGAGACCGGCCGTCGCCAGCGCGAGCCCGCCGCCCTGGCTGCCGCCGGCCACGACCACCCGCGCCGGATCGACGGCCGGGTGCTCCCTGACCGCGTCCACGGCGCGCACGCAGTCGGTCATCAGCCGCCGGTAGTAGTAGTGCTCGGGGCTCGCTATGCCCCGGGTCATGAAGCCGCCGACGAACTGCGGCGTCGGTACCGCGTCAGGATCCGGGGTGTCGTGCCCCTGACCACGGGAGTCGACGACGAACTGCGCGTACCCGGCGGCGTTCCACAGCAGGTGTTCCAGGTGCAGGCCGCGCCCGCCCGTGTAGCCGATGTAGCTGACGACCGTGGGCAACGGCTCCCGCGCGCCCCTGGGCAACAGCAGCCAGGCGGCGATCGGCTGGCCGCCCCAGCCGGGGAAGCGCACGTCGTAGACGTCGACGGAGGCCAGCGGCGAGTCGGTCACCGGCCGGTACTCGGCCGGGGCGCCGCCGGCGGCCCGCGCCGTGGCCAGGGTCTGGGCCCAGAAGTCGTCGAAGTCGTCCGGCTCGTCGACCGCGGGCCGGTACTCCCGCAGCGCGTCCAGGGACATGTCGGTGAGCGCCATGCTGTGTGCCCCTCCTCATAGGTGCCGCGGAGAAGTTACGTCGCGCCGCGCCCCTGGTCAACGCCCCCTTTCGCCGCGGCGCCGGCGGGCGGCACCGACGGAGCCGCGACAGCGCGCGAGCGGGCCGCGCCGGGCGCGCGGTGATACCCATGGACCATGGACTGGATCGCGGCCCCCGACTACTGGCTGAGCCGCCTCGTGGTCCAGCGCGGCCTGGCCCTGATCTACCTGCTGGCGTTCCTCTCGGCGATCCGCGAGTTCCCCGCCCTCGCCGGCGAGCGCGGTCTCACCCCGGCTCCGGCCTTCCTGCGCGCCGTCCCGTCCCGCCT
>NZ_SMKI01000273.1 GCF_004348415.1 Streptomyces hainanensis
GGGTGAGCACGATCCGGTCCAGGGTGAGCGCGCCGGTCTCGCGGGCCAGGGTCAGGGTGTGGTCGCCGGCGGTGAGGTGGCGCCGGACGGTCCTGACGCCGCGGTGGGCGTCGTTGAGGGTGGTGGGGAAGTCGGCGCCGGCCGGCGCGCCGCCGTCCACACTGAGCGTCCAACGGGCCGGCCCACCCGACTGGTTGCCGTAGTGGACGGCGACGTCGTAGTCGCCGGTCGCGGGCACCGAGACGGCGAACGCGACGCGGCTCTCCGGCCGGTCGAGCGAGGCGACGTCGCGGGTGCCCGAGGCGGCGTAGCCGTTGTCGTTCCCGACCGTGCCCAGGGTGCGGATCCGCCCGGCGGTGATGGCGGCGTCCTCCGCCTCGTACGAGGCGCGCCAGGGCACCGCCGGCCGGTCGGGGGTTCCGGAGCCGGCCGGGGTGAGGACGACACGGTAGGCCGACATCCGGTCCATGCCGCGCAGCGGGACGGTGACCGTGCCTGCCGAGGTGATCGGGGCGACCGCGGCGGCCAGCACGGCGGGCGCGGGGTGCGCGCCCTCGTAGCCCGACCAGGCGGCCTCGGCGACGGTGTAGGCCACGGCCGTGCCGAAGACGGCGGGCGGCACCGACCGGAAGACGATGTCGGCGTCGCCGTCCGCGCCGCCGACCAGGGCGTGCGCCTGGCGCCGTTCCGGATCGAGCGAGGCGAGCCCCTGGAGGGTGTCGACGGCGTCCCTGACCGGCGGGGTGACGCGGACGGTGTCGCCGGACATCGAGGCGTACCAGCGGAAGAACCACCAGCCGCCGTTGGGGGTGTTGGTGTCGACGACGTTGCCGTCGAGGTTGCCCGCCATGTCCCAGTAGGCCTGCTGGGCCTGGACCTTGGCGCGCTCGAACATGGCGACCCACTGGACGAGCTGTCCCGGCACGGAGAGGTCGCGGCGGTTGCCGTACTCGTCGATGTTGACCGGCAGCGGGCCGATGCCCAACTCCCGTTCCAGCGCCCGGTAGTGGGCGTGGTTGCCCGGGAAGTCGCGGAGCGAGGAGGCCGACAGCTCGTGCCAGGTGGTGACGTCGGGCAGCACCCCGTGGTCGCGGGCGTGGGCGTAGAAGTCGGGGAGGAGACGGCGGTCGTAGCGGGCCTCGTTGGGCCCGGCGATCCTGAGGTCCGGCGCGATGGCGCGGATCCGCCGGTGGACGGTGGTCCAGTCGGCGAGGAACCGGTCGCGGTTCTCGGCGTAGCGCGCGGCGTCGGGGGCGTCGAGGCGGTACCAGATCTGGTCGGGCTCGTTGAACGGCACCAGCACGAAGGCGTCGGCGCGGGGGTGCTCGGCGACCCGGCGGGTGATGGCGTCGACCCGGTCGAGGTAGTCGGCCAGGCCGAGGTCCTCGTAGGGCCACCGCGCGTAGACGTCCTGCATCATCACGTAGACGTCGCGGCCGCCGTTGCGGAGGAAGGACTCCGCGACGGTGAGGGCGTCGCCGTTGGGGTGCTGGAGGCCGCCCTCCGGCTTCTGGGTGATGGTGGTCAGCCGGAGCGGGGCGAGCACGGCGTCGCCTGGCACGCCGTCGTCGCTGAGGCCGTAGAGGGCGCCGTTGGCGCCGTGCAGGACGGCGCCCTCCGGCGCCGCGAGGTCGACGGTGATCCGGGGCATGCGGGATGGTTCCTTCCGGGACGACGGGCCGGGCCCGCTACTTGACGGCTCCGCTGGTGATGCCGGAGACGATCCGCCGCTGGGCGACCAGGAAGACGGCGATCATCGGCAGGCTCATCAACACCACGTAGGCGAAGATGAGATGCCAGTTGTTGAGGTAGAGCTGCGCGCTGGCGACCTGGTAGAGGTTGATGGGCAGGGTGGCGGCGTCGCCCCCGCCGAGCACGAAGAAGGCGTAGAAGACGTCGCTCCAGGCGTAGAGCATCACCATGATCGTGGCGGTGGCGATCACGGGGCGGAGCAGCGGCAGGACGACGCGGACGAAGACACGCAGCGGCCCGGCGCCGTCGATCCTGGCGGCCTCCTCCAGTTCGTGCGGGATGGAGCGGATGAAGCCGGTCATGAAGAAGATCGACGTGGACAGGTACATCGCCGTGTACACCGCGATCATGCCGGGCCTGGTGCCGGCGAGGCCGAGTTGGCGCAGCTGGAGCACGATGGTGATGATCGCCGGCGGGAGCAGCAGCCCGCTGACGCAGACCGCGTAGGCGGCCGCCACCAGCCGGCCGCGCCGCCGGGCGAACACCCAGGCGGCGCCGGCGCCGAGGACCAACACGAGCAGCACCGCGGGCACGATCACCAGCAGGCTGTTGACCAGGCCGCGCAGCATCTCGCCCTCGCTGAGCGCGTCGGAGTAGTTCCGCCCCGGCTGCCAGGCGTCCGGCGGATCGAGGTTGGGCCTGACGGCCTCCGCCTGCGGCTTCGCCGCGGTGGCCAGCACCAGCCACAGCGGCACGCCGACGGCGAGCGCCGCCAACCCGACGACCACGGCCGGCCGCACCCACCGCCAGGCCGCTGCCGGGCGGGCCATCCCCGCCACCCCGGCGCTCACGCCCCGCCGCCGGCGGGAGACGGGACCGCCCGAGCGGGCCGGCGCGGCCCGCCCGTCACGGTGGCCGGGGGCGCCTGGGCCGTCGGGGGATCACAGCGAAGCGTCACCACATCTGCTCCCTTCGCCGGAGGCCGGTGATCAGGGGGACGGCGAGGGCGACGACGATCAGGAAGAGGACCAGACTCATCGCGGACGCCTGGGCGTAGAGGCCCTGGCCGAAGACGCGGAACATGTAGATGTTCATGACCTCCGTCGAGCCGGCCGGGCCGCCGCCCGTCGTGGCCTGGACGATGTCGAAGGTGTTCATGGAGCCGAGCAGCGAGGTCGTGACGTTGAAGGTGACGGCCGGCGCCAGCAGGGGGAAGCGGATGGCGCGGAACATCCGCCAGGGTCCCGCGCCGTCGGCGCGGGCCGCCTCCAGGACCTCGCCGGGGATGCCCTTCAGCCCGGCGAGGTAGATCAGCATGGCCAGGCCCATCCACTTCCAGCCGTGCACGACGGCGACCAGCACGATCGTCCAGGTGGTGTCGCCGAGCCACGGAACGGCCGTGCCGAGCGCGTCGTTGACCGCGCCGTCGGTGTTGAACAGGGCCTGGAACACGTAGCCGACGGCCAGCGCCGAGATCAGCACGGGCAGGAAGAACACGGCGCGGAAGAAGCGGTTGAACCGGGTGTCGCGTTCCAGGAGCAGCGCGAGGCCGAGCCCGAAGGCGTTCTGGAAGAGGGCGGCGAGCAGCGCGTAGACGAGGGTGACGCGGATGGCGCGCCACAGCGTGCCGTCGTCGAGGATCTGCCGGAAGTTGTCGAGGCCGGTGAAGGAGATCTGGCTCCGGTAGCCGGACCAGTCGGTGAACGGGTACCAGAAGTTGAGGAGGTTGGGCAGCAGGAAGAAGCCGCCGAAGACGAGGACGGCCGGCAGCGCGAACCACCAGGGGTGGTGGACGGCCGCCCTCGGCAGCCGACCGGGCGGACGGCCGGTGGTGGTGACGGGGGTCGCCATGGGCGGGCGTCCCTAGAAGCCGTCCGCGCCCTGGGCGCGGGCTATGTCGTCGAACTGGTTCTCCACGAACTCGGCGACCTCGTCGGGGGACTTCTCGCCGTAGATGAGGTCGGCGAGGGCGACGTGGAGCTCAGGGGCGACGATCGCCCTGGCCTGGAAGACGCCGTGGGCCTCGGGCAGCGCGGCCACCTGGTGGTGGGCGGTCTCGGGCATGCCGTCCGGGTTGGGCACCGCCGGCTGGACGGAGGGTATCTGCCGGTCGGCGATGAAGTCGGGGTAGTCGGGGCCGAGCCAGAAGGCGAGGAACTGCCGGGCGGCGCGCTGCCGTTGCTCGTCGCCGGTGGCGAAGGCGACGACGCCGTTGGTCTGGTCGGGCGAGTAGAGGCCCCGCGCGTCGGAGTTGGCGATCGGGAACCAGCCGACGGTCTCGTCGATCTCCTCGGTGCCGTGTCGCGCCTGGAGTTGGGACTGGAAGGAGGTGACGTTGAGCGCCATGGCGGCGTCGCCCTCCCAGACGGCCTCGGCCTGGCCGGTGAAGGTGCCGGTGCGGTAGTCCTCCTGGGCGAGGCCGGCGCCGAGCACGTCGTCCTGGTAGCGGGTGACGGCGTCGACGACGACGGGGTCGGTCCAGGACTCCTCGTTGCGGTTGAGGCCGTCCCACCACTCGTCGGGCAGGTCGGTCAGCTGGACCTGGACCTGCCACTGGAGTGGCCAGCGGTCGCCGCCGACCTCGTAGAAGGCGGGGACGCCGGCGGCGTCCTGGACGGTGTGCGCGAGCTCCAGCAACTCGTCGTAGTTTCCGGGGAGTTCGTCCTCGGTGACGCCGGCCCGCCGGAAGACGTCCTTGTTGTAGTAGACGCCGAGCATGGCGGGGCTGGTGACGACGGCGGCGTAGCGCGTTCCGTCGACGACGCCGAGGGACTGTTCGGTGGGCCCCAGGTCGTCCACCCACGGCTCGTCGTCCAACGGCAGCAGGTTGCGGGCGGGTTGGATGAACGGGAGGGTGCTGACGCTCGGCTGCCAGAACATCAGGTCGGGCCGGTCGCCGGCGGCCAGCCGGGTGGGGACGTTCTGTTCGTAGAGGTCGGGGATGGCCTCGGTGCTGACCCGGGCCCCGGTGGCGGCCTCGAAGGCGTCGATGACCTGGTCGGCGGCGGTGAGCGTGGACTGTGCCGTCCAGAGGGTGAGTTCGACGCCGTCGAGGTCGGCCAGCGGGTCGAGTTCGCCGCCGCCGCCCGCGTCTTGGCCGGTGTCGTCGACGGTGCTGTCGCTGCACGCGCCGAGGGTGAGGGCGGCGGCGCAGATCAGGGCCAGGGCGGTCGCGGTGCGTTTCATGGCGGGACCCTCCGGAGGGCGGCTCGTCGGGGTGTCGTGGGGGTGTCGTCGTGGGTGGTGACCGTTGCTTTCCGGGAAGTGACGCGGTCAGCGGCGCGGGGCGGGACCCGTGCTCTCGCGGACGATCAGGCGGGGCGCCTCGGCCACGGGGTGCGGGGCGATCGGCTCGCCCTGCTCGACCCGTGCGTGCAGCAGGGCGAAGCAGGCGCGCCCCACGCCGGCGAAGTCGAGCCGGACGGTGGTGAGCGCGGGGGCGAGATAGGCGGAGTGCGGGGCGTCGTCGAAGCCGACCACGCTCACGTCGTCGGGCACGGCGCGGCCGGCCTCGCGCAGCGCGCGCAACACGCCGAGCGCCAGGTCGTCGTTGCCGCACAGCACGGCCGTCACGTCGGGGTCCCTGGCCAGCCGGCGGCCGGCGGCATAGCCGTCCGCCGGTTCCCAGCCGCCCTCGATCGGTTCGGGCGCCGGCACGCCGGCCCGGGACAGCGCGTCGCGCCAGCCGGCGGCGCGCTGGGCGCCGCCGCTGGTGCGGGTGGTGGAGGGGATGGCGAGGTGGTGGACGGTGCGGTGGCCGAGGTCGAGCAGGTGCCCGGTGGCTTCGCGGGCGGCGGCCCGGTCGTCGGTCCACACCCAGGGGCTGCCGGCCGGCGGCGGCTCGGCCGGCGTCTCCACGGCGGCCACCAACGGGGTGTCGGCCGGGGCGAGTTCGAGGGCGCGGACGCCGGGTCTGTCGTAGGCGATGAGGATCAGTCCGCCGCCGGTGTCGGCGGCGCGGCGCAGCGCCTCGGCGACCAGCCGTTCGTCGTCGGACTCCAGCACGTGGATGCCGACGGCGAACGAGGCGGCGCGGGCGGCCTCCTCGATGCCCTTGAGGGCGGCGGCATAGCCGTAGTGGACGGTGTTGGAGGTCAGCACGGTCACGGTCCTGGCCCGGCCACTGGCCAGGGCGTGCGCGGTGGCGCTGCGCCGGAAGCCGAGTTGGGCGATGGCTGCCTCGACGCGTTCGCGGGTGGCGGGCCTGACGCTCGGATGCCCGTTGATGACGCGGGAGACCGTCTGGTGGGACACCCCGGCCGCGGTGGCGACGTCCCGGATGCTTGCCGGGCGGCGCCCCCCGCTTCTTGTGTGACCGGTCACAGACATGCCAGGATTGTGACCGGTCACACAGGGGCCGTCAAGGCATCGGGACGGGGTTTTCGTGAGGAGCGACGCGGTGTCGGAAGACGTGCTGGCGGAAGGCGAGTTCGGGTCGGAGAACGGCGAGGGCGCGGCGCGGATCCGCTGGGGACACGCGGCGCTCGGCGTGGAGTTGGCCGCCGCGCCGGACGGGCCGCCGCGGCTGGTGGCCCTCGGCGGGCCCGGCCTCGCCGAGGCGGGGGCGACCCCGCTGGTGGAGGTGCTGGCGCTCGGTCAGGGCAGCGAGTGGTCGGGGCAGCGGGGCATCGAGACCTCGATCGGCGCCAGGATGCGGCTGACCGGCCACGAGGCTTCCCCCGACGCTTCCGAGGGCGGGAACTGGCACCGGCTGGTCGTGCGGCTGCGCGACGACGTCACCGGGCTCGCCGCCGAGGTGCTGCTCGACTCGCCGGACGGCGTGCCGGTGGTGCGCTCCCGGGTGCGGGTCACCAACGAGGGCACGGCCCCCGTCACGCTGCTCGCCGTGTCCTCCCTCACCCTCGGCGGGCTGCCCGCGCCGGACGCGCTCGACCTGCACTGGGCCGAGAACGACTGGCTGGCCGAGTGCCGTTGGCGCCACGAACCGCTGCGTGCCCGGGTGCCCGACCTCAACCGGGCGCGGAACGCGGCGGACAGCCGGGGCCGGATCGGCGTGGCCAGCCGGGGCAGTTGGTCGACCGACGGGCATCTGCCGATGGGGGCGCTTGTCGAACGCGGCGGCCACGGCTGCTGGTTGTGGGCGATCGAGTCGTCCACCGGCTGGCTGTGGGAGGCCGGCGAGCGCTCCCCCGGCTCCTATCTGGCGCTGCACGGCCCCACCGACACCGAGCACCAGTGGCGGCAACCGCTCGCCCCCGGCGCGTCGTTCACCACCGAGCCGGCCGTGCTCGCGGTCGCCGGCGACCTCACGGCGGCGTTCGGCGCGCTGACCGCCTACCGGCGCGCCGCACGCCGGCCGCACCGGGACCACCGCCGACTGCCCATCGTCTTCAACGACTTCATGAACACCCTCAACGGCGACCCGACGACGGCGAAGCTGCTGCCGCTGGTCGACGCCGCCGCGCGGGTCGGCGCCGAGTACTTCGTGATCGACGCCGGCTGGTACGACGACGACACCCGGGGCTGGTGGGACAGCGTCGGCGCCTGGGAGCCGGCGGCCAGCCGCTTCCCGGGCGAGCGCGGCATCCACGAGGTGCTCGACCGGATCCGCTCCCACGGCATGGTGCCGGGGCTCTGGCTGGAACCGGAGGTGATCGGCGTCCGCAGCCCGTTGGCCGCGACGCTGCCCGACGAGGCGTTCTTCTCCCGGGACGGCGTGCGGGTCCGCGAGAACGGCCGCCACCAGCTCGACCTCCGCCATCCGGCGGCCGTCGCGCACCTGGACCGCACGGTCGACCGGATCGTCGGCGACTGGGGCGTCGGCTACCTCAAGCTGGACTACAACATCAGCGTGCCGCCCGGCACCGACACCGGAGGCACGACCAGCCCGGGCGCCGGCCTGTTGGGGCACGCCCGCGCCTACCGCGCCTGGCTCGCCTCGCTGCTCGACCGCCACCCGCACCTGGTGCTGGAGAACTGCGCCTCGGGCGGCATGCGGATGGACGGCGCGATGCTGGCCACCACCCAGCTCCAGTCCACCAGCGACCAGCAGGACTTCCTCCGCTACCCGCCCATCGCCGCGGCCGCGCCGACCGCCGTGCCGCCCGAGCAGAGCGCGGTGTGGGCCTACGCGCAGCCGGAGTTCAGCGCCGACGAGAACGCGTTCGTGCTGGCCGGCGCGCTGCTCGGCCGGATCCATCTCTCCGGCCATCTCGACCGGATGGCGCCAGACCAACTGATCCTGGTTCAGGAGGCGTTGGGCGCCTACCGGTTGATCAGGGCCGACCTGCCGCAGGCCGTGCCGTTCTGGCCGCTCGGCCTGCCCGGCTGGACGGACGACTGGCTGGCGCTCGGCCTCGCGGCCGGCGACACCCGCTACCTGTCGGTGTGGCGCCGGGGCGGCGAGCCGCTGGCCGCCCTGCCGCTGCCGGAGCTGGCCGGCCGCCCGGCCCGGGTCGAGGTGCTGCACCCCGCCGCGTCTCCCGGCACGGCGGCCTGGTCGGCGGGCGCCGGCAGCCTGACGGTCTCCCTCCCCCGCACGCCGACCGCGCTGCTGCTGCGGATCACCCCGGCGGGCTCCTGAGCCGGGGCCGCCTCCGCCCACCTCGCGTCGCGGGGCACCGACCGGGCACCCGCCCCGTGTCAGGTGGCCCGCGCCGAGACGTCGGCGGCGGCCGGTCCGGCCGGGCGCCTCGCCCGGCGGCGCCGCCGCGGCGCCGTCACCGCGGAGACGACGAACGCGGCGAGAACCGCGCCCTGCACGCCGAAGACGACGAACTGCCGCATGACGAACGCGGGCATGCCCCAGAGCAGCACGAACAGCACACCGCAGCACAGGCCGACGGACACCGACGTGACGACGGCCCACCGCACCGGGTGCGGGGCGAACACCGCGACGACGGTGGCGGTCGCCGCGGGCACGCCGGCCACCAGCATTCCGTCGGACAGCGGTGACAGCGACACCCCCCACCGCACGTCGAGATAGCCGGCCAGCACCCACCACAGGCCGAGGTAGGCCAGGGCTCCGGCGAACCAGCCCGCCCGTCTCCTCGCCGGCACGGCGCGCGACGGCACCGGGGCGACCGGCGCCGGCGCGACCGGCGCCGCCCGCCGCCCGCCGGGCCGGCCGAGTCGTCCCAGCGCCGGGGGGCCGAAGAGCAGCAGGGCCGCGCCGAGCAGCCACCACACGTCGTCGAAGTACGACGCGAGCGCGGTGGTCTCGGTCACGGCGAAGACCAGCAGGGGCCCGGGCAGCTCGCTCGTCGCCGAGCCGTCGTACTGGGAGAGGATGAAGATGGCGTGCAACTCGAGCACCGGACGCGCGACGACCAGAACGACGGCGACCACCATCGCGCAGGGCAGCAGGGCCACCACCAGCGGGCGACGCGCCGCGACCACCGCGGGGGCCCACGCCGCGGCCAGGTACTCGCACCACAGGACCAGGGACACCAGCAGCGCGGCACGCAACAGCACGTTGCCCGTCTCGACCCCGAAGGAGGTCGGCATGGTGAGCCCGTTGGCGATCGTCATGGGCGACAGCGCCATCCCGACGACCACCCCGACCGCCAACCCCCAGCGCAGCGCGTGCAGCCGGGGCCGCTCCCAGCGCAGCGCGGCGCGGAGCACGGTCAGCCCGAGCACCACCATCAGCAGCACGGTCAGCGGTTCGGGACGCCACTGGTCCCAGACGGAGCCGTAACTCCACCTGGCGGTGGGCGAACTGCTGGGCTCCCACAGCAACATCAGGCACGCTCCGAGCACCACCGCGAAGCCGAAGGCCGGTGCCAGCAGGGGCGCCGGGTCCGTGAGCGCCGCCGCGCGGTTCGGGCCGCCCGGGTGCGTGCCGGTCAGCCGCCGCCCCCACGCCCGCAGCCGGCCGGCCCGTCCGTGGGGCCGCCTCGCCACCTCGGCCAGGAGCCGACCGAGTGGCGCGGGATCGCCCTGCCACCGCACGACGCGTGCGTCGGCCTGGTACTCGCGGGTCCGCAACACCTGGGCGCGCGCCACGACCAGCAACAGGGCGAGACCGAGCAGCTGCGCGGAACTCGCCGCGTAGATCCCGGAGTGGGGCCCGAAGGCCGCGTAGGCCACGCGGCCGAGTGCGACCGGCGTGAAGACGAGCAGCGCGTACGCGCGGAAGAAGCCGAGGGTGATCATCGTCAGGTCGATGTCGCGGTTGCGGACGTGGGCCAGTTCGTGCAGGACGAGTGCCTCGAACGCCTCCGGGTCGCGGTCGCGCAGCCGCAGCACCCCCCGCCCGAGCAGCACGTACCGGCGGCCGACCCGCCCGAACGCCACGCCGTTCGCGGCCGGGTCGAGCAGGTCGATCAGGAACCGCACCGGCTGGCCCGGCACGGCCAGTGCCGCCAGCCGCAGCAGGTCGGTGTGCAGGTCCGGCAGGTTCTCCTGGGTGACGGGGCGCACACCACGTCTGCGGGCCCGCCTGGTGGAACGGAACCGGTAGTGCAGGCCGGTGAAGACGGCGAGCAGCCCGCAGGTGATCAGGAAGGACTGGCTGTGGGCGGGGTCGAACGCGGTGCGGGCGCACTCCGCCACGCCGGGGAGTCGCTCACCCCGTGCCCAGAGCTCCATCGTGGCCCGCGGCCCGCCCGCCCGCGCGACGCCCTGCCGCACGCAGCCGTCGACCGGGTCGCCGGTGGCATCTCCCGAGCCGCCGGTGAAGACGTGGTAGTAGCTCGGCTGCATGACCACGGAGAACGCCAGCACCGCGACGATCAACAGGACGAACGCGCTCAGCGTGGCGGACGGCAGCAGGAACGTCCGGCTCCGCGCGGCCTCCGCCGGGGAACCTGGGGCCGCCATGGTGGCCATGGCGGCTCAGCGCTCCGTGTCGGTGCGCTCGCGCAGATATGCCACGACCGTGTCGGCCAGCAGTTCGGCCCGGTCGTCCGCCAGGCCGAGCAGCATCGCCCGGCGCCGCGCGACTCCCCGCACGTCCGCCAGGACATCGGCCGGCAGCGGCGGTGGGG
>NZ_SMKI01000274.1 GCF_004348415.1 Streptomyces hainanensis
TGGGGGAGGGGGTGGCCTGTGGGATCGCCACCACCGAGGAGGACATCGGGCCGCTGCGGTCGGCACGGCGGCTGTTCCGGCTGGCGGACGCGGCGCAGTACCGGGCGAAGGCGGCGCGTTCCCCGGTGCCGGTGGTGGCGGGGCGCGGCGGGGCGCGTGACGTGGTGGTGGCGCTGGCGGACGTGCCGGGGCCCGAGGGGCCCGAGCGCCGGGCCTTCCGGACCCGGTCGGTGGGCGAGGCCCGGTCGGTGGGTGGCGCGCAGCCCGACACGGGCCGGCCCGGAGCCGCACCGCCCGATGACGACAATCGATTCACTGCCTAGGCTTACTGAATATGAATATGCACAACGACGTCGCGCCGGTCGCGCCGGTCGCGCTGTCCACCTCCGGTACCACCCCCGCCGACGTCGTCGCCGTCGCCCGGCACGGCGCCCGCGTCGAGCTCACCGACCAGGCGAGGGCCGCGATGGCCGCCGCCCGCCGGGTCGTCGACGACCTCGCCGCCCGCCCGGAGCCGGTCTACGGCGTCTCCACCGGCTTCGGCGCGCTCGCCGTCCGGCACATCGACGCCGGCCTGCGGGCCCGCCTCCAGCGCAACATCGTCCGCTCGCACGCCGCCGGCATGGGCCCGCGGGTGGAGCGCGAGGTGGTGCGCGCCCTGATGTTCCTGCGCCTGAAGACCATCGCCTCCGGGCACACCGGCGTGCGCCCCGAGGTCGCCGACACCATGGCCGCCGTCCTCAACGCCGGCATCACCCCGGTCGTCCACGAGTACGGCTCGCTCGGCTGCTCCGGCGACCTGGCGCCGCTCTCGCACTGCGCCCTCACCCTGCTCGGCGAGGGCGAGGCCGAGGGCCGGGACGGCGCCCTCGCGCCCGCCGGCGAGCTGCTGGCCGGGCACGGCATCGCCCCCGTCGAGCTGCGCGAGAAGGAGGGCCTCGCGCTGCTCAACGGCACCGACGGGATGCTCGGCATGCTGCTGCTCGCCGGCGCCGACCTGGCCGGGCTGCTCACCGCCGCCGACGTCACGGCCGCGCTCACCCTGGAGGCGCTGCTCGGCACCGACCGGGTGCTGGCGCCCGGGCTCCAGGCCGTGCGCCCGCACCCGGGGCAGGCCACGAGCGCCGACAACATGCTGCGGGTGCTCGCCGGATCCGGGCTCACCGGCCACCACCAGGACGAGGCGCCCCGGGTCCAGGACGCCTACTCGGTGCGCTGCGCCCCGCAGGTGGCCGGCGCCGGCCGGGACACCCTGGCGCACGCCATGGCCGTCGCCGGACGGGAGCTGGCCGCGGCCGTCGACAACCCCGTGGTGCTGGGCGACCGGGTGGAGTCCAACGGCAACTTCCACGGGGCGCCGCTCGGCTACGTGCTGGACTTCCTGGCCATCGCCGTGGCCGACCTGGCCTCGATCGCCGAGCGGCGCACCGACCGGCTGCTCGACCGCAACCGCTCGCACGGGCTGCCGCCGTTCCTGGCCGCCGACCCCGGGGTCGACTCGGGCCTGATGATCGCCCAGTACACGCAGGCCGCGCTGGTGAGCGAGCTGAAGCGGCTCGCGGCGCCCGCCTCGGTGGACTCCATCCCCTCCTCGGCGATGCAGGAGGACCACGTCTCGATGGGCTGGTCGGCGGCCCGCAAGCTGCGGACCGCGCTCGACGGGCTGACCCGGGTGGTCGCCGTGGAACTGTGCGCCGCGACCCGGGCCCTGGAGCTGCGGGCCCCGCTCGCCGAGCGCGGGCTGCGGCCGGGGCCCGCGGCGCGGGCCGTGGTGGCGGCGGCACGGTCGGCCGGGGTGCGGGGGGTCGGCGAGGACCGCTTCCTGGCGCCCGACCTGGCGGCGGCCGAGGAGTTCGTCAGGAGCGGCGGCCTGGTGGCGGCCGCCGAGTCGACGACCGGCCCGCTGGCCTGAGGGCTCGCGGCGGCCATCTGAGGGCGCGCGGCTACTGCTCCTGGGCGTCGAGCTGCTGCTCGACCGCCGGGATCACCGCGCCGCCGGCCTCCTCGTCCTCCGTGTAGGCGGAGGGGAGCAGCCAGCCGAGACACAGGGCGCAGGTGGCGACGACGGCGTAGACGAGGGGACGGCGGTTGCCGATTGCCTTGCCTGTCATGGCGCCCTCCGATGGTGGTGCTGCTGTGAGCTGTGCGGTGAGGCGGCGTGGTGAGCGATGTTACGCACTGGTGCGGGTCGTGGGGAAGAGGTCTCACCGGTGACCCTTACTCTCCGGGACATGACTGATGACATGACCGAGGAGACGCGCCACGTCCGCGTCCGTGTGGAGCTGGTGCTGGAGATCAGCGAGCCCGACGAGTTGATCAGGGCCGCCTGGGCGCGGATCGAGGGCGACGAGCTGATGCCGCGCGAGGAACGCGACCTGGCCTCCCAGGCCGTCTCGCGGGACGAGGCGGAGGCCGTCGCCTACCTCATCGACCCGCTCGACCTGGTGGGCGAGGTGCCGGGCGTGGTGCTCTCCCAGGCGTCCTGGAGCAGCGAGTTGGCCGAGTACGACCCCGACGAGCCGTGGGACGGAGAGGACGAGGACGAGGAGGACTGACCTCCGGCCCCGAGGCTGGTTTCGGGCCGGTTTCGACGGGCCGTCACTCGAACGTGTGGTTCACGGCACAGATTCACTTACAGTGGAACGCGCTGCCGCCGCGGCACGTCACTTTCCATGTGTCCTCTCTGGGAGACGCGGCAGTGGACGGAGAAGCTACTGATGAGGGACGGCATGCGGCGCAAGGGCCTGGGGGTGGCGGCAGCGCTGCTCACCGGAGTACTGACACTCTCGGCGTGCAGCGGCGACGGTGGCGATGACGGCTCGAACGGGGAGTCGTCGGAGACCGGCGGCTCGGGGCAGGAGGACACGGACCGGGCCGCCGAGGACGCCAACACCTCGGCCGCCGAGATCACCATCACGCCGGACGACTCCGCCGACAACGTGGGCATCAACGACGACGTCCAGGTCTCCGTCGCCGACGGCACCATCGACGCGGTGACCATGACGGCCACCGAGTCGGGCACCGAGGTCGCCGGCACGATATCCGCCGACCAGACCAGCTGGGTGCCGGACATCCAGCTGGAGCGGGCCACCCAGTACTCGCTCGACGTGCAGGCCAGCGACAGCGAGGGCCGGGCGGCGCACGAGGCCCGCACCTTCACCACCGTCTCCCCGGAGAACAGCTTCATCGGCTACTTCACCCCCGAGGACGGCTCCACGGTGGGCGTCGGGATGCCCGTCTCGCTGAACTTCGACAAGCCGATCACCAACCAGGCAGACGTCGAGGCCGCCGTCCAGATCACCACGAGCAGCGGCCAGGAGGTCGTCGGCCACTGGTTCAACGAGCAGCGCCTCGACTTCCGCCCCGAGGAGTACTGGCAGGCCGACACCGAGGTCACCGTCTCGCTGGCCTTCGACGGGGTCGAGGGCGCGGACGGCCTCACCGGCGTCCAGGACCGCACCTTCAGCTTCACCGTCGGCCGCTCGCAGATCAGCACGGTCGACGCCGAGAGCAAGCAGATGCAGGTCGTCAGGGACGGCGAGGTGCTGCGCACCCTGCAGATATCCGCCGGCAGCGACGAGACCCCCACGTACAACGGTCAGATGGTGATCTCCGAGAAGCACGAGGAGACCCGGATGAACGGGGCCACCGTCGGCTTCACCGACGACGACGGCGAAGGCGAGTACGACATCCCCGACGTCCCGCACGCCATGCGCCTCTCCACCTCGGGCACCTTCGTGCACGGCAACTACTGGGCGAACGACAGCGTCTTCGGCAACACCAACACCAGCCACGGCTGCATAGGCCTCGACGACGTCCAGGGCGCCGACGACGACTCCACGGACGCCGCCTGGTTCTTCGACGAGTCCATGCTCGGCGACGTGATCATCGTGGTGAACTCGCCGGACGTGGAGATGGCCCCGGACAACGGGCTCAACGGCTGGAACATGAACTGGGCCGACTGGGAGGCGGGCAGCGCCCTGTAGTCCCACCCCGGCGGGGATCTTCCCGCCCTTTCGGGGGAGGTGATCCCCGGGGAGACTTGGCCCGCCCCTAGGGCCTGTCTTCCGGATCTTCGTGGGGCCGCGACGCCATACACGGCACCTCGCCGTGTTGTCGAATCGCGCGAATACGATCGAGTATGAGCTGCGATCCGGCACCTTGCGATCCACCGCGTCTGGGGGTACCTCCCAGGCCGCCAGGCCTGGGGGAGGGTGTCGTCCGGGGTGTCGGCCCCGCGGACGGTCAGGGTGGGGGACGCGCCGTCGTTGGTGTCGGCGAAGGCGCCGCCGCGGACCGTCGCGTCGGCCAGCGGTGACAGCAGCTGGACCCGAGGTCCCGGCGCGGGGCGGCCGGCCGTGAGCGTGGCGGTCAGGGTGGCGCCGTGTCGGCCGCCGGTCTCGGCCAGCAGCCGGACGGTGGCGCCGTCGGGGCCGAGGACGGTGAGGCCGGCGTCCGCGTGCCGCACCGCGTGGCGTCCCCGCGCCGCCACGGCCAGCCGCACCACCGGCGCCGACCGCGACGGGTCGGAGACGGCGATCCGCAACGTGCCGGCGGCCGGGTCCTCGTGGAGCAGCACCGCGCAGGGCGCGTCGGCGGTGACGCCGCCGGCCGTGCCGGCCGCGAAGAACGCCACCGCCGTGAGGCGGCCGGCCCGGAACGCGTGCGCGTCGCGGTCGAGCCGCAGCACCTCGACGCCGGGGGCGCCGGCCCTGGCCGCCGTCTGCTCCGGGGTGGCGCCCGGCAGCAGCAGGTGGGCGTGCGTGGCATCGGCCGGATCCGTCCCGTGGTCCTGCCAGAGGGTGACGAATCGGCGGGTGATCGGCGTCGTCGGCCCGCCCTGCCGGATCTCGCTCCAGGCGCCGACCCGGTCCTCGCGCAGGCTGCGCAACTCCCCCGCGCCGCGCGGGAAGACGTAGCCGCCGACGCCTTCGAGGTGCGCCCAGCCGGCCGCCTCGTCCACCGTCAACGCGCCGTCGGTCCTGCGGTGTTCGACGACGGTCTCGATGCGGCGCCCGCCGTCGGCGCTGATCCCGGAGCCGGCCGTCAGCACCCCGTCGGGGAGGAACAGCCAGCTCCGGCGCGCCCGCAGCGGCGAGTCGATGCCCCGGAGGTCCGTGCCGGCGAGCGCCAGCTCCCCGTCCAGCACCACCTCGCCCGACCAACGGGTGCCGGAGAGCGGCACGTTGTCGTTGTCGCCGCCCGCGCCGACCGGCAGTGGGGTGGTGTCGACGGTCACCCCTGGCGGGCGCTTGGCGTCGCACGTCGGCCAGTAGGCGTCGGTGAAGTGGAACGGGTCGTGGTCCAGCGCGAGTTGGTGCATGCCGTCGCCGGTGTGCCAGCCGCGGGCGTTCTCGCCGTTCATGTACTCGTAGCGGGCCACCCGGTCGGAGTTGAGCGACAGGCAGTACGTCCAGCCGGGGCGACGGTGGACGAAGCGTTCCATGTCCGGGTAGCCGAAGTGGCCGAGCGGGCCCGGGAGCGGGGCGATCGCCGGGTCGTCGAGGACGGACGCCGCGGCCGCGATCTGGGCCGGCTGCCGGGCGGCGAGCGGGCGCCAGCCGTTCTCCGCCAGCCAGGACCTGGCGGTGGCCCGCAGCCGGCCGGCGGCCGCCGCCTCGCCGGCCGGCAGCGCGTCGGCCAGCGTCACCAGGTCGACGGCCAGCTTGAACCCGTCGTCGGCGTCGGTGGCGGTGTCGCGGGATATCGCCCGGCCGCGCACCGCGTCGAGCATCGCGCCGCGGTGCACGAACGGCGCGAACGTGCGGTCGATCGCCGCGGTGGTGAGCCGTCGTTCGGCCGGGCCGACGTCCCAGGCGGTGCCGACGAGCAGCCGCATCAGCTCGGCCATCCCCTTGACCAACACCTCGCCGTAGGTGCCCGGGTAGGCGACCGAGGTATGCATGAGGAACGAGCCGTCGGGGTGGAAGCCGTCGCCCACCGGCACCGGGTCGAGGACGCCGACCAGCGCGGCGGAGGCCTGGGCGAGCCGCTCCTCGTTCGCGCCGAGCGCGCCGCGCAGCGCCACCACCCGGCACAGGTCGACCCGGTTGGCGCCGGTGGAGACCAACTCGCCGCGCAGCATGCGGCGCGGGTCGGGCACGAAGTGGTCGACGGCGGCGAGGACGCCGGCCCGGGTCTCGTCGTCCACGGCGGGGCCGAGCAGGGTCAGCGCGTCGGTGATGTGGCGGGGCGCGCCGATCTCCCAGTCCCACCAGTTGCCGTACTGCGGCTGCCCCGCGTGGTAATGGGCCGTCCACCACAGGCGGCAGCCGGCGGCGGCCCGGGCGGCGGCCCGCTCGTCGCCGTGGAGCGAGCCGCCCTCGGTGGCGCAGGCGACGGCGATGGCGCGCAGTCGGGACGCGGCGGTGGTGACGTGCGCGGAGTGCGCCGGGTCCTCCGTCAGCGGGAGGTCGGGCCAGGGGGTCGGGGCGTCCCAGTCGGTGACCAGGGTGGCCAACTGCCGGGCCGCCGACCGGTCCTGGGCGGCGACCGCCCGCGCGTACGCGTCGGCGTGTGGGCCACTGGGCGCGCCGGGCCCGAGCACGACGCGCCGCCAGCGGTCGCGTAACTCGCCGAAGACGTCGGCGGCGTGCGCGGGGTGCGCCGCGACGGGCAGCGCGAGCCCGGCGGCCGCGGCGAGGCCGCCGCCCAGTACGGTTCGCCTTCTCACACCCGGGGTCTACCCGGGTGGTGGGTCGGTCAGCCTTCCGCCCGGGGGCGCGGCGCGGCGTGCTGCACCACCTCGAACGACCACAGGGTGGCGCCCGAGGCGGCCGGCCGGCCGCCGCCCTGGTGCGCCTGCCGCATCTCGCCGTTCATCCAGTTCCGGAAGTCCTCCTCGCTGCGCCAGCGGGTGTAGACCAGGTACTGGTCCGTCCCCTCCACCGGCCGCAGCAGCTCGAACCACTCGAACCCGTCCTGGCTCTCCACCATCCCGGCGCGGGACGAGAAACGCTGTTCCAGCACCTCCCGCTGCTCCTCGGGCACCGTCAACACGTTGATCTTCACGACGCTTGGCACAGAGACCTCTCAGCGGAAGGGGGAGGGAGAGCGGCCCCCGGCGGGCGTGCCGGGGGCCGCGGATTCGCCGCAACGGGGCGGATCAGTCGAGGAGTTCGGCCTCGAGCGTGATGGTGGTGCCGGCCAGGGCCTTGCTCACCGGGCAGTTGGCCTTGGCGCCCTCGGCGGCGGTCTGGAAGTCCTCGGCGGACAGCCCGGGCACCCTGGCCTGGACCTTCAGCACGATGCCGGTGATCCCCTCGCCCGGCTGGAAGGTGACGCTGGCCTGGGTCCGCACCGACTCCGGCGGGGTGCCGGCGCCGGCGAGGCCGTGCGAGAGCGCCATCGAGAAGCAGGACGAGTGGGCCGCCGCGATCAGCTCCTCGGGACTGGTGCGGCCGTTGGGGTCCTCGGCCCTGGACGCCCAGGTGACGTCGAACTTCCCCACTCCCGAGGAGTCGAGGGAGACGTTGCCGGCGCCCTGAAGCAGGGAGCCCTCCCAGTTCGTCGTCGCGATACGTGTGGTTGCCATGTCGCTCCTCCTGGCGGAACCGGATCAACGGGTCACCTGCGGGTGGTACAGGTACACGCTATCGCCGCCCCGGACGTCACGGTGGTCCCGGTGGCCTCCGACACCCGGGCCGGGATCTTGTAGGGTCCGGGCATGTTCGCGGTGGCCAGGCGGGACGAGGTACGGTCCCGGCTCCTCGCCCGGGCCAGGGGCGACGCCGACGTCTCGGCGGCGGCGCTGACGGGTTCCGCGGCGCGCGGGGTCGAGGACCGGTGGTCCGACGTCGACCTGCTGCTCGGCGTGGCACCCGGCCGGGTGGTGGCCGAAGTGCTCGCCGCCTGGAGCGAGTTCGTCTACGCCGAGTTCGGCGCGCTGCACCACTTCGACCTGCGCTCCGGCGCGGCCGTCTACCGGGCCTTCCTGCTCGCCGACGGTCTCGAGGTCGACCTCGGGTTCACGCCGGCCGGCGAGTTCGGGCAGGTCGGCGACGGCGGCTTCCGACCGGTGTTCGGCGAGGCGGTCGAGCCGCGCCGGACGACGACGGACGCGGCGCACCTCGTCGGCTACGCCTGGCACCACGTGCTGCACGCCAGGACCGCCATCGAGCGCGGCCGGCCCTGGCTGGCCGAGTACTGGATCAGCGGGGTGCGCGACCAGGTGTTGGCGCTCGCCTGCCTGCGGCTCGACCTGCCGACCGCCTACGCCAAGGGTGCCGACGGGCTGCCGGCCGAGCTCACCGAGCCGCTGGCCGGCGCGTTGGTGCGGAGCCTGGACGCGGCCGAGCTGTGGCGCGCCCTGGGCGCCGCCACCGGGGCGCTGGTCGGCGAACTGCGGGCCACGGAACCGGCGTTGGCGGAGCGGTTGGCCGGGCTGCTGGTCAGTCTCGGGACGCGGCCGGCCGGGGGCCGTGGGTGACCTCGCGCCGCCAGTCGGCCGGCGGCTCGGCGTGCAGCCGCCAGTAGTGCTCGGCGATGTCGTCCGGGTCGAAGTCGGTGCCGGGCGCGACCGGGCCGTCCACGGTGACCGTGGCCACGTGGAGGCCGGCGGGCCCGTACCGCTCCGCGAGTAGGGCGACCAGGGCGCGCACGCCGGCCTTGCCGAGCGAGAGGCTGGTGTAGGCCGGCTTGGGCTCCGGCATGCCGCCGGTGACGAGGAAGGTGCCGTGGCCGCGCCGGGCCATGGCCGGCAGCAGGTGCCCCGCGGCGGTGAGCGCGCCGACGACGTTGACGGCGTAGGCGTCGAGCTGGGCGCGTGCCGAGAGTTCGCCGGGCGCGTCCGGGCGGATGAGCGCCGCGTTGTACACCACGACCTCCGGCGTGCCGAGCGCGCCGACCGCCGCGTCGAGTGCGCCGCGCAACCCGTCCTCGTCGGCTGCGTCGGCGGTCAGCGGCACGGCGCGCACGCCCGACTCCGCGACGGCCGCGGCCGTGGCGCGCCCCGTCGCCTCGGATCTGGCGAGCACGGCGACCGGCATCCCCTCGCGGGCGAACCGGCGGGCGACCGAGCGGCCGATCCCCGGTCCCGCGCCGATCACTACTGCTCCTGGCATGGCTTTCTCCCTCGTGACCGAGACCTGTGACGGTGACGGTGACGGTTGGTGAGCCTAGGTCCTCACACCGGTGTCAGGGTCAACCCCCGACCGACGGACGCCCCGGCCGGACGTTCGCCGCGCGCCCCGACGCCCCTCCTCCGTATCCACACATGCGGAAGCCGAGCCGCCGGGGTGTGTCGAGGACAGAAGGGGGCGCACGAAATACCTCTTGCTACCCCCTACAACCTGATACGCCCCCCTCCCGTCATTGCTCGGCGTATTTGATCAAATCCATACTGTTGATGATCTTCCCAAGCGTGGTCCGCGTAGGGGTCGCGGACCGGCGCACGGTCACCGAACGAGAAACAGGTACAGAGGGGTGGGATATGGACCTCAGGTCCCCGATCGAGGGTGAAGCTTCACAACCGGCCTCACCTCACACCGTGCCACCGGACATACGCCACACGCCGCCGTGGGCCGCCACGCTCCGCCACCTGGCCTACCCGATCCTGCTCGGCTCCGTCGTGGCCGTCGGCACCTTCGGCATCGCCCGGGACTGGCCGTTCGAGGTCGTCGGTGTGGCGTTCCCCTGGGGCACCCTGATCTATCTCGGCCTGCTCGAACGGCTGATCCCCTACCAACGCTCGTGGCACCCGACCCGGCGCGAATGGCGCTGGTACGGCGCCTACTACCTGCTGACGGCGCTCGGCGCCGCGAGCGCGCAGGCGATGGTGCTCGCCCTGGTGGGCGTCATCGCGACGCCCGAGCCGGCGCTGCCGCTCGGCGCCGAGATCCCGCTCGCCCTGCTGCTCGGCTCGCTGGCCAACTACCTGGTGCACCGGTTCGCCCACACCAACCGGCAACTGTGGCGGCTGCACGGCGTGCACCACGCGCCCGACAAGGTCAACATCGGCAACAACGGCGTCAACAACATCTTCGACGTGGTGCTCACCCAGGGGATCACCCAGCTGTCCCTGGCCCTGGTGGGCTTCTCCGCGGAGTCGGTGTTCGCCGTCGGCCTCTTCGTGGTCGCCCAGGGCTACTTCACGCACGCCAACGTCGACGTGCGCATCGGCTGGTTCAACCACCTCGTCTCGAGTCCCGAGCAGCACCGGCTGCACCACAGCACCGACCTCTCAGAGGCCGGCCACTTCGCGGCCGATCTCTCCGTCTGGGACCGGGTGTTCGGCACCTTCACCTGGCGCCCCGGCCGCCGCCCCGTCGCGGTCGGCCTGGCGGACCCCGGCTCGTTCCCGGCCACCGGTGCCGTCCTCACCAACCAGTTCCTGCCCTGGCGCCGCTCCGCGTAGCGCCGCGCGGCGGCGCGTGGAGCGGGGAGCGGCGGGGCGCGGCGCAGCCGCCAGGCCCGCTCGGCCTCGCGGCGCGGCCGGCCCCGGCGGCCGGGCGCCGGCCAGGCTCGCCCCGCCCGGCCAGGTCCTCCCCCTGCCCACCCACCGTCACCGAACGTCACCTCCCAGGCCGTCTCCGCGCACACCGTCACCGTGCCGGACCGCGCCGCGCCCCACCGCACCACCGCGG
>NZ_SMKI01000275.1 GCF_004348415.1 Streptomyces hainanensis
CCTCACCACAGGAAGCGACGCCCCTGCCCACCCCGGTGACCCCGTCGGGGGAGCGTCGGCCGCTGCCGCTGCTCGGTGGCTGCGGCTGCGGTTCTGGCTGCGGCTGCGGCTGCCAGTCCGGCTCCGCGTGTCAGTGCGGGGGCAACTGCGGCTGATCCTTGGGGTCCCGCCCGAGGGGGGTGGGACCCCAAGGCAGCTCCGCCACCAGCTCGAACTCGTCACCCGTGGCGCTCGGCCCGTGGCGCAGCACGCCGCCGTCGAGGGCGGCGCGCTCCTCGAGGCCGGCGAGGCCGGCGCCCGCGCCGGGGATCTCCGTCACCGGCCGCGCGCGGAGCGCGTTCCGCACGGCGATGGTGAGGCCCTGCCCCGGCGCGCCGCCGAGCGCGACCTGTACGGGCGTGCCGGCCGCGTGCTTGCGCGCGTTGGTCAGGCCCTCCTGCACCACCCGGTACGCCGTGCGCTGTACGGGCCCCCGCAGCGCGGCGGCCGCTCCCGCGTCCAGGTCGCGGGTGAAGACGACCCGCTGGCCGGCCCGCTCCGCCTCCGCGACCAGCCGCCCGATGTCGGCGATGCCGAGCTGCCGGTCGCCCTCCGCCGGGCCGCGCCCGCGCAGTACGGTCAGCACCTCGCGCAGTTCCTCCAGGGCCTGGTGGGCGGTGTCCCTGATGACCCGCACGCTGTCGCCGATCTCCGAGTCGCTCAGCGGTTTGGCGGTGCCGCCCGTGGAGGCGTCCGTGCGATAGGCGAGGGCTCCGGCGTGCACCGAGAGCAGCGAGATGCGGTGGGCGAGCACGTCGTGCATCTCGCGGGCGATGGCCTCCCGCTCGGTGCGCCGCGCGTCGACCAGGCGCCTGGTGTGTTCGGCCCGCTCCCGCCGGGCGTCGGCGCGCAGCCGGATCACCAGCTGGCGGCGGAGCCGCACACTGGCGCCCCAGGCGAAGAAGAACAGGTAGTAGGCGACGAGGAAGGCGACCGCCACGTAGCCGCCCTCGTGCGGGACGCTGTACTCGAGCAGGTAGGGCACGACGGCCGCGAGGTGTGCCCCGATGACCAGCAGCGCGGTGCGTGGCGGGAGCCGCAGTCCGATGTTGAGGACGATGACGGTCATCGCGCCGAAGGCGGTGGAGGAGAGGAACGTGACCGGCACGGCCGCGAGGCCGAGCATCAGCGGGTGGTGCCGGCGCCACCAGATGGCCAGGCAGGCCGCGCCGCCGAACCAGGGGTCGACGGCGAGCATCCAGCCCGGCAGGTAGTCCCGGCTCGGCAGGTCGATCAGCAGCAGCGCGAAGACGCCGGTCGACCAGACGAAGAACAGCCCGTCCATCGCCCAGTCGCGGCCGGTGCGGCGGAGGTGCGGCCGGACGCCGTCGGCGAGCAGCTCGCCGGGCAGCAGCGCGCGCTGTGCCCAGCCGTCGGGAGCCACCGCCGAATCGGTCATGCCTACGAGGTTACGGTCTCACCGACCGCCGATCGGGTGAATAAAGCTGATCAACCGAGCGGCGGCCGGAGGGAAGAACGGTCCGCTTCTCGCGTGTCCTACTTCTTGCCCTGGTTCTTGACGGCCTCGATCGCCGCCTTCGCCGCCTCCGGGTCCAGGTAGCGGCCGCCGGGGGTGGTCGGGTGGAAGTCGGCGTCCAGTTCGTAGAGCAGCGGGATGCCGGTGGGGATGTTGAGGCCGACGATGTCCTCGTCGGAGACCCCGTCCAGGTGCTTGACCAGGGCGCGCAGGCTGTTGCCGTGCGCCGTGACCAGCACGGTGCCGCCGGTGAGCAGGTCGGGGACGATCGCGTCGTACCAGTAGGGCAGCATGCGGACGACGACGTCCTTGAGGCACTCGGTGCGGGGCCGCAGCTCGCTCGGGATGGCCGCGTACCGCGGGTCGTCGCTCTGGGACCACTCGGCGCCGTCGGCGAGCTCCGGCGGCGGCGTGTCGTAGGAACGGCGCCACTTCATGAACTGCTCCTCGCCGAACTCGGCGAGGGTGGCGGCCTTGTCCTTGCCCTGCAGGGCGCCGTAGTGCCGCTCGTTGAGCCGCCAGGAGCGCTGCACCGGGATCCACGCCCGGTCGGCCGCGTCCAGGGCCAGGTTGGCGGTGCGGATGGCCCGCTTCAGGGTGGAGGTGTGCAGCACGTCGGGGAGCAGGCCGGCGTCCTGTAGCAGCTCACCGCCGCGGACCGCCTCCTTCTCACCCTTCTCGTTCAGGTTGACGTCCACCCACCCGGTGAACAGGTTCTTGGCGTTCCACTCGCTCTCGCCGTGGCGGAGCAGGATCAGCTTGTACGGTGCGTCGGCCATGAGGCCGAGAGTAGACGGCACATCCGCGCGTCGGCGGATCGCCCCCGGGATTATCCCCGGTGCAAAGTGGAGGAATGAGGGCAATTCCCCGGGGCCTGCGCGCACGGAGCGTCGTTGGCCAGATGTTCATCTTGCAGGTGGTGATCACGCTCCTTCTCGTCGCCGCCGGGGTGACGGCCCTCGTACTCGACCGACGCGACGAGAAGAAGGCCGCGGCCAGCGAGCGCGCCCTGGTGGTGGCCCAGACCTTCGCCGCGTCGCCGGGGATCGTGGAGGCGCTGCGGTCGGACGATCCGACGGCCGTGTTGCAGCCCAGCGCCGAGGCGGCGCGGAAGAGCACGGGCGTCGACTTCGTCGTGGTGATGAACCGGAAGGGCATCCGCTACACGCACCCCAATCCGAAGGAGATCGGGAAGCGCTTCATCGGCACCTTCGAACCGGCCGCCGACGGCCATGTGGTGCGGGAGGCGGCGGAGGGCACGCTGGGGCTGTCGGAGCGGGCCGTGGTGCCGGTGCGGGACGAGGACGGCCAGGTGATCGCCATGGTCGCGGCCGGCCAGACGCAGCGGAAGATCAACCTCCAGGTCACCAGCGAGCTGCCGCTGCTGCTCGGCTCGACGGGGGTGGCGCTGGCCCTGGCCATCGGCGGGGCGGCGCTCGTCAGCCGGCGGCTACAGCGGCAGACCAGGGGCCTCGGGCCCCGGGAGATCACCCGACTGTACGAACTGCACGACGCCGTTCTGCACTCGGCGCGGGAGGGCGTGCTGATCCTGGACGAGGACCGGCGGCTGCTGCTCGCCAACGAGGAGGCGCGGCGGCTGCTCGACCTGCCAGCGGAGGCCGTCGGCCGCGACGTCGGCGATCTGGGGCTCGACGAGGCCACCGTCGCGCTGCTCGGCGGCGACGAGGACCTCACGGACGAGGTGCACCCGGCGGGCGGCCGGCTGCTGGCCGTCAACCTGCGGCGCACCGCCGACCACGGCGGTCCGCCCGGCACGGTCGCCACGCTGCGCGACACCACCGAGATCCAGGCGCTCTCCGGCCGCGCCGAGACCGCCCAGCGGCGGCTCGGCCTGCTCTACGCGGCCAGCGTCCGGATCGGCACCACCCTGGAGATCACCAGGACCGCCGAGGAGCTGGTGGAGGTGGCGGTGCCGGAGTTCGCGGACTACGTGAGCGTCGACCTCGCCGACAACGTGCTGCGCGGCGAGGAGGCCCCGGGGGTGGACATCCAGATCCGGCGGATCGCGGCCGGCGGGATCACCCGCGACCATCCGCTCTACCCGTCGGGGCGCTCGCTCGCCCTGCGCCCCGATCAGGCCGAGGTGTCCGGGCTGCGCGGCGGCCGGGCCGCGCTGGAGACCGATCTGCGCGGCACCGACTGGTGGCGGGCCGGCGACGAGGAGCACGCCAGGCGGCTGCTCGACCTGGGCATGCACTCGCTGATCTCCACGCCGCTCCAGGCCCGCGGCGTGGTGCTCGGAGTGGCCAACTTCTGGCGTTCCCGGGAGGACGGGCCCTTCGACGAGCAGGACCTGGCGCTGGCCGAGGAGTTGGCCACGCGGACCGCCGTCTGCGTGGACAACGCGCGCCGCTACACCCGCGAGCACGAGATGGCCGCCACCCTGCAGCGCAGCCTGCTGCCGCGCGACCTGCCCGACCAGACCGCGGTGCGCGCCGCCTACCGCTACCGGCCGGCCGAGGCGGTGGGCGGCGACTTCTTCGACGTCATCCCGCTCTCCGGCGCCCGCGTCGCGCTGGTCGTCGGCGACGTCGTCGGGCACGGCCTGCACGCGGCCGCCACCATGGGCCGGCTGCGCACCGCGGTGCACAACTTCGCGGCGCTCGACCTGCCGCCCGACGAGCTCCTCGGGCACCTGGACGAGCTGGCCGACCGGGTGGACCGCGACGAGGCCGGCACGGACGGCGCCACCGGCACCATCACGGGCGCCACCTGCCTGTACGCGATCTACGACCCGGTGGACGGCACGTGCACCATGGCGCGGGCCGGGCACCTGCCGCCGGCGCTGATCCTGCCCGACCTGTCGGTGACCTTCGCCGAGCTGCCGGCGCAGCCGCCGCTCGGCGTGGGGGGCATGCCGTTCGAGACCGCCGAGCTGCGGCTGCCGGCGGGCAGCGGCCTGGTGCTCTACACGGACGGCCTGGTGGAGGCGAGGCACCGGGACATCGACCGCGGGCTCGGGATGCTCGCCGAGGCGCTGCACCACTCGGCCGAGCGGGACGAGGACCCGGAGACGATGTGCGACGCGGTCCTCGACGACCTGCTGCCGCCGCGCCCGGGGGACGACGTGGCGCTGCTGGTCGCCCGCACCCGGATGCTGAGCTCCGAGCAGGTGGCGGTCTGGGAGGTGCCGGCCACGCCGTCCGCGGTGGCGCCGATCAGGGCGGCGGTGAGCGAGCGGCTGACGGAGTGGGGCCTGAGCGAGATGGCGTTCATCACCGAGCTGATCCTGACCGAGCTGATCACCAACGCCATCCGGCACGCGGCGGGCCCGGTGCGGGTCCGGGTGCTGCGGGACCGGGCGCTGATCTGCGAGGTGTCGGACGCCAGCAGCACCTCGCCGCACCTGCGGAACGCGACCGCCACCGACGAGGGCGGGCGCGGCCTCTTCCTGGTGGCCCAGTACGCGGACCGCTGGGGCACCCGCTACACCCCGTCCGGCAAGATCATCTGGGCCGAGCAGCGGCTGCCGCTGCGGCGTTAGGTCCTGTCCGGACCTAGCCGTCGGCGGGCCTGGTGAGGTGGGTGAACGCGTCGAGGTTGCGGGTGGACTCGCCGCGCGCGGTGCGCCAGGCGTACTCCTTGCGGATCGCGGTGGCGAAGCCGAGTTCGAGCAGCGTGTTGAAGGAGCCGTCGGCCTGTTCGAGGACGGTGCCGAGCAGCCGGTCGATCTCCTCGGCGGTGACCGCGGCGAGCGGCAGCCGGCCGGCGAGATAGACGTCGCCCATCGCGTCCACGGCGTACGCCACCCCGTAGAGCCGGGTGTTGCGTTCCAGCAGCCAGCGGTGCACGGCGGCCGCGTTCTCGTCCGGGCGGCGGATCACGAAGGCGTTGACGGACAGGCTGTGCCGGCCGACCACCAGCGAGCAGGTGGTGGAGAGCTTGCGGGTGCCGGGCAGCGTGACCACGTAGCGGCCGGGCCCCGGGCTCTCCCACTCGGCGCCGCTCTCCCGCAGCGCCGCCTCCAGCGCGAGGCGCGCCGCCTCGGCGCGTTCCGCCGGTTCCGACGCTCCCGCCCGTTGTGACGCTCCGGCCGGTTCCGATGATCCAGACGGTTCAGCCCGTTCAGCCATGGGCCGATCGTAGCCCCGGCCCGGCCCGGAACCGGCGGGCCTCGACGGCCGCCCGGTAGACGTCGAGCGTGCCGGCCGCGGTGGCCTCCCACCCGAAGCGGCGCGCGTGGCCGGCCGCGGCCTCGCCGAGCCGCCCCGCGTGCGCGGGGTCGGCGAAGCGGCGCAGCGCGGCGGCGTAGCGCACCGGGTCGTGGCCCTCGATCAGATAGCCGGTGACGCCGTCGCGCACCACCACCGGCAGACCGCCGACCGCCGCCGCCACCACCGGCGTGCCGCACGCCTGCGCCTCGGCGGCGACCAGGCCGAACGACTCGCTGTAGGACGGCATGACCAGCACGTCCGCCGCCCGGTACCAGTCGGCCAGCTCGGCCTGGGAGACCGGTGGCCGGAACCGCACCAGCTCGCCGATGCCGAGCCGGGCCGCCAGCTTCTGCATCCGCTCCGGACGGGCGAGGCCCGTGCCGCTGGGCCCGCCGACCACCGGCACCAGCAGCCGGCGGCGCAGCGCCGGCTGGGCGTCGATCAGCTCACGGATCGCCTGCAGCAGGATGTCCGGGCCCTTCAGCGGCTGGATCCGGCCGGCGAACAGCGGGATCAGCGCCCCGGCCGGCAGCCCCAGCCTGGCGCGGGCCGCGGCCCGGCCCTCGCCGGGGCGGAACGTGGCCAGGTTGACCCCCGGGTGGACGACGGCGGTGCGCAGCGGGTCGGCCTCGTAGTGCCCGACCAGCTCGGCGGCCTCGCCCGCGGTGTTGGCGATCAGCCGGTCCGCGGCCCGCACGATCTGCGTCTCGCCGATGACCCGGGCGACCGGCTCCGGGGTGTCGCCGGTGGCCAGCGCCGCGTTCTTCACCTTCGCCATGGTGTGCATCGTGTGCACGAACGGCACGCCCCAGCGCTCGGCGGCGAGCCAGCCGACGTGCCCGGACAGCCAGTAGTGCGAGTGCGCCAGGTCGAAGTAGCCGGGCGGCTCACCGGCCCAGATCTGCATCACGCCGTGTGTGAAGGCGCACAGCTGCGCCGGCAGCTCCTCCTTGCTCAGCCCCTCGTAGGGGCCGGCGTCCACGTGCCGCACGCGCACGCCGGGCGCCAGCTCCACGGTGGGCGGCAGGCCGCCGGCGGTGGCCCGCGTGAAGACCTCCACCTCGGTGCCGAGCGCGGCCAGCTGCCGCGACAGTTCGACGATGTAGACGTTCATCCCACCGGCGTCACCGGTGCCCGGCTGGTCGAGCGGTGAGGTGTGCACACTGAACATCGCGACCCGGCGGACGTGCGGCACAGCGGCTCCTGGACGTGTCGACGAACTCGTGGGGGATCCAACCGGAGGGTGCAACCCTGTCCCGGAAGCACCTGTTCCCATTGTGCGAAACCGTTACGCTCATCCGCATGCGGCAGGGGCCAGAGGGAAATGTCACACGGGGCACCACGCATCCCAATCGACTGCGCCGCATGGACCGTTGGATCGCCGCCGAGCTCGGGCCCGCGCTCCGGCGCTCGACCGACCGGCCGCTGGCCGTGGACCTCGGCTACGGGGCGGCGCCCTGGACGGCCGTCGAGCTGCTCGGCCGGCTGCGGCGGGTGCGGGCCGACGTCCGGCTGTTCGGCGTCGAGATAGACCAGGAACGGGTGGCCGCGGCGCTGCCGTACGAGGGACCGGGGCTCGGCTTCGTGCGCGGCGGCTTCGAGCTTCCGCTGCCCGTGCCGGGCGACGGCCGGCCGCTGCTGGTGCGGGCGGCCAACGTGCTGCGGCAGTACCCCGAGGACGGGGTGCCGGCCGCCTGGGCCCGGCTCCGGGGCCGGCTGGCGCCCGGCGGGCTGCTGGTGGAGGGCACCTGCGACGAGATCGGCCGCCGCCACGCCTGGGTGGCGCTGGACGCCACGGGTCCCGTGTCGCTGACCCTCGCCGCCCGGCTCGCCTCCCTCGCCACCCCGTCCGACCTGGCGGAGCGGCTGCCCAAGGCGCTGATCCACCGCAACGTGCCGGGCGAGCCGGTCCACGCGCTGCTCGGCGACCTCGACCGGGCCTGGGCCTCGGCGGCCCCCTACGCCCCGTTCGGCCCCCGGCAGCGCTGGCTGCGCGCCGTGGCGCTGCTGGCCGCGGACTGGCCGGTGGCCGGCCGGCGCGCCAGGTGGCGGCTCGGCGAGCTCACGGTGCCCTGGTCGGCGGTGGCCCCGCGCGGCGGGCCGCTCGCGGGCGCGCCACAGGGCGCGGGGTTCCGCGCCGGCTGACTCACTCCCCCGCCATGCGTGTCAGGGCCTCGTCGAGCAGCAGCCGGTCCGGCTCGTGGCTGAGGCGGGCCCTGGCCTCGGCGGGCGGCAGCCACACCACCCGGTCCACCTCGTCGTTCGGCTCGAAGCCGCCGTCGACCGCCTCCGCCACCCAGTACCTGACCTCCTTGGGCCGGCCCTTGGCCAGGTAGCGCGCGGTGCTGAGCGCCGCGCCGAGGACGCAGCCCATGCCCGTCTCCTCGCGGACCTCGCGGAGCGCGGCGGCCTCGTGCGGCTCGCCCGGGTGCAGCTTGCCCTTGGGGTGCGACCAGTCGTCGTAGCGCGGCCGGTGCACCAGCACCAGCTCGACGCCGCCCGCCTCGGCCGGCCGCCACACCACGCAGCCGGCGGCCCTGACCAGCTCCGGCTCCGGCTCCGGCGGCTGACGAGCCGGCGCCGGCTCGTCAGGCGCCGGCGGCACGGCGCTTCCTCCGGCCCTCGATCAGCGACTCCTGCACGTTCCGCAGCGGCCCGCCGTCCTCGTCGAACGCGTACCGCGTCCAGCCGCCGTCCCGGTCCAGGTGCCAGGACTCGGACTCGTCCGACATGCCCGTGGCCAGCAGCCGGGTCAGCGACGAGCGGTGCCCCGGGTCGGTGACCCGCACCAGCGTCTCGATCCGCCGGTCCAGGTTGCGGTGCATCAGGTCGGCGCTGCCCAGCCACACCTCGTTCTCCCCGCCGCCCGCGAAGGCGTAGACCCGGGAGTGCTCGAGGAATCGGCCGAGCACGCTGCGCACCCTGATGTTCTCCGAGAGCCCGGGCACCCCGGGGCGCAGCGAGCAGATGCCGCGCACCCAGACGTCCACCGGCACGCCCGCCTGCGAGGCGCGGTAGAGGGCGTCGATGACGGCCTCGTCGACGATCGAGTTGACCTTGAACCGCACCCACGCCGGCCGGCCAGCCCGGTGGTGCTCGATCTCGCGGCGGATCCGGGAGACCAGGCCGTCGCGCAGCGAGCGCGGGGCGACGAGCAGCCGCCGGTAGTTGTCCCGCCGCGAGTAGCCGGAGAGCCGGTTGAACAGGTCGGACAGGTCGGCGCCGACCTGGGCGTCGGCCGTGAGCAGCCCGAGGTCCTCGTAGAGCCTGGCCGTCTTGGGGTGGTAGTTGCCGGTGCCGACATGCGAGTAGCGGCGCAGCTCGTCGCCCTCCTGCCGGACGACCAGCGACAGCTTGCAGTGCGTCTTCAGCCCCAGCAGGCCGTAGACGACGTGGCAACCGGCCTGCTCCAGCTTCCGCGCCCACCTGATGTTGGCGTGCTCGTCGAACCTGGCCTTGAGCTCCACCAGCACCAGCACCTGCTTGCCGGACTCGGCCGCGTCGATCAGCGCGTCCACGATCGGCGAGTCGCCCGAGGTGCGGTACAGCGTCTGCTTGATCGCCAGCACGTCGGGGTCGGCGGCCGCCTGCTCCAGGAACGCCTGGACGGAGGTGGAGAACGAGTCGTACGGGTGGTGCAGCAGCACGTCGCGCTGGCGCAGCGCCGCGAACACGTCGGCCGCCGACGCGGACTCCACCTCGGCCAGGTCGCGGTGGGTGCCGGCGACGAACTTGGGGTACTTCAGGTCGGGCCGGTCGAGCGAGGAGATGGAGCGGAGGCCGGTGAGGTCCAGCGGGCCAGGCACCGAGAAGACCTCCTCGCGGCTGATCTTCAGCTCACGCACCAGCAGGTCGAGCACCTGCGGGTCGATGGACTCCTCGACCTCGAGCCGCACCGGCGGGCCGAAGCGGCGCCGCAGCAGTTCCTTCTCCAACGCCTGGATCAGGTTCTCGGCGTCGTCCTCCTCGACCTCCAGGTCCTCGTTGCGGGTCACCCGGAACACGTGGTGCGCCAACACCTCCATGCCACGGAACAGCTCCTCCAGATGCGCGGCGATCACGTCCTCGACCGGGACGAACCGCTGCGGCGACGCCTCGAGGAACCGGTCGAGCAACGGCGGCACCTTCACCCGCGCGAAGTGCTCGTGCCCGCTGGCGGGGTTCCGGACGACGACGGCGAGGTTGAGGGAGAGGCCCGATATGTACGGGAAGGGATGTACCGGGTCGACGGCCAGCGGGGTCAGGACCGGGAAGATCTTCTTCCGGAAGAGCGAGAAGAGCCGGGTCTGCTCCTCCTCGGTGAGGTCGGGCCACCGGAGCAGATGGATCCCCTCACCGGCCAGCTGCGGGGCGACGCTCGTCTGGTAGCAGGCGGCGTGCCGGCCCATCTGCTCCCGGGCACTGGCCCAGATCGACTCCAGCACGTCGCGCGGGGCCTGCCCGGTGAGCGACCTGGTCGCCACGCCGGTCGCGATCCGGCGCTTCAGCCCGGCGACTCGGACCATGAAGAACTCGTCCAGGTTGCTGGCGAAGATGGAGAGGAAGTTGGTGCGTTCGAGCAGCGGCGTGCCGGGGTCCTCGGCGAGGTCGAGAACCCGGTCGTTGAACGCGAGCCAGCTGCGCTCACGGTCGAGGAACCGGTCCGCCGGCAGCTCGCCCTCCTCCGACTCCACGGTGGGCGCCGGCGCGGCGGGCTGTGGGACGAGGGCGCGGGTTTCCTGGCTCATGCCCCCATTCTCTCGCCAGCTGTGCGAACGGGGCACGTCAGCGCGGTAAACAGGATGACGGTTGGTGGTCGCCGCGGTGGTGGTGGCTCGTGGGGTTCTCCCCCCACCCAC
>NZ_SMKI01000276.1 GCF_004348415.1 Streptomyces hainanensis
GGCGGCACCCGGCAGGCGGTCGCGGCCGGGGCGGAGGGTGTGATGGGCCTCGGCATGGCGGCGATGGCGGTGCCGGCCGCGGCGCCGTGGCCGCCGGCGTTCCACGCCGCGTGCGCGGCGGTGGCGCTGTGCGGTGCCGTGCTGCTGGTGGCCGAGGGGACGCACCGGGGGCACCACCTCGTCGAGGCGCTGGCGATGGCGTACGCGGCGGTGGCGATGGCCGGCGCCCCCACGGCCCACGCCGGCCACCAGGCGCCGGCCGGGCTGCCGGTGCTCACCGGCGTGTTGCTGGTCTACTTCGCCGGCTACGCGCTGCGCGCCGCGCCGCGGCTGCTGCCGGCCGGCGGGACGGCGGCCGGCCGGCCGGTGGCGGCCCCCGCGACCGGCAGGCGACCGCCCGAGGTGGCGGCGGCGTGCCGGCTCGCGCTCGCGGTGGCCATGGTGGCCATGCTCCTCGGCCTGTGAACGCGGCGCCCCGGGCCGTTCCCCGCCTCGGGGCCCGCGTCCTACTCTGAGGGCATGGTGATCGCCATCACGTTGCTCGTGTTGGGCGGCCTCACCGCGGCGACGGCGCCGCGCGTGCTGGCCCGGGGTTCCTGGCCGGACCGGGAGCCGGTGCTCGCGCTGTGGGTGTGGCAGTGCGTGGTCGTGGCCGTGCTGCTGTGCTGTGTGCTCGCCATGGCCCTGTCGGGCGCCGCGGCCTGGCACGGGGTGCGCGGCCAGTTGTTCGCGCCGGCGCCGACCCAGGTGGTGGACGCGTACGCGCTGCACGCCGCGGGCGAGCGGTGGCCGGCGGCGTTGGCGCTGCTGCTCGCCGGCGGCGGGGCCTGGACGGCGGTGATGTTGACCCGCGAGGTGCGTGCGGCCCGGTCGGAGCGGCGCCGCCGGCGCGCGGGGCTACTGGCCCGCGCCCCGCGACTGCCCGGCGAGGAGGCCGAGGCGACCGAGGCGACCGACCGGTTGATCGTGTTGGAGGACGCCCGGCCCGACGCCTGGGCCCTGCCGGGGTCGGTGCCGCGGCTGGTGATCACCACGGGGGCGCTGCGGCGGCTGAACCGGCGGCAGTTGGACGCGGTGTCGGCGCACGAGCAGGGGCACGCGCGGGCCAGGCACCACTGGTTGCTGCACTGCTCGGGGGCGCTGGCCAGGGGCTTCCCCGGGGTGCCGGTGTTCGCGGGCTTCCGGCAGCAGGTGCACCGGCTGGTCGAGCTGGCCGCGGACGACGTGGCCTCCCGCCGGTTCGGCCGGCTGACCACCGCCCTGGCACTGGTCGGGCTCAACGAGGACCGGGGCGTCTTCGGCCGCGCGGCCGCGCGGCACGCGCACGTGCCGCACCGGGTGCGCCGCCTGCTGCGGCCGGCCGAGCGGTTCTCCCCGCCGCGCCGGGCGCGGCTCACCGCCTACGCGACGCTGCTGCCCGCCGTGCCGGTGCTGGTGACGTTCGCCCCGGGGCTCTCGGCGCTGTTTCCCACGCTGGGATAGCGGCCACCCGGGTCCGCCCCGGTGGCGAACCGGCCGACGACGGCACCGGTATCGGACGGTCCCCCGCGCCGTCCGATACCGGCACAGCCGCCGGGTGCGAATCCGCGGCGGAGGCGGATGTCTCCTGGCGCCGGCCGAGTATATTGGCCGTCAGCCAGTCATCGGGGGTCAAGCATGTCGCCTCGCCGCGCATCGGTCAATGCGGATATGCGCCGACGCTCCCGACAACGGCTGCTCCAGGCAACGGTCGAGCTGGTCTCGGAGCACGGCTACGAGGCGACCACCCTGGGCGACATCGCGGATCGGGCCGGCGCGGCGCGCGGGCTGGTCTCGTACTACTTCCCCGGCAAGCGCGAGCTGGTGCAGTCCGCCGTCCACCGGCTGATGCACCTCACCCTCGACGAGGCGCTGGGCCGGGCGCCGGTGCCGACCGGCCCCCGGGCCGGCGACGAGCTGTTGGCCAGGGCGATCGACGCGATCCTCGGACTGGCCGGCGACCGGCCGGTGTTGATGCGGGCCCACCTGGCCGGGCTGCTCCAGCACGGCGGGTTCGTCCAGTGCGCCGAGCAACGGCGTCTCGCGGCGCTGCTGCGGGAGGCCGTGGTCGCCCACGGTTCACCGGATCCGGACACCGACTACCCCATGCTGCGGGCGCTGTTGATGGGGGCGGTGGTGGCGCGGCTGCTGCCGGGGGCGCCGATGCCACCGGAGCGGTTGCGCGCCGAGTTGTTCGAACGGTACGGGCTGGCCTGGGAGTCGGGGGTCCCACCGGGCGAACGACCGCCCGGCGGGACCCCGCCGCGATCCCGTCAGCTCACTCAGCGGTAGCTGGGCTGCGTCTGCACGTTGAGCTCCGACAGGCGGACGCGCTCGGCGCTGTCGGTGCGCCGGTCGTCGATCCGCAGGACGTCGAGGCCCTCCTGGTCGTTGGAGTAGATGTAGCCGTTGTAGTAGTAGGCGGACCAGGATCCGCCGAAGGACAGCACGTCCTCGGTGAGCGGGCCGCGCTCGAAGTAGCCGATCTCGTGCGGGTTCCGGGAGTCGGTGAAGTCCCAGATCGAGATGCCGCCCTGGTACCAGGCCTGGACCATGATGTCGCGGCCGCGGGCCGGGATCAGCGAGCCGTTGTGCGCCACGCAGTTCTCGGTGCTGGCCTGCTCACGCGGCATCTTGTAGTAGTTCTGGAAGGCCAGTTGACGGTTGTCGCCACGGCCGGTGATGTGGTAGATGCCGTCGGCGCCGAGTTCCTCGCTGGTCGCGGGGGTGCACATGGCGCCACCGCCACCGCCGAGTTCGTCGGTGAAGACCACCTTGGAGCCGTCCTGGCTGAAGGTGGCGGAGTGCCAGAAGGCGAAGTTCTCGGTGTCCTGGACCTGGTCGAGGACCCGTGGCCTGGCCGGGTCCGAGATGTCCATCAGGATGCCGTCGCCCATGCAGGCGCCGGCCGCCAGGTCGAGCCGCGGGTAGGCGGTGATGTCGTGGCAGCCGGTGGTGGCGGAGCCGTCCGCGTCACCGGGGAAGCCGCCCTCGGGGAAGAGCACCTCGAAGTTGGACACCTCGGCGCGCTCGGGGGCGCCGCGCGGCACCCGGACGATGGAGATGCCGTCGTGCGGTGGCTGGCAGTCGGGGAAGGACGCGCTCGGCGAGTAGGAGGAGACGTAGACGTAGAGGTCGCGGCCGTCGGGGACCAGGGTCTGGGTGTGCGAGCCGCAGGAGGTCTCGACGGCGGCCACGTACTCCGGGTTCCGCTTGTCGCTGATGTCGAAGATCCGGATGCCCTCCCAGGACTCCTTGATCGTCGCGGACTGCCCGACGCTGTTGCAGGAGTCGTCGCTGCGCGAGGAGTCGACGGCGAGGATCAACAGGTCGCCGCTGACGGCGACGTCGCCCTGACCGCCGGGGCAGAGGACCTGGCTGACGATCCTGGGCCGCTCCGGGCGTGAGATGTCGTAGACGACGAAGCCGTCGTAGTTGCCGGCGAAGGCGTACCGGCCCTGGAAGGCGATGTCGGAGTTGGTGCCCGCGAGCCCGGAGGCGTGCGGGACATGGGCCACCGGCGTGACGTTGGCGCTGTGCGCGATCTCGCCCACGCCGGGTATCTCGCCCTCGGCTATCGCCTCCCTGACCTGGGCGCGCTCGCTCTGCGAGACGTCGTCGCCGGGGACGGAGGCGTCGCCCGGGTCAGGAGTGGCCGACGCCGGGCCGGCCACGAAGAGCGCCGCCAGCAGGCCGGAGACGGCGGCGAGGACCCCCAGCCGTCTGCGTCGCACCAGGGGTGTGTGCAACGATGTCACGCGTCCTCCCTCGAATCCGCGGGGTTCCGCTCGTGCCGGGCGGAACATGATCCCCTCAGTATCCGCCCGCGCATGTACATATCAATATGGGTAATCAGACTGTCATCTGTGTACATGAGGAGGAACGTTGACGGACCGTCGGGGATCCCTGTTCGCCGTCCTGGCCGCCACGGCGGTCCTGACCCTCGCGGCCGGTTGCACCGGCGACTCGGAGTCCACCGACGACGCCGACGCGGCGTCGGTGATCGCCCCCGGGGCGCCCGGGGAACCGGCGCGGACCCTGTCGCCCGAGGAGGCCAGGGAGGTGGCCCGCGAGGGCGCGGAACCCAACGCCGCCGACTTCGCCTTCATGCGCATGATGATCGACCACCACGAGCAGGCGCTGGTCATGGCGGAACTCGTCGACGACCGGACGGCCGACGACGCGGTACGGCGGCTCGCGGAACGCGTCACCGCGGCGCAGAACGGGGAGATCGCCGCGATGGAGGCGTGGCTGGCGCGCAACGCGGGCGCGGCGGCCGACGAGGACCGCGAGGGCGACGGGGGGCACGGGGACCACGCGGCGGGCGGGATGCCGGGGATGGCCACCCCCGAACAGTTGGAGTCGCTGGGCGAGGCCGAGGGCGTCGACTTCGACGGCCTCTTCCTGGAGCTGATGATCACCCACCACGAGGGCGCGGTGACCATGGCGACGGACGCGCTGACCACGGGCAACGACGGACAGGCCCAGCAGCTGGCCAACGACGTGCTCGCGGAGCAGACCGTCGAGATCGACCGGATGCGGGCCATGCTCTGACGCCGACCGGCCACCGGCCGGCCGGTGGCCGGTGCCGCGGGCGACGCACGCCCCTCCCTTCCGGCGCCCGCCGGTGTCATGCTGGAGGACCGTACCGGCTCGGCGGCGCGAGGAGCCCGGCATGTTGCGCATCGCGGTGGTCGGTTCCGGACCGAGTGGCGTCTACACCGCGCAGTCCCTGGTCGACGGGACGGCGGCCGGGCCCGTGCCGCTCGCGGTGGACGTGCTGGACCGGCTGCCCTGCCCGTACGGCCTGGTGCGGTACGGGGTGGCGCCGGACCACGAGAAGATCAAGTCGCTCCAGGGCGGCCTGCGGCGGGTCCTCGAACACGACCGGGTCCGCTTCGTCGGCAACGTGCGGGTGGGCGACGGCGGGGTGCCGACCGAGCGGCTGCGCGAGCTGTACCACGCGGTCGTCTACTGCGTGGGGGCGGCGCGGGACCGGCGGCTCGGCATACCGGGCGAGGACCTGGCCGGCAGCTGGTCGGCGACGGACTTCGTCTCCTGGTACAGCGGTCATCCCGACGTCGCCGTCCGGGACTTCGGCCTCGGGGCGCGCGCCGCGGTGGTGATCGGGGTGGGCAACGTCGCGGTGGACGTCGCCCGGATCCTGGCGCGCGCCGCCGACGAGCTGCGATCCACGGACATCCCCCAGGAGCCGCTCGACGCCCTGGCGGCCAGCGGCGTGCGCGAGGTGCACATGGTGGGCCGGCGCGGTCCGGCCCAGGCCAAGTTCACCACCAAGGAGCTGCGGGAGCTGGGCGGACTACCGGGCGCCCGGGTGACCGTGCGGGAGGCGGAGCTGGTGGCGGACCCCGGCTACGGGGACCCCTCGGGGCTCCCGGCCGTCGCGCGGCGCAACGTCGCCGCGCTGCGGGACCTGGCCGGCCGCTCCGCGGACCGGGCGGCGGACGGAGCGGGGCGGCGGATCCGACTGCGGTTCTTCCTGCGCCCCGTGGAGATCCTCGGCGACGCGGCCGGCGCGGTGCGCGGCGTGCGGTTCGAGCGGACCGCGCCCGACGGGGCCGGCGGGGTGGTCGGCACCGGCGAACCGGTGGACATCGAGGCGGGGTTGGTGCTGCGGTCGGTCGGCTACCGGGGCGTGGCGCTGCCCGGGCTGCCGTTCGACCCGACCGGCGGCACGGTGCCGCACGCCGCGGGCCGGGTGCTGCGGGACGGCGCGCCGCTGCCCGGCGCCTACGTGGCGGGATGGATCAAGCGCGGACCGACGGGGGTGATCGGCAGCAACCGGTCCTGCGCGAAGGAGACCGCGGGCGCGGTGCTGGCCGACCTGCCGGCCCTGGCGGCCCGCGAGGTGGCGGCCGGCGACCCGGTGGCGGGCCTGCGGTCGGCGGGCTGCGAACCGGTCGAGTGGCCGGGCTGGTTGGACATCGAGTCGGCCGAGGCGGCGCTGGGAAGATCGCTGTCGCGCGGAACCGTGAAGATCGCCGACTGGGCCGGGCTGCTGACCGCGGCGCGGGGCGGCTGAGCTCGGCCGCCGAGTGCGGCGGCTATCCGGCGACCGGCTGGGAGTGGCCGTGGCGGGTGGCGGCGAGGACGGCGTCGAGCAGGCCGGGGAACCGGGCGTCGAGATCGGCACGGCGCAGCGCGTTCATCTTGGCGGTGCCGCGGTAGACCTGCCGGATCACGCCGCTCTCGCGCAGCACCCGGAAGTGGTGGGTGCTGGTGGACTTGCTGACCGGCACGTCGAAGACGGAGCAGGCGAGCTCCTCGTCCCCCACGGCGAGCCGGCTGACCACGGCGAGCCGCACCGGGTCCGCCAGTGCGTGCAGCACCTCTTCGAGGCGGATCTGCTGGCGCCCCGGGTGCGGTAGGTCGCGGCCGGCGGCGGCGCCTGGCGTGCTCGGGCTCATACGGCCAAGTGTACGAGAGGCGGCCGCCCGCCCGTGCCGGTGGACGGCGCGGGGCACCGGTTCCGGCCGACCGGCGAACCGGATGCGCCGGGGCCGCGAACACGCGCTGTCAGTGGTCTGGTACACACTGGCCTCGTCCGGCGGAGGTGGTCGGGCCGGGGAACCCGGGTGGGGAACCCCGTGGACACGAGGGGCGGCGCGGGTGTCCGGATTCCCGGATCGGGAGACCGGACCCGGGCGGGGCCAGTAGGGTGACGGACCGTGGCAGCACGACCATTGAACGAGATCATCGAGCCCGGTTGGGCCGAGGCCCTGGCCCCGGTCGGCGACCGGATCGCCGCCATGGGCGACTTCCTGCGCGCCGAGATCGCCGCCGGGCGCACCTATCTGCCGGCCGGGCCCAACGTCCTGAGAGCCTTTCAGCAGCCGTTCGCCGAGGTGCGGGTGCTGATCGTCGGTCAGGATCCCTATCCCACGCCGGGCCACGCGGTGGGGCTGAGCTTCTCGGTCGCCCCCGACGTGCGTCCGCTGCCCGGCTCGCTGGAGAACATCTACCGGGAGCTCAACACCGACCTGGGGCTGCCCCGGCCGTCCACCGGCGACCTGACGCCGTGGACCGACCAGGGCGTGCTGCTGCTGAACCGGGCACTGACGACGGCGCCGCGCAAGCCCGGCGCCCACCGCGGCAAGGGCTGGGAGGAGGTCACCGAGCAGGCGATCAGGGCGCTCGCGGCCCGCGGCAAGCCGCTGGTGGCGATCCTGTGGGGGCGCGACGCGCGCAACGCCAGGCCGCTGCTCGGCCCGGTGCCGACCGTGGAGTCGGCGCATCCCTCCCCGATGTCGGCGGACCGCGGCTTCTTCGGCTCCCGCCCGTTCAGCCGGGCCAACACGCTGCTGGAGGAACAGGGCGCGGCGGCGGTGGACTGGAAGATTCCGTGACCGAGGGCCCCCCTGCCGAGCCCCGGTTCGTGCTCGGGGTGGACTCCGGCGGCTCCGGGCTCCGCGTGGCGCTCGCCAGGGTGACGTCGTCGGGGCCGCCCGAGCCGTGCGGCTCGGTGGCGTCCGGCGAGCCGGTGCCGACCGGGAGCGCGGGCATCGACGCCGGACGGCTGATCGCCCGGCTGCTGCCCGCCGCGCGGGAACTGCTGGCCAAGGCGGACGGCACCCGTGTCGCGGCCGCCTGCGTCGGCGCCGCCGGCATGGTCACCCTGGGCGGGCGGCTGCGCGCCGAGTTGCCCGGGGCCCTAGCCGACGGCCTCGGGGCGCGCCGCACCGCGCTCGCGGCCGACGTGGTGACGGGGTACGTGGGGGCGCTCGGCGAACACCCGGGTGCCGTGGTGGCCGCCGGCACGGGCCTGATCGCCCTCGGTCTCGACGGCCGCGGCTGGCGCCGGGCCGACGGCTGGGGCCATCTGCTGGGCGACTGCGGAGGCGGCTCCTGGATCGGCCGCGTCGGTCTCGAGGCGGCGCTGCGCGCCCACGACGGGCGGGCCGGCGGCTCGGCCGCGCTGCTGGCCGCGGCCGAGGCGTTGTTCGGCCCGGCCCCCGGGCTGCCCGGCCTGGTGTATCCGCGGAGCGACCGGCCCGCGTGGCTGGCCTCGTTCGCGCCCGAGGTGGCCCGGTGCGCGGCCACCGAGCCGGCGGATCCCGTCGCGGCGGCAATCCTGCGGGAGGCGGCACGGGAGATCGCGATCACCACCGCCGCCGTCTGCCCGCCGGGCCCCTCGGCCCAGGTGGCCCTCACCGGCGGCCTCCCGCGGCTCGGCGAACCGCTGCTGCGGCCGCTCCGCGAGGAGTTGGCCGCCCGGCTGCCCGGTGCCACGATCGTCCCGGCCGCCGGGGATCCGTTGGAGGGCGCGCTGTCGCTCGCCGCGCAGGTCGCCCGGGGGTCGCTCGGGCTGCCGACCGAGCCCGGGCTGCTGTCCGTGCACGACGCCTCGGAGGGTGGTGGCCCGGCGGGCGCGCGGTAACGCGGCGACCTCGGGGGCTCACACTGACGCGCGGGACAAAACGGGATGGAAGGTGACCGGATCCCCCCGGGCGAACTGCCAACCACATCAAGGCATTAACATGCGGCGACATGAGCTCCCCCACTGGGCCGGGTTCCGGCCTTCCCGTACGAATGCCACGTCCACGTCAGCCAGGACGGCACCGCCGCCCGGAGCCGGTGTCGGCGCCGGACGGCGCGCCGACGCTGGTGCTCGCCGTCCCCGGCACGCCCTCGTCCGACAGCCTCTCCGTCGCGGAGGAGGTGGTGAGCATCGCCCGTTCCGAGCTGCCCGGGCTCGACGCGCGGATCGGTTTCGCCGAGGGCCAGCACGAGGAGTTCCCGTCCCTGCAACAGGTGTTGGCGGGGATCGTGGAAGAGGCCGGCGGCGACCTGGACGACGCGGAGCGGCCCTCGCCGGTCGTGGTCCCGCTGCTGGCCAGCCCCGACAGCTCTCATCTGCGCGTCATACGGCAGGCGGTGTTGAACAGCGGATCGGGCGCCGGGCTCACCGACGTCCTCGGCCCGCACCCGCTGCTCGCCGAGGCCGTGCACGTCCGGCTGTCCGAGGCGGGCCTCGCGCGCGCCGACCGGGCCCGGTTGTTCACGGTCGCGACGGCGGCCGACGGCATCGTGCTCGCGACGGTGGGCGGCGACGAGGCGGTGCAGGCGGCGGGCATCACCGGCATGCTGCTGTCCGCGCGGCTGGCCGTGCCGGTGCTGGCGGCGGCCCTCGACGAGGACGGCGCGGTGGCGGACACCGCCGCCAAGCTCACGGACGCCGGCTCCCAGCAACTCGCCCTCGCGCCCTGCCTGATCGGCCCCGAGATCCCCGAGGGCCTGCTGGCCGCGGCGGCCGACGAGGCCGGCTGCGCGGCGGCCGAGCCGCTCGGCGCCTATCCGGCGGTGGGCAGGCTGGTGCTGTCGGCCTACATGACCGAGGTGGGCATCACGCCGCAGCGCCCCGGCTCCCCCGTCGGCTGAGCGGGCGGCGGCCGGGAGAACGCCCGCCGGCCGGCTGAGACTTCGGGCCCGAGGCACCCGCACGGTTGAGCTCACCGTGTACGGCACCTCGGGCTCCGGTGTGCCCGGCGTCGGTCGCCCCGGCGGCCGGCGTCCGGTTCAGCCCCGGGTGAAGCGGTACGTCACGCTGTCCGTCAGGACACAGAAGCCCGGCGACATGACGATGACCCGCAGGGTGCCGGTGCGGCGGTCGTAGTCGACGCCCTGCGTCTCGAAGGTGCCGGAGCAGCCGCTGCGCAGCGGGAGTTGGCGGAGCGCCGTGACGTGTCCCGCCACGTCGGCCGCGCCGTTCGGCGGCCCCGACAGGTCGATCTGGAGCAGCGGCCTGGTGATGCCGAACAGGCTGCCCTCGGGGTCGTCGGACGAGCACAGCAGCGTGGTGGGGCCGGAGAAGTCGCAGCCCTGGACGTCGCGCACGGGGTGGTCGAGGTCGACGGTGGCGACCCACGGGAGGTCGGTCGAAGGCGAGGTGTCGGGGTTGACGCCGGGGGTCGGGAAGACCAGCAGCCGGCTCATGGTGCCGTACTCGCCGGCCAGCATCCACTGCCCGTCGGGCGTGATGGCGACCCAGGAGTTGTTCAACGCCTCGCCGGGGCGGAGGGCGTGCGTGTACTCCGACCAGCCTCCGCCCGGCGCCTGCACCCGGAACATCTTGCTGTCGCCCGAGTCCCGCTGGTACGGCTCCACGTAGTGGCCGTCGTAGGAGGCGTCCGGGTCGCCGACGTGGTTCCAGCCGCGGAAGCGGACGTCGGCGGGGATGGTGCCGATGCCGGTGTAACGGTTGGGGCTGTTGGCCGGGACCTCGACGGAGGTCAGGCCCTGACTCTCGGTCAGCGGGTCGGCGCGGTCGGAACCGACCTCCTTCCAGGTGTCGGCGGCCGCGGCGGGCGGCGCGGTGGACAGGGCGGTCGCGGTGACGAGGGCGAGCAGGCCCGAGCGGACGCTGAACTCGGTGCGCTTCCGCATCCGCTCCAGCAAGCGGCGCGTGAACGCGGCGAAGTTCCGGGCCTGGGACTCCCAGACGGCAGTGGCCACGCGCCAGGCCGAACGCATCATC
>NZ_SMKI01000277.1 GCF_004348415.1 Streptomyces hainanensis
CAGAGTTCAACCCTTCAGGCCAGCAGCCTCGCGCAACACGTCGTCGAGGGGGCTGGCCTTTGTGCCGAACACCTTCTCGATCCGTGACGCGTCGAGGGTGAACGGCCGGTGCGACAGGTGCGCCGTCGACCGCCTGGAGAGGGAGCGGGACGAGGTGGCCGGCGTCGTCGTCACCTCCGCCAAGCGGACCTTCCTGGTCGGTGCCGACCTCCGCGAACTGCGTGCCGTCACCCGCGAGCGGGCCGCCGACTTCCTCGCCGCCAACCTCGCCGTCAAGCGCACCCTGCGCCGCCTGGAGACCCTGGGCCGCCCGGTGGTCGCCGCCCTCAACGGCAGTGCCCTCGGCGGCGGTTACGAGCTGGCCCTGGCCTGCCACCACCGGATCGCCCTCGACACGCCGGAGTCCAGGATCGGCCTGCCCGAGGTCACCCTCGGCCTGCTGCCCGGCGGCGGCGGGGTCACCCGCACCGTGCGGCTGCTCGGCCTCGCCGGCGCGCTGCCCGACGTACTGCTCGCCGGCCGCCGGCACACCGCCCGTGCCGCGCTCGCCGCCGGCCTCGTCGACGAACTCGCCGACGACCCGGAGGAGTTGCTGACCCGGGCCCGCGCCTTCGTTCGCGCCAACCCCGACGCCCGCCAGCCCTGGGACGCGAAGGGCCACCGGATCCCCGGCGGCACGCCGGGCGACCGCGCCCTCGCCCCGCAACTCATCGCCCTACCCGCCCAGTTGGAGCAGCGGCTGGGCGGCGCGCCGTTCCCGGCCCCACGCGCCGTCCTGGCCGCGGCCGTCGAAGGCGCCCAGGTCGACCTGGAGACCGCGCTGGTCGTCGAGGGCCGCCACTTCACCGAACTGGTCACCGGCCAGACCGCCAGGAACATGATCCAGGGCTACTTCTTCGACCTGCGCGCGGTCACCTCGGCCGGCGGTGCCGCGCGGCCCGCGAACCCGGGCAGGATCGGCGTGCTGGGCGCCGGGGAGACGGCCGCCACCCTCACCCGGGCCTGCGCCGACGCCGGCCTCGACGTCGTGGCCGCCACCGAGGCGGCGGAGTTGGCCGGCTGCGACCTGGTCGTCGAGGCCGCGGCCGACGACGACCTCGCCCACAAGCACAAGGTGCTCCAGGAGATCGAGGACGTCCTCGCCCCCGACGCGCCGCTCTGCACCACCACCGCCACCCTGCCCCTCGCCGCGATCGCCGAGGGCGTCCGGCACCGGGACCGCCTCGTCGGGCTGCGGCTCCTCCCGGCCGCCGAGCCGATGCCGCTGGTGGAGATCGCGCGCGGCCCGGCCAGCGGCGAGGCCACGCTCGCCCGCGCCCGCGCGCTGGCCACCGCGCTGGGCGCCGCGCCCCTCGTCGTCAACGGCGACTACACCCTTCGCCTCACCGGCCGTTACCTCGACGAGGGCGCCGCGATGGTCGGCGCCGGCATCGCCCCCGCCACCGTCGAACAGGCCGCCGCCCAGGCCGGCTTCGGTACCGGGCCGCTCGCACTGCTCGACGAGCTCTCGCTGCCGCTCGCCCGCCGGATCCGCCGCACGGCGGGCCGACCGCGCCCGCCGCACCCGGGGGACGCCGTCATCGACCGGATGATCGACGCGTTCGACCGCCCGGGGCGCGCCGCCGGCGCCGGCTTCTACGACCACCCGAAGGATCCGGACCACCCGGACGGCCGGCGCGCGGGACTGTGGCCGGGCCTGCGGGAGCACTTCGCCCACGCGGGCGCCGCCCCCACCACACCGCCGTCCGCCACCAACCTGCCCGAGCTCGGCGAGCGGCTGCTGTTCGCGGTCGCCCTGGACGCCGTGCGCTGCCTGGACGAGGGCGTGCTCGGCTCCGTCGCGGAGGCCAACGTCGGCTCGCTGCTCGGCGTCGGCTTCCCCGGCTGGACGGGGGGCGTCCTCCAGTTCGCCGACGGCCACCCCGGCGGCCTGCCCGGGTTCGCGGCCCGGGCGGGGGAGTTGCGCGAGGCCCACGGCGAACGCTTCGCCCCACCACCGCTGTTGGCGGCGAAGGCGGCGCGCGGCGAGACCTTCGCGGATGGCTGAAGCCCGTCGGGGCGGTCCGAGGCGATCTTGTCGCTCCCCGGGGGCGGGCGTACGGTCAATCGATATCGAACACGTGAGTTCGTAGTCGACGCACCGGCCCCATGGGGAAGGGAACGTTGGGTGAACATCAACGAAGCCCGGGTGAAGTTCCACGACTTGCGCAACAAGGACGACGGCGTGTCGAGCATGGAGCTCGACCGGATCTGGACCTGTCTCGACGCGGTGCCGGCGAAGGACATCCTGGGCCGCTGGAAGGGCCAGGGGTTCGCCACCGGCCACGGCCTGTACCAGCGGCTGGTCGCCATCCGCTGGTTCGGCAAGACCTTCAACTCGGTCACCGACGCCAAGCCCCTCATCTGCTATGGCGAGAACGGTGAGTTGTTCTCCAACGTCGCGCTCGGCCAGGGCGAGGCCAGTCTGTGGAACATGGAGTTCCGGGGCGAGGTGACGGCCACCATGGTCTACGACGGGCGGCCCGACCTCGACCACTTCAAACGGGTCGATGACACGACCCTGATGGGCATCATGAACGGCAAATCAGAGCTGGTCCTGCACAATGGCGAGCACTTCTACTTCCTGCTGGAACGAGTCTGAGGCTGCTGAGGAGTCCGCGATGCGGATAACGGCCGCGGTGTCGCGGGCCGCGGGGGCCGGGTTCACCCTGGAGACGGTCGAGCTCGACCCGCCACGCGCCGACGAGATCCTGGTCCGGATCGCGGCCGGTGGTCTCTGCCACACCGACCTGGCCATCAGGTCGGCCATCACCCCGGAACACGGCCCGGTGGTCCTCGGCCACGAGGGCGCCGGCGTGGTGGAGGAGGTCGGCGGCGCGGTCTCCGGGGTCCGCCCGGGGGACCGCGTCATCCTCAGCTACCGCAGCTGTCGGCGCTGCGGCCGGTGCCTGGCCGGCCGCCCCGCCTACTGCGAGCAGAGCATGCGGCTGAACAACTCGGGGCGGCGCGCGGACGGTTCGGCCACCATGCGGCAGGCCGGGGCGCCGGTGGCCGGCTCCTTCTTCGGCCAGTCGAGCTTCGCGACCCACGCCCTGGCCTCCACGGACAACGTGGTGGTCGTGGCCGACGAGGGCGCCGACCTGGCCACCGTGGCCCCGCTGGGCTGCGGCTTCCAGACGGGTGCCGGCGCCGTCCTCAACGTGCTGCGCCCCGACCCGGACGCCAGGTTCGCGGTCTACGGCGCGGGCGGCGTCGGCCTGTCGGCGCTGCTCGCCGCCAAGGCGGCCGGCGCCGCCAGCACGGTGGTGGTCGAACCGGTCGCCGTCCGCCGCGAGTTGGCCGACCGCCTGGGCGCCACGGCCGTCATCGACCCGACGGACGGCGACGTGGTGGCGGCCGTCCGCGAGGCCACCGGCGGCGGCCCGAGCCACGCGCTGGACACCACCGGCGTCCCGGCCGTCGTCGCCGACGCCGTCCGCGCCCTGGCCCCCACCGGCACCCTGGTCGTGGTCGGCCTCGGCGCGGCCGAACTCACCCTGGACCTCCAGGACCTGATGCTCAACGGCAAGGCCGTGCGCGGCTGCATAGAGGGCGACGCCGTGCCGCAGCGATTCATCCCCGAGCTCCTCGACCTGCACGCCGCCGGCCGCTTCCCGGTCCAGGAGCTGATCACCACCTACTCCTTCACGGACATCAACCGCGCCGTCGCCGACCAACGCGCCGGCCGCGCGGTCAAACCCGTCCTGGTGTGGTAACCGTCCCGGCACCCCCGGATCAGACGCGCGCCTCGGGCAGCCGGTCCAGGATGGTCGTCACCGTCTCCTCCGGTGTCTGCCGCGAGGTGTCGAGCCACAGCCCGAGGCGCGGGGTCTCCTCGCGCAGCGAGCGGTCCAACTCGGCGACCGTCCAGGCGCCGTAGCCCGACTTCGGCCGCCCCTCCTCACGTCGCGCCACCGCGGCCTGGTCCGGCGCCAGCACCACGAGGTGGCGGGGCCGCGTCGTGACGAACCCGAGGTAGTCGGCCAGCACGCCGCCGAGCACCACGTCCTGCACCACCGCCGTCCACCCGGCCGCCGCGTACCCGTCCGCGACGCCCGCCGCCAGCCGGTAGCGCAACAGGAGTTGCTCCCATGCCTCGGCCGACTCGCCGGGCGCCATCTCGGCCCGCCCGGAGACCATCATCCGCCGGAACACGTCCCCCCGCACGTGCGCGGCCCTCGGCAACCGCTCGGCGAGCAGCTGCGCCACGGTCGACTTGCCGGCCGCCATGACGCCGGTGAGGAGGACCACGGAGGGGCCGGGGTCCGAAGTGCGCTGGTTCATGCGGGAGAAGGTGCCACACCTGCCCGTCCCCGGAAAGTCATGTCCGGCGCGGGACGGCTCCGTCCTGCCAGCGGTGCAGGTCGCGCAGCAGGGAGATCTCGGCGCCGTGATGGATCAGCTCCCTGTTGACGTGCAGGACGATGCCCTCCATCGGAAACCGCTCGGGACCCACCGCGGGCGGATTCTCCAGGTCGGCGTCCGAGAGCCCGCGGACCCCCGCGTTCCATCTCCCGTACATCTCGTCGAGCTGTTTCAGCGCCTCGTCAGCGGTCCCCGCGTAGGCGAACGTCTCGGAGTCGACGTCCTGACCGCCGAAGTGCCATCCGACCCGATAGCCCAGGCACGAGACGATGATGTGCGCCAGCCGCCAGGCGATCGTGGTCACCGGCGCCGGCACCGGGGCGGGGGACGCCGAGTCCATCGTCCAATCCCCCGAACCCGCCGACGCGCCCCGTGGGCGGATGCTCCAGCAGCCGCGCACCGGCTCCCAGAAGTACTCCTCGTCGGTGAGCCCGTGCAGCCGCGGCCGCAGATTCCTGTCCCAGTGCCGGTCCAGCTGGTCCGCGAGTCGCTCGCTTCTCGTCATTTCCGCACACTACCTACGGCGGCGACCTGGGCGGGCCTCCCGGACACCGTCGCCGAGGACGGCTTCGGCCCTCGTCCCCGCCTCCCGCCCGGCTCCGCCGGGCTACGGCAGCGCCACGGCCAGCTTGCCGAGCGCGCCGGCCGTGAAGTCGGTGAAGGCCCGGGCGCCCTCGGCGAGGGAGTAGGTCTGGGTGATGGGGACCCGGATCAGGCCCGAGGCGACGTCGGCGGCCAGCCGGTCGAGGGTCGCGGCGCCGGGGGAGGCCACCACGGAGCTGACCGCGAAGCCCCGGCCGGCGGCCTGTACCGGGCCGAAGCCCAGGGTGGAGGCCATCCGGCCGCCGGCCGCGACCAGTTCGGCCAGGATCTCGCCGTTGCCGGCGAAGTGCAGGGCCGCCGAGACGCCGTTCGGTGCCATCGGGCGCACCTGCGCCAGCAGGTCGTCGCCGTGGTCGACGAGCCGCACCCGGTCGCCGCCGAGCTCGCGGACGAAGTCGGCCTGCCGGCCGGGACGGGCCGTGGCGATCACGTCGGCGCCCGCCGACAGCGCGTACTGGAGGGCGAACGCCCCCACCCCGCCCGTCGCGCCGGAGATCAGGACGAGGTCGCCCGGTGCCGGTCCGACGGCCTCGATCGCGTCGAGCGCGGCCGTGCCGGCGAGGCCGAGCGCGCCGGCGTCGGTCGGGGTGACCCCGGCCGGGATCCTGGCCACCCCGAACTCCTCGGCGACCGTGACGTACTCGGCCAGCGATCCGGTGCCGGGGAAGGCGCCGGTGACCACGCCGAAGACGGCCTCGCCGACCGAGAACCGGCCGACCCGCTCGCCGATCGCGTCCACCGTGCCGGCGAAGTCCTTGCCGAGGACGAAGGGGAACTCCGGCGGCGGGTGGGAGACCAGCCCGCCCGCCACCGCGGCGTCGTAACCGTTGATCGAGGAGGCCGCCACCCGCACCAGCAGCTCGCCGGCCGCCGGGGAGGGATCCGGTAGTTCGGACGGCACGGGCGTGCCGGGGATCTCGTACATCGTCAGGGCGCGCATCGTCGTGGAGGCTATGCGAAGCGGGCCGGCCGCCCGGCGCACCACACAGCCCGCGCCCACGATGACCGGCCATTCGGACGACGTTCGTCGGAGGATAGGCTCGCTGGTCATGGAGTATCGACACCTTGGCCGTAGCGGCCTGCAGATCAGCGAGATCGCCTACGGCAACTGGCTCACCCACGGATCCCAGGTCGAGGAGGAGGCGGCCACCGCCTGCGTCCGCGCGGCCCTCGACGCCGGGATCACCACTTTCGACACCGCCGACGTCTACGCCGAGACCCGCGCCGAGTCGGTGCTCGGCCGCGCGCTGAAGGGCGAGCGCCGCGAGGGCCTGGAGATCTTCACCAAGGTCTTCTGGCCGACCGGCCCCGGTCGCAACGACCGCGGCCTGTCGCGGAAGCACATCATGGAGTCGATCGACAACTCCCTGCGCCGGCTCCAGACCGACTACGTCGATCTCTACCAGGCGCACCGTTACGACCGGTTCACCCCGCTCGAGGAGACCATGTCGGCGTTCGCCGACGTCGTCCACTCCGGGAAGGCCCACTACATCGGCGTCTCCGAGTGGCCGGCGGAGCAGATCCGCCGGGCGCACGCGCTCGCCACCGAGCTGCGGATCCCGCTGGTGTCGAGCCAGCCCCAGTACTCGATGCTGTGGCGGGTCATCGAGCGCGACGTGGTGCCGGCGTCCGAGGAGCTCGGCATCGGCCAGATCGTCTGGTCGCCGATCGCCCAGGGCGTGCTGACCGGCAAGTACCTCCCCGGCCAGGAGGCGCCGGAGGGCTCGCGCGCCACGGACGGCAAGGGCGGCGCGAACATGATCAGCCGTTTCATGCGGGACGAGGTGCTGGAGGCCGTGCAGCTGCTGCGTCCGCTCGCCGACGAGGTGGGGCTCTCGCTGGCCCAGCTCGCGGTGGCCTGGGTGCTGCAGAACCCCAACGTCTCGGCGGCGATCGTGGGTGCCTCGCGGCCCGAGCAGGTCGGCGAGAACGCCAAGGCGGCCGGCGTCCGGCTGGACGTCGACCTGCTGAAGCGGATCGACGAGATCATCCTGCCGGTCGCGGAGACCGACCCGGTCAAGGCCTACCAGAACGTGCCGGCCCGGCGCCCCTGACGGCCCGCGTGCCGTCCGCCGGGGCTGTTCAGGCCCCGGCGGACGCCAGTGCGGCCAGCTGCTCCTGGCCGAGTTTCACGTCCAGGGCGGGCAGCGCGGCGCGGTAGTGCTCGGCGGTGCGGGGGCCGATCAGCGGGATGACCCGGGGGTCGGTCTGGTGCAGCAGCCAGGCGATCGCCAGTTGGTTGCCGGTCACCCCGGCCTCCGCCGCCACCGCGTCGAGCGCCGCCAGCCTGGCGTCCGCGTCGGGCCCGGCGTAGGAGCCCATCATCCAGTGGTCACGGCGCTTGGCCGGGTCGCCGTAGATCCCCTTCAGGATGGGGGAGTAGGCGACGAGCCCCAGGTCCTGGTGGGCCCGCAGGTAGTCGAGCTGTTCGGCGTCGGTGATGCCGGCGGCGTCGTTGCCGGCCTTGGGCCGCAGGTACGAGTGCTGCTGCTGGAGCGCGACCGGCGCCGGCCAGCCCTCGCGCTCGCACAGCTGGCGGATCCGCTCCAGACGCCAGGTGCGGACGTTGGACCAGCCGAGGTACCTGACCTTGCCGGCCGCCACGATGCCGGCCAGCGCCTCCAGGGTCTCCTCCAGTGGCGTCGACCGGTCGTCGACGTGCACGTAGTACAGGTCGATGTGGTCGGTGCCGAGCCGGCGCAGGCTGTCGTCGACGGCGCGGCGCAGGGTCTCGGCGCCGGCGCCCGCGAAGCCGCCGTCGTGCGCGCCGGCCCAGTTCGGCTCGTCGCCCTCGCCCCAGACCCGGGACAGGTCGGGCACCTGGGCGGTGCCCTTGGTGGCCAGGAACACCTTCTCGCGGCGCCCGCCGCCCTGGGCGAACCAGCGGCCGAGCAGCTCCTCGCTGTGGCCGCCGTGGCTGCCGCGCTCGTTCCACCAGGTGTAGCAGTCGGCGGTGTCGAGGAAGGTGCCGCCGGCGGCCAGGAAGTCGTCGAGCATGGCGAACGAGGTGGACTCGTCCGTCAGGGTGCCCATGTTCATGCAGCCGAGCGCCAGCTGGCTGACCTGCTCGCCGGTGCGGCCCAGTTCCACGGTCTTCATTCGGATTTCTCTCCCACGGTTCTCACGGGGGTGTGTCCCCACGAACGCGCCTCACGCTAGGAGTTGGAGCGCACGCCAAGTCAACGTCGCCCGGGGCGGCGGCGCGAAAGGTCTCGAAAACCAGCCGAAAGCATTGGCCGGGCGGGGCGGACCCGCTTTGCTGACTGCCGCGTCGGTCGCGGGGGCGCTTCCGAAGGGGTGTGCGTGATGCGTTTCGCCAGATGGTTGGTCTCCGCCGTGTTGATGGCGATGGTGGCCGTCGGCGCCCTGGCGCCGGTCTCGGCCGCGGCTTCTCCCGTCGCGGCAGCCGAAGCGCTGCCGACCGATCCGAACATCCGGTTCACCGGCCGCTGGGACACCACGAACTCGGCGGCCTACACGCCCTACTGGGCGGGCGCGTACCTCACCGTCGGCTTCACCGGCACCACGGTGCGGCTCCAGCAGCGCGGCACCATCGACCTCTACGCCAGCGTCGACGGCGGCCCGACGGTGTCGTACACCGGGGTCAGCGGGGTGGTGAACCTGACGCCGCAGCCGCTGGCGTCCGGCAACCACACGCTGGTGGTGAGCTACCGGGTGGTGGCCGGCTCCTACCACGGCGACGCCGTGTTCCAGGGGCTCACGCTGGACGCGGGCGCCCGGACGTTCGCCGCGCCGCGCCGGGAGCGGCTGATCGAGTTCGTCGGCGACTCGATCACGGTGGGCACCACGAGCAGCCGCAACCACCTCACCGCCTATCCGTGGCTGATCGGCGAGCAGTTGGGCGCCGACCACACCGCGATCGCCCAGGGCGGCGCCTGCCTGGTGGCCGCCGACTGCGTGGGTCTCGAACAGCAGTTCACCAGGCTGAACCCCAACGCGCCGACGCCCGACTGGGACTTCGCCCGCTACCGGGCGGACGCCGTGGTGATCAACCTAGGTACCAACGACGTCGGGCACGGTGTGAGCGGCGCCCAGTTCCAGACCTCGTACACCAACCTGCTGCGTACCGTCCGGCAGAAGTATCCGAACGCCTGGATCTTCGCGCTCGGCACCTTCCGCGGCCGCTACCTGACGGAGACCAGGGCCGCCGTGTCGACCGTGACGGCGGGTGGCGACGGCCGGGTCTCCTTCGTCGACACCGCCGGCTGGCTGAGCTCGTCCGACCTCTCGGACTCGGTGCACCCGAACGACCAGGGGCACCGGACGATCACCGGCCGGCTCGCGCCGATCATCGCCGCGCGCCTCTGAGCGCGCCGCGGCACCCGGCTGGCCGCCCACTCGTCTGAGTGAGGGGTTTCCCGGACGGGAACGGCCGGCCCGGTGCGTCGCGTCCCGCACCCACCGGGCCGGTCATTCAGCATGACCATGTGACTACTCCCGGTTCGCTGCCCCACGACCCGGTCCGCCTCGCCCCGCGGTCGGCCCGGCGGCTGACACAGGCCGCGCTGCGCGAGGCGGTCGGGCACCTCGACGCCTCCCTCGAGCGGATGTTCGGCTACCACATGGGCTGGTGGGGGGAGCGCGGCGACCCCTGCCCCGAGGCCGTCGAGGGCAAGGCCCTGCGGCCCGCCCTCGTCTTCCTCGGCGCCGACGCCACCGGCGTGGCCGACGAGGCCGCGGAACCGGGCGCCGTCGCCGTGGAGCTCATCCACAACGCCACCCTGATCCACGACGACATGATGGACGGGGACGCCGTCCGCCGGAACCGGCCCGCCGTCTGGCAGGTCTTCGGCTCCGGCTCCGCGATCCTGCTCGGCGACGGGCTGCACGCCGGCGCCGTCGACATCCTGCTGCGCCGCGGCGGCCCACACGCCCCCGACGCGGTCCGGCTGCTCTCCGGCATGCTGATGCGCCTGGTGCGCGGCCAGGCCAGGGACCTCGCCCTGGCCGCCCGCCCCTGGCACGGCCCCGAAGCCGTCGGCATCGCCGAGTACCGGGCGATGGCCGCCGACAAGACCGCCTCCCTCCTGGGCTGCGCCGCCGCCATCGGCGCCCAGCTCGGCGGCGCGCCCCCGACCGCCCTGCGCACCCTCGTCCAGGCCGGCGAGCACCTCGGCCTCGCCTTCCAGTTCGTCGACGACCTGCTGGGCGTCTGGGGACCGCCGCGCGCCACCGGCAAGCAGTCGTCGAGCGACCTGGCCCGTGGCCAGAAGACCCTGCCGCTGCTCACCGCCGTGGGCTCGGGAACGGACCACGGGACGCGCCTCGCCGGCATGCTGGAGGACGGCCTGCCCGACGCGGCGGCCATGGCGCGGGCCGCGGAGCTCGCCGACCGGGCCGGCGCCAGGAGCGCCACCGAGCGCGCCGCCCGACACCACCTCGTCCTCGCCGGACGGGCGCTCGCCTCCCTCGACCCGCCCCCCAC
>NZ_SMKI01000278.1 GCF_004348415.1 Streptomyces hainanensis
GAACCTCCCACCGTTGGCCGGGGGGAGGGTGGGGAGGAACCCCCGGACGACAGCTACATCGTGGCGGCCCGCAGAATCACCATCAACGCCACCGCCGCGTTCAGCGACGACAGCGCCGAGGCCGCCGCGCCGCCGGCCGCGATCCACGCGGCGAGGCCGGCGCGGGTGCGGGCCGGCGGCCAGGCGGCGGCCGGCGGGCCGGGGCCGAGCAGGGCCGCGACCCGGCGCGGGACGGGCCCCGGCGCGGCCAGCGCCGCGAAGGTCGGTGCGGGGGTGTCGCGGCAGACCAGCGCCGCCTTGCCGACGGCCCGCGCCATCAGGCGCCGGTCGCCGAGGAGCCTGGCGGCCTCCTCGTCGGCCCAGCGCTCCGCGCTGTAGGCGACGGCGGTGCGCAGCGGCCGCAGGAACGGGTGGGCGCGGGCCGCGAGTTGGGCGACCAGCAGGAAGCGGTGGTGGCGGTGGGCGAGATGTACGCGTTCGTGCGCGAAGAGGGCCCGCCGTTCGCGGCCGGTGAGGCAGGCCAGCATGGCGGTGGAGACCACCACGCGGTCGCGGCGGCCCGGCAGGGCGTAGGCGTAGGGGACGTCGTCCGGCAGCACCGCCACCGGGGACGGCGGCAGGCCGGTGAGCGCGGCCTCGGCGGTGCGGCGGACCCGCCGGTGGTGCCAGAGGGTCCAGCCGGCGGCGCAGGCGACGGCGACCAGGGCGGGGATCGAGGCCCGGCCCATGACCTCGTCGAAGGGGACGGCGGCTCTGACCTGGGGGTCGGACCAGCTGTCGGGGAGTGGGTTGCCCGGCACGGCGGCCGTGCCGACGACCGCGATCAGGGCGACGCAGAGCGTGCTGCAGGTCGCGAGGACCGCCGTGACGCCGGCCAGCAGCCAGGTCGCCCGGCGTGGGTGAAGGTGCTGCTCCGCGAGCCGGGCGATGGGCCAGGCGGTGAGGGGCAGGATGAGCGGCAGCAGGACGAACAGGCCCATCGCGTCAGTCCTCCGGCTCCTCGGTGGCCTGGGCGAGCAGCAGCCGCAGCAGGCGCTCGTCGTCCGGGGAGAGCGTGGTGACGAAGCTGGCGAGCACCGCCTCCCGGTCGGTCTCGCGGTCGAGCACCCGGCGCATCCGGAGGGCGGCGAGCGCGGCCTCGTCGGCCGCCGCGGACCAGAGGAAGGAACGGCCGACCCGCTGCCGGGTCACGGCCTGCTTGGCGAGCAGCCGGGAGAGGATGGTCATCACGGTGGTGTAGGCCAGGTCGCCGCCCAGTCGTTCCTGCACCCACGCGGCCGAGACCGGTACCGCGGCCTCGTGCAGCGCGGCGAGCACCTGCGCCTCGAGTTCTCCCTGGCCGCGCCGGCGAGCGCGGGCGTCCCCTGCCGTCACGTCAGCCGCCTTTCGAGCTCGCGTGTCCGCGCACTCTTCCACTCGTCCGTCCCGAGGGCCATCGTACTGACAGGAGACCGCGTTCCAGCCACCTTCTACAGTGTTGTAGATTTCAGGCCCCTGACACCACCCACCGTGGGCACCCACCATGGGCCGACACCGAACGGGGGACCGGCTTGGCCGGCACACACCGAAGCAGGCGCGCGAAGTCGGCGCCGCCCAGCCGTGGCAGGCGGATCCTGCTGTGGACCGCCGTCGGCCTCGCCGTCCTCGTGCTGGCCGCGACCGGCGCCCTCGGCTGGATCTACTACCAGCTCAACGGCAACATCCAGGCCGCCGAGATCGAGGACCGGCTCGGCGACGACCGCCCCGAGGACCTCAGCCCGGACGCCATGACCATGCTGGTGGCGGGCTCGGACACCCGGGAGGGCACCGACGGCTCCTACGGCGACACCGAGGGCATGCGGTCCGACACGATGATGATCGTGCATATCGCGGCGAACCGCGAATGGGCCACCGTGGTCTCCATACCCCGGGACTCGTGGGTGTCCATACCCGCCTGCGACCTGGGCGACGGCACCGAGTCGGAGCCGCACCACGGCAAGGTCAACGAGTCCTTCGCCATCGGCGGCATGAGCGGCGACGTGGGCGGCGCCGCGGCCTGCACCATCAGGACCCTGGAGCAGAACACCGGGCTCCGCATCGACAACTTCGTCTCGCTCGACTTCCTCGGCTTCAAGGAGATGGTCGACGCCCTCGGCGGCGTGGACGTCTGCCTCGACGAGCCGATCCAGGACGACAAGGCCCACGTCGACCTGCCGGCCGGCTGCCAGACCCTGGACGGCGAGGACGCGCTCGGCTTCGTCCGGGTCCGCTACAGCGTCGGCGACGGCAGCGACATCGGCCGCATCGAGCGGCAGCAGGAGTTCATGCGCTCGCTGGCCGAGAAGGCGCAGTCCAAGCTGACCGACCCGACCGCGCTCTACGGCTTCCTCGACGCGGTCACCAGCTCGCTGACCACCGACCCGGAGCTCGCCGGCCTCCGCCCCCTCTACGACCTGGCCGAGGACCTGCAGCGGGTGCCGGAGGAGAACCTGTCCTTCATCACGGTCCCCAACTACCCGCGCGAGCTCGACGTCCCCGAGGACACGGCCAACGTGGTCTGGGAGTACCCGCGGGCCAGCCTGCTGTTCGACTCGCTGGCCAGGGACGAGCGGCTGACCGAGGAGGAGTTGGAGGCGGCCGCCGAGGAACTGCCCTCGCTCCGGCCGTCGGACGTCCAGGTCCAGGTGCTCAACGGCACCGGCGTGACGGGGCAGGCCGGCGAGGTGGCCGACCGGCTGGCGAGCGCCGGCTTCACCGTGGTGGGCACCGGCAACGCGGCGGCGGGCGAGGTGGCGCACACCGTCGTCGGCTATCCGGAGGGCCTGGCGGAACAGGCGGAGCTGCTGGCCGCGCGGGTGCCGGGCGCCACGACCGAGGCCGACGACTCGGGACCGCCGGGCGCGCTCGTCCTCACCGTGGGCACGGACTACACCGGCGTCCAGGGCGGCTGAGCGGCCGACGACCGGTGGCCGGTGGCCGGTGGGGAAACCGGGAGGACGGACCGGCGGGGCGGTCGGTAGCGTGCGGCGCATGCACAGGAGCCGCGTCTACGCGATCATCATCGACGCCCCGTCGGCCGAGGCCGAGGCGAGCGCCGCCTTCTGGTCCGCCGCCCTCGGCGTCCCCGCCCGGCCGTTCGAGGCGGCGCCGCAGTTCACCACGCTGGTGGGGGCGCTGCCCGGTCTGGTCGCCGCCGTGCAGGCGGTCGACGACTCGCCGCGCTTCCACATCGACATCGAGACCGACGACCTGGACGCGGAGGTCGCCAGGCTGCTGGCGCTCGGCGCCCAGGAGGTGTCCCGGTGGGAGGAGTGCCGGATCCTCCGCGCCCCGGGCGGGCACCTGCTGTGCGTGCTGCCCGTGGAGACCGACCGGGACGATTTCGCGGCGCGGGCCAACGCCTGGCCGTGAGGGGGCCGGCCGGGGCCGGCCCGCCCGGGCTCAGTCCGGTCCGTCCCCGGCCTCCTCGACGAGCTCCAGGTAGTGGTCCCAGTCCCAGTTGGGGCCCGGGTCGGTGTGGTCGTTCCCCGGCACCTCGACATGGCCGACGATGTGCTCGCGGTCGCGCGGGATGCCGTGCCGGTCGCAGAGGAAGCGGGTCAGTTCGGCCGACGAGCGGTACATGGTCTCGGTGAACCAGGCGGGTTCGTCGATGAAGCCCTCGTGCTCGATGCCGATCGAGGAGGCGTTGGCCGTTTTGGCGTGCCAGGCGCTGTCCGCGTCGCGGACCATCTGAGTCACCTCGCCGTCGCGGGAGCGCACGACGTAGTGCGAACTCACCCGGGCCGCCGGGTTCTGGAACCAGGAGATGGTGCCGTCGTAGTAGCCCTGGGCGACGTGCACGACGACGGTGGTGATCTCGGCGGTGCGGCCCGGCGCGTAGTTCTCGGGGTGGGCCGGCACCCAGCGGGCCGACGGGTAGTCGGGGCCCTCGGCGTCGGCGAGCGCGGCGAGCGGCTGGCCGACGTCCGCGTAGGCGCCGCGCTCCGGGATCACCGGCCGGCCCTGGACGAGCACGGTCTCGCCGCTCGGGATCCGCGCCTCGATGCCGTCGGTCAGGAGACCGTAGACCGCGTCGGCGTAGGCGACCGCCGCCACGTCGTCCCCGCCGCCGAAGCGGGCGACGGCCGGGTACCAGGCGCCCGGCTCGGCCCGCTCGGCCGCGTCGAGGCCCAGGCCGTCCGCGTAGGAGCGCAGCACGGCCGCGGCGCCGAGGATGTTGTCGTCGGTGTCGCGGCGCAACTCGTCGCGGTCGGTGCCGGTGAGTTCGGCGGCCAGCTCCAGGGTCTGCTGGACGGGGTTGGAGACCAGGTGCATCACGCCGTAGCCGCCGTCCTGGCTGGGGCGCCCCCGGTGGCCGTCGAGCCGGGTCTGGCCGTAGCCGACCGCCACCAGGAGGTCGCGCGGCACGCCGTACTCGTCGGCGGCGCGGGTGAACGCCGCGTTCACCGGCCCGCCGGCGGCGGACGGCCCGGCGGCCTCGGCGGTCTCCGCGACCAGGGCCAGCAGCGCGGCCGACAGCGCGACGCCCACGGCGAACGGCCGGTGTGTCGTCATGCGGTGCCCATCTCTCTCCCGACGGCGCCCTGAGGCGGGGATGGACCGGCGACGGCCGGCCAGGAGAAGTCATGCCACGTCCTTCTCCGACCAAAGCCGACCACGAGCGAAAGCGGCCGAAACCGATCGGTCGTCACACTCCCTCAGAAGAGGTGGCTGCGGCGGCCGTTCAGTCCGCGTCGCGGAGTCCGACGATCACCGTCGCGTGCCACTCGTCCGACCACACGGGTCGGGTGGTGAGCCCCGCGGCGCTGAACGCGGCGACGGCCGCCGGCGCCTGCCGCTCGCTGGTCTCCACCAGCAGGCCGCCGCCCGGGGCCAGCCACTCGGGCGCGCCGTCCGCCACCCGACGCAGCACGTCGAGGCCGTCGGCACCGCCGTCCAGCGCGAGCAGCGGCTCGTGGTCGCGCGCCTCGGACGGCAGCAGCCCCACCTCGCCGGTGGGGACGTAGGGCACGTTGGCCACCACCACGTCGACCCGGCCGCGCAACACGTCGGGCAGCGCCCGGTACAGGTCGCCCTGGTGGACGTGGCCACCGACGCCGGCCAGGTTGCGGCGGGCGCAGCGGACGGCGGCCGGGTCGAGGTCGGCGGCGTGCACCTCGGGGCCGTCGAGCAACGCCGCCAACGCGGTGCCGAGGGCGCCGGAGCCACAGCACAGGTCGAGGACCACGGCCCGGGGCGGGGCGAGCGCGGCGGCCTGTTCGACGAGGAACTCGGTGCGCCGACGCGGCACGAAGACCCCGGCGTCCACGGCGATCCGCAGGCCGTGGAACTCGGCCCAGCCGAGCACCTGTTCGAGCGGCTCGCCGGCGATCCGGCGGGCGGCGAGCGCGTCGAGCTCGGCGGAGGTGCGGGCCGTCTCGGCCAGCAGCCGGGCCTCGTCCTCGGCGAAGACGCAGCCCGCGGCCCTGAGTCGGCCCACCAGGCCCGCGGGGACAGGGACGGCGGCGCGGGGCGAGGCGGGATCCGGCGTCATGGGGCGCACGCTACCGAGGTGGCCTGAACGGGCGCATCCCGATTACGGCGGCGAGCGGGACGGCGGGTTAGCCTGGCGTCCGGTCCGTCCGTTTCGCGCCCTCGCCCCGGCCGCCCCGGCCGCGGCCACCCCGCCGAAGGAGACCCGGCATGTTCGACGTCCCCGCACTCCTGGCCGAGCTGTCGCTGGAGGAGAAGGCGTCCCTGCTCGACGGCTCCGACTTCTGGCACACCCAGCCGGTGGCCCGCCTCGGCGTCCCCGGAGTCATGGTCACGGACGGGCCGCACGGGCTCCGCAAGCAGACGGCCGACGGCGACCACCTGGGGTTGGCGCGGAGCGTGCCGGCCACCTGCTTCCCGCCCGCGGTGGGCCTGGCGGCCAGCTGGGACCCGGCGCTGCTGGAGCGGGTCGGCGCGGCGCTCGGCCGGGAGTGCCGGGCCGAACGGGTCGCGGTGCTGCTCGGCCCCGGCGTGAACATGAAGCGGACCCCGCTGTGCGGCCGGAACTTCGAGTACTTCTCCGAGGACCCGCTGCTGGCCGGCGAGTTGGCGGCGGCGTTCGTGCGCGGGGTGCAGGGCCAGGGGGTCGGCACCTCGCTCAAGCACTTCGCCGCCAACAACCAGGAGACCGAGCGGATGTCGGTCTCCGCCGAGGTGGACGAGCGGACGCTGCGGGAGATCTATCTGCCGGCCTTCGAGCGGGTGGTCACCGGGGCGCGGCCGTGGACCGTGATGTGCTCGTACAACCGGCTCAACGGCACCTACGTGTCCGAGCACCGCTGGCTGCTGACCGGGGTGCTGCGCGAGGAGTGGGGCTTCGAGGGCCTGGTGGTCTCCGACTGGGGCGCGGTCAACCGGCGGGACGCGGGGCTGCGGGCCGGCCTCGACCTGGAGATGCCGTCGTCGGGCGGCGCCGGCACCCGCGCGCTGCTCGCCGCGGTCCGCGAGGGGCGGCTGACCGAGGCCGAGGTGGACGAGGCGGCGGGCCGGGTGCTCGGCCTGGTGAACCGGGCCCTGCCGGCGCTCGAACCGGGCCAGACCTTCGACGTCGCGGCGCATCACGAGCTGGCCAGGGAGGCCGCCACCAGCGGGGTGGTGCTGCTGCGCAACGACGACGAGATCCTGCCGCTCGACCCGGAGTCGGGCGGCCGGATCGCGGTGGTCGGCGAGTTCGCGCGCAGCCCGCGCTACCAGGGCGCCGGCAGCTCGCAGGTCAACCCCACGCGGCTCGACGACGCGCTCGGCTCGCTGCGCGCCGCGCTCGGCGGGGCCCGGGAGGTGACGTTCGCCGCGGGCTACGTCGTGGAGTCCGAGGCGACGGACCCGGCGCTGGTGGCCGAGGCGGTGGAGCACGCGCGGGCCGCCGACGTGGTGGTGCTCTTCCTCGGCCTGCCGCCGAGCTACGAGTCCGAGGGCTACGACCGGCCGCACATGGAGCTGCCGGCCCAGCAGGTCGAGTTGTTGCGGGCGGTGGCCGAGGCCAACGCCAACGTGGTGGTGGTGCTGTCGAACGGCGCCGCGGTGCTGCTCGACCCGTGGCAGGGCGCGGCCAAGGCGGTCCTGGAGTGCTGGCTGCTCGGACAGGCCGGCGGCGCCGCGGTCGCCGACCTGCTGCTGGGCCGGGCCAACCCGTCGGGCCGGCTGGCCGAGACGATCCCGGTGCGGTACGAGGACAACCCGACCGTCGGCGCGTTCCCCGGCGAGCACGGCACGGTGCGGTACGCGGAGGGTCTGCTGATCGGCTGCCGGTGGTACGACGCGCACCGGATGGAGGTGGCCTACCCGTTCGGCCACGGCCTGTCCTACACCACCTTCGACTACGCGGACCTGACGGTGGACATGCTGGCGGACGACGCCGCGCCCCGCGTCACGGTGGGCCTCACGGTCACCAACACCGGCCGGCGGGCCGGCCGGGAGACGGTGCAGCTGTACGTGGGCGACCCGGTGTCCACGGTCTACCGCCCCGAGCGGGAACTGCGGGCGTTCGCGCAGGTGGCGCTCGAACCGGGGGCGAGCGAGCGGGTGACCCTCGAACTCGGCCCGCGGGCCTTCGCGTTCTGGCACACGCCGCTGGGCCGCTGGGTGGTGGAGGGCGGCGCCTTCGAGCTACGGGTGGGCGCCTCGTCCCGGGACATCAGGCTCTCCGCGGTGATCGACCTGACGGGCGAGGAGATCGCCCGGCCACTCACCCCGGAATCGGAGGTGAGCCGCTGGCTCGACCACCCGGAGGCCGGCCCACGGCTGCGGAAGGCCCTGGCCGGCAGCCCCTTCGAGACGATGCTGGCCGACGCCCAACACGGCGAACTCTTCCGCGCCATCCCCCTGGTACGGCTCTCCCGCTTCCCCGGCTTCCCCGTCTCCGAGGAGACGCTGGCCACGTGGTCCACGTAACGGCCTGCCGGCCTGAGCGGTCCGAAGGGCCCGCCGTCGCGGCGCCGCCGCGAAGCGGCCTGCCGGCCGGAACGGCCCGAAGGGCCCCGCCGGCGCGGCACCGCCGCGAAGCGGCCTGCCGGGGCGGCCCGCCGGCCGGAACGGCCCGAAGGATCCTGCCGGCCGGCCCTGTCGCGAAGCGGCCCGCTGGCGCCGCCACCGAAGCGCCGTGTCGGGCCCAGCGGCCCGAAGCGGTCGGCACCGACGCCGAAGCGGCCTGCCGGCCTGAGCGGCCCGGAGGGTCCCGCCAGCGCGGGCCCGCCGCGAAGCGGACGCCGGGCGGACGGGCCAAGGCGCCGCGTACGCGGAACCGCCAACCGCGTTGCGGCCGACCCCGACCGCCCCCGGCCCGGCGGCCGAAGGCTCCGCCGGTACGGCACCACCGCCAACCGGCAAGCCGCACCACCAGACCGGCCCGTCGGCGCCGGGTAGGCGGAACCGCCAGCGGGGTGGCGGGCCGACCGCGACCGTCCCCGGCCCGGCGGCCGAAGGCCCCGCCGGTGCGGCGCCACCGCGAAGCGCCGTGCCGGGCTCCGCGGCCCGAAGCGGTTCGGTGGCGCCGCGGTGGGTGGCGGGTTCATGCCGGTGGTGGGGTGAGTTTGGCGGCCACGGCGTCGAGGACCCAGTCCAGGCCGGTCGCGAAGGACGTCTCGGCGTCCACGTCGGTGCCGTCGTACACGGCCTTGGTCAGCGCCGGGAAGCGGCCGGTGGCCAGCATGCGCGTCACGTACGGGCCGGAGGCGCGCTGCCAGTCGTGCTTGGACAGGCCCGTGGCGCGCTCGGCCCGCAGGTTCGCGATCTCGCGCCGGATCGCGCCGGTGAAGTAGGCGCTGACGGTCTCCACGGCGCGCATGGCGGTGTCGAGGTCGGCGAGGCCGTCGAGGGCGCCCAGCGTGGCCTCGGCCACGGCGAGGCCGTTCGGGCCCAGGGTCGGGCGGCCGCCGAGCAGGTCGGCCAGCCATTCGTGCCGGAGAGCGGTCCGCCTGGTGCGGTGGGCGAGGACGCCCAGCGCCTCCCGCCAGTCGGCCGGCGGCTCCTCGGGGAGGATCTCGGCCTGGACCTCGTCCACCATGAGGTCGAACAGCTCCTCCTTGGTGGCGATGTATCCGTAGAGCCGCATCGGCCCGGCGTCGAGCCGGGCGGCGACCTTGCGCAACGACACCGCCTCCAGCCCGCCCTCGTCGGCCAGCGCGACGGCGGCGGCGACGATCCGCTCCCGGTCGAGCGGCACGGGGCGAGTCCGCGGCTCCGGCCGGTCCCACACAGTCATGGTCACACCCTACTGTTGCGATGCACCGTACCGGGGAAATACAGTGTATCGACATGAGACATCGAATCGCCGTGGTCGGGGCCGGCCCCGCCGGCCTCACCCTCGCCCGCGTCCTGCACCGCCACGATCACCCCGTCACCGTCCTCGAACGCGATCCCGCCCCCGACGCGCGCCCGCCGGGCGGCACACTCGACCTCCAGGAGGAGCTGGGCCAACTCGCGCTGGACAAGGCGGGGTTGCTGGCGGAGTTCCGGGCGCTGTCCCGTCCGGAAGGGCAGGCCATGCGCATCCTGGACCCGGACGGGACCGTCCTGCGCGACTGGCGACCCCGGCCGGACGACCGGGCCCATCCCGAGATCGACCGCGGGCAACTCCGTGACCTGCTGCTCGGCCCGCTCGACGTCGAGTGGGGGCGGGGCGTGACGCAGGTGGTGCCGGGGACCGGGGACGGCGTACTGGTCCGTTTCGCGGACGGGCGACAGGAGACGTTCGACCTCGTGGTCGGCGCGGACGGCGCCTGGTCCCGGGTCCGCCGGGCGGTCTCGTCGGTGACGCCGCACTACACCGGCGTCACCCTGGTCGAGACCTCCCTGGACGACGTCGACACCCGCCACCCCGACCTCGCCCGGTTGATCGGCGACGGTTCGGTGGCCGTGTACGGCGTGAACCGGGGTCTGGTCGCCCAGCGCAACAGCGGTGGCCACGTCAGGGTGTACGCCCAGTTCCGCGCGCCGCTGGGCTGGCACGCGGACTTGGACCAGTCCGACGTCGAGGCCGTGCGATCGAGCCTGCTGGCCCTGTTCGACGGCTGGGCCGCTCCCGTCCTCGACCTCCTCCGCCACGGCGGCGCCTTCGCCCGCCGCCCCCTCCACGTGCTGCCGGAGTCCCACACCTGGGCCCACGTCCCCGGGGTGACGCTGCTGGGCGACGCCGCCCATCTGATGCCCCCGTTGGGGGCGGGCGCGAACCTCGCGATGCTGGAGGGCGCCGAACTCGCCGAGTCCGTCGCCACCTGCCGCGGCGAACTGGACGAGGTCGTCCGCGCCTTCGAGGAGCGGATGTGGGCACGGGCCGGCAGGTGGGCGAGGTTCACGCTGGCCGGTCTGGAACGCCTCGTGAGCCCGGACCCGGCCGAAGCCCTCGCCCTCTTCGACCAGGTCCAGCCGTCCTGACCGCCGGGCCCGGGCGTCAGATCACGACGAGTGGGAGGCGGACGGGGGGTGGC
>NZ_SMKI01000279.1 GCF_004348415.1 Streptomyces hainanensis
CCCCACCGGTCACCGAGCCGCCGGAACACCGCCAACGCCCGCTCCACCCGGGCCGCGTGCTCCCGGTGATCGCCCAGGGACCAGTGCGACAACGCCAGAAACCACTCCGCGTACGCCAGCGCCGCCGGCTCGTCGAGCCCCGCGAAGCCGCGCAGCGCCACCTCCGCACGCGGCTCGCCCTCCGTCGGGTCGAGAGCCGACATCCCGGCCAGCCACGCCCCGGCCACCGCCCGGACACCCGCCGGCGCCGGCCCCTCGGCGGCCAGCGCCAGCGCCAGGAATCGCCGCGCCTCACCCCGCCGGCCACGCAGATACCAGTACCAGGACAGGGAGTTGGCCAGCCGCATCGCCCGCTCGGCCGCGCCCCGCCCCGCCGCCCACTCCAGTGCGGCGCGCAGCTGGGGCGCCTCCGCGTCCAGCCGGTCGAGCCACTCGCACTGCCGGGGCCCGCGCAGGCCGGGCGCCGCCCGCTCCGCCAGCGCCGCGTAGTGGTCGGCGTGCCGGTCCCGCACCGCCTCCTCCTCGCCCGCCTCCCGCAGCCGTTCCAGGGCGTAGGCCGCCACGGACTCCAACAGCCGGAACCGGCCCTCCTCGGCCACCACCAGCGAGCGGTCCACCAGCAGGGCCAGGGCATCGAGGTCGCCCCCGCACACCAGGGTCACCGCGTCCCGCGCACAGCCGTCCGCCAGCACCGCGAGCCGCCGCAACACCACGCGCTCCGGCTCGCCCAACAGCTCCCAGCTCCAGTCGATCACCGCCCGCAGCGTCCGCTGCCGCGGCGGCGCGTCCCGGGCTCCGGCCGAGAGCACCGCGAACCGGTCGTCGAGCGCGGCGGCCAACTCCCGCACACCCAGGGTCCGCACCCGGGTCGCGGCCAGCTCGAGCGCCAGCGGCAGCCCGTCGAGTCGGCGGCAGAGCGCCGCCACCGCCGCCTGGTTCGCCTCGTCCAGCCGGAAGCCGGCCGCTGCCGCCGCCCGCGCCGCGAACAGCCGCACCGCGTCGGGCGGTTCGAGCGAACCGACCGGGTAGATCCGCTCGCCGCGGATCCCCAGCGGTTCCCGGCTGGTCGCCAGGATCCGCAGCTCGGGCGCCGCCGCCAGCAGCCGGGCCGCCAACGCCGCCGCCGCGTCCACCAGGTGCTCGCAGTTGTCCAGCACGAGCAGCGCCCGCCGGTCCCGCAGCGCCTCGGCCGTCCGTCCCGTCAGATCGCCGCCACCGGGGGCGTCGTCCCGCACCCCGAGCGCGGCCGCGACCGCCTCCGGCACGCCGTCCGCGTCGCAGGCCGCCAGCTCCACCAGCCAGACCCCGTCGGGGAGGGCGGCCTCCGACGCCCGCTCCGCCACCGCGAGGGCGAGCCGCGTCTTGCCCACCCCACCGGTGCCCGCCAGCGTCACCAGCCGGCAGCTCGGCAGCAGCCGCCCGACCTCGGCGAGCTCCCGCTCCCGCCCGACCAACCCGGTGAGCTGCGAGGGCAGTCGGGACCGCGGCCGGGCCGACCGCGGCGCCGCCACCAGGTCCTGCCGCAGGATCGCCGCGTGCAGCCCGGCCAGCTCGGGGCCGGGATCCACCCCCAACTCCTCGGCCAGGCCGCGCCGCACCTCCTCGAACGCCGCCAGCGCCGCGTCCTGCCGGCCCGCCTGCCACAGCGCCCGCAGCTGGATCACCCGTAGCCGCTCGCGCAACGGATGGAGCACGACGAGCTCCGCCAACTCGCCCAGTACCGCCTCGCGTTCCCCCAGCTCCAGCCGCGCCTCGGCCCGCAGCTCGACCGCCGTCAGCCGCTGTTCGGCGAGTCGGGCCGCCATCGGCCGGACGAACTCCGTGTCCGCGTACTCGGCGAAGGCCGGGCCCCGCCACAGCCGCAACGCCTCGTCCAACAGCGCCACCCGCGCCGCCGACACCGCCCGGGAGCCCCGGGCGAGCAGGGCGCCGAACTCGTCCGCGTCCACCCCGCCGGCAGCGGCGCGCAGCGCGTACCCCGCCGGCCCGTGCGCCACCAGCGCCCGGCCGCCCCGCTCCGCGCCGGCCAACGCGCCCCGCAGCTGGGAGACCCGGGCCTGGAGGGTGCCCACGGGATCGCGCGGTGGCCGGTCGCCCCACAGATCGTGGACCAGCCGGTCGACCGGGACCGGTTCGCCGCCGTGCGCCAGCAGGTCGGCGAGCAGCGTCCGCACCTTGGCGTCCGGGACGGTGACCGGCGCGCCCTCGTCCGTCCACACGGCCAGCGGGCCCAGCACTCCGAAGCGCATCCCGCCAGGTTAACCGGCCCTTCGGCCCCACCCGTGGCGGAACCGTGGGCGACCCGAAGGGACCGGGCGCACCGTGGGGCCCGTCGAAGGACCTCATGTCAACGATCCTGGAGAACACCACGATGACCGACCGCACGCCGGAACCCGTGACCGTGATCGGCCTGGGCGCCATGGGCTCCGCCATGGCCGCCGCCCTGCTGGCCGCCGGCCACCCCGTCACGGTGTGGAACCGCACCGCCGCCAGAGCGGAACCGCTGGTCGCCAGCGGGGCGAGGCTCGCGGGGTCGCCCGCCGAGGCGCTGGCCGCCGGCGAGTTGACCGTGCTGAGCCTGGTCGACTACGCCGCCATGCACGCGGTCCTGGACGGCGTCGAGCCGTCCGTGTTCCGTGGCCGGGTGCTCGCGAACCTCAGCGACGACACCCCGGACCGGGTGCGCGCGGCCCACCGCTGGGCGGCGGACCGCGGCGCCGAACTGCTGGCCGGTGGCGTCATGACGCCACCGCCCGGCGTCGGCAAGCCCGGCGCCCACGTCTTCTACGCCGGCGCCGAGGCCGCCCTGGAAGCCCACCGGGACGCCCTCGCGGCGCTCGGCCGACCCGACCACCGGGGCACGGACCCGGGGCTCGCGATGCTCCACTACCAGGCGATGATCCTCGTCTTCTGGTCGGTGCTGACCAGCTACCTCCACGCCACCGCGCTGCTGGGGACCGCGGGCGTGTCGGCCGCCGAGGCGCGGTCCCACCTGCTGGGCCTGCTCCGCGATCTCACCGCCGAGGGCCCGCTCGGCCTCCTCGACGAGGTGACCGACGAGATCGAACGCGGCGTGTACCCGGGCGAGTTCAACAGCCTGGACATGCAGGTCACCGGTGCCGGACACCTCGTGGAGACCTTCGCGGACGCCGGTCTCGGCACCACGCTCCCGACCGCCCTGTGGGAGCTGTTCCGCCGCACCGCCGCGGCCGGCTACGGGGCGAACAACCTGACCAGCGTGATCGAACTGGTCAGGAGGCCGGGGGAGTAGCCGCCGGAGCGGTGTGAAGTGGCCCGGGCGCCCATGGATGTTGGGGGCCTTGGACGCCCGGACCGGTCTCAGGCCGCCGGCAGGATCTCGACGGCGTTCAGGTGCCCGGTCTCGCCGGACACCACCAGGTTGAGCACGCCGTCCGTCACCGTGACGTTCGCGTACGTCTGTGCCGTGGCGGTGTTGGCGGCGGGGGCCAGCCGGCCCGTCACCGAGCCCTCGACGACCACGTTGGTGCGCGCCGAGCCGGTGGCGTCCCCGACGCTGACCTTCACGTCGTAGACGCCGTTGGGCACGTTGGCGCGGAACTCGTACTGGCCGTTGAAGAGGGCCACGAAGTCCCGCTGGAGCTCGTTCATCGCGGTGCCCCGGTCACGCTCGATCAGCCCGCTGCCGACGATGCCGTAGCCGCGCGCCGTGGTGTAGGACGTGGCGGCGGTGACCTGGGTGAACGAGGAGGCGACCGGCCCGCTCGCGGGGCCGAGGTCGTAGACGTCGCTCACCGTGTCGCGTACCAGGGAGGAGAGCGTCAGGCCTTCGCCGCGCACCTCGCGGGCGATCAGCCGGGCCATCTGCAGCGCGCCGTACCGCTGGAAGTGGGTGTCGTCCGCGGTGCCGTTCGGACGGCCCGGGTACTCGCCCGGGTCGGTGTGCAGGAAGACGTCCCTGGCGGCCTCGGGGCCGATGGAGTCGAGGTAGGCGCGGCTCGACGCGGAGAGGTCGATCAGCGGCACGTTCTCCTCCTGGGCCACCTCGACGGCCCGCTGCACGTACTCCGGGAAGGAGACGTTGAAGCGCCCGGTGGTCGCGTTGAAGGAACGGCGCGAGACGGGGGTGACGATCACCGGGATGGCGCCACGGGCGCGGGCGCCGCCGATGTAGTCGTTCCGCAGGTACTCCTTGTAGTCCGCCGGAGAGGTGTACCGGTCGGGGATGGTGACGGAGGCGTCGTTGTGCCCGAACTGGACGAACAGGTAGTCGCCCGGCTGGATCTGGTTCAGGATCGTCTGGAGCCGACCCTGCTCGATGAAGTTGCGCGAACTCCGGCCGCCGATGGCGTGGTTGGCGACGGTCACGTCGTCGGCGAAGTAGCGGTCGAGGACCTGGCCCCAGCCCGTCTGCGGCTCGTAGCCGGAGTTGTACGTCTGTGCGGTGGAGTCGCTCGCGATGTAGACGGTCGGGCCGGCGGCGGCCGCCGCGGCCGTCCCCGGCAGTCCGACGGCCGCCGCGGCCGCGGCGGCGACCACGGCGAGCGCGGTGCCGGCGGCTCTCAGGATTCCTTTCATCCATCACTCCCGTGTGCTGGACTCAGGCGCCGACCGCGGGGGTCGGACTCGCGTCGAACGTGAATCGATTCATTCGATACCCGCGAAACCCCGTTGGTAAGCGCTTTCAAGGGAACGGCGGAAGCGTGGCAAGGCCGCGCCCGACTGTCAACAGGCGCCGCTCACGGGGACGTTGAACGGTCGTGGGGCGCGCCGAACGGTCGACTCGACACCGGAGACCGAGCCGGGCGGCGCGCCCGTCAGGCGAAGCCGAGCGTGGCGGCCCGCAGCTTGGCCACGGCCTCCTCGTCGCCCTCCACGGTGACCTTGGCCGCGTCCTGCCGGCCGGAGGCGAACATCAGCAGCTCGCCGGGCTCGCCGGTGACCGTGACCACCGGGGCGCCCTTGTGCGCGACGGCCACCTGCCCGTTCGGCCGGCGCAGCACGAGCCCCACCGGGCTGCGCCGCCCCATGATCCGGGCCCCGGACTCGACCCGGCGCCACAGCGCGTCGGCGAAGACCGGGTCGAGCGGCCGCGGCGCCCACTCGGGCTGGGCGCGCCTGATGTCCTCGGCGTGGACGAAGAACTCGACCGTGTTGGCCGCCTCGTCGATCTGCTTCAGCGAGAACGGCGACACCCGCGGCGGCCCGAGCCTGATCAGCTGGATCAGCTCGTCGTACGGCTTGGCGGCGAACTCGTTGCGCACCCGCTCACCGCGCGCCGCCAGCGGCTTGATGATGATGCCGCTCGCCGCGTCCGGGCGGCGCTCCCGCACCACGACGTGGGCGGCCAGGTCCCGGGTCGTCCAGCCCTCGCACAGGGTGGGGGCGTCCGGTCCCGAGGTCTCCAAGAGATCGGCCAGCAGCAGCCGTTCACGCTTCGCATGGGTTGACATGATCTCCACCTTAGGGTCTGGGGCGGCGGGGCGGCAGAATGGACACATGCCCAGCACCCCCGCTCTCGACCCGGCCGTCGCCGCCCGCCTCAAGCGCAACCCGGACGGCCTGGTGCCCGCCATCGCCCAGCAGTACGACACCGGCGAGGTACTGATGCTCGGCTGGATGGACGACGAGGCCCTGCGCCGCACCCTCACCACCGGGCGCTGCACCTACTGGAGCCGCAGCCGCCAGGAGTACTGGGTCAAGGGCGACACCTCGGGCCACGTGCAGCACGTCAAGTCGGTGGCGCTCGACTGCGACGGCGACACCGTGCTGGTCAGGGTCGACCAGGTGGGCGCCGCCTGTCACACCGGGGACCGCACCTGCTTCGACGCCGGCGCCCTCCCGCTGGGGCAGTAGGCTCAGCCGGCATGGACCTCGACCGTTTCCGGGTGCTCGCCAAGGAACGCCGGGTGATTCCCGTCACCCGCCGCCTCCTCGCCGACGGCGACACCCCCATCGCGCTCTACCGCAAGCTCGCGGGTGAGCGCCCCGGCACCTTCCTCCTCGAATCCGCGGAGAACGGCCGCACCTGGTCGCGCTACTCCTTCGTCGGGGTCCGCAGCTCGGCCGCCCTCACCGTCCGGGACGGCCGTGCCCACTGGCTGGGCACCCCGCCGGTCTCGGTGCCACGCGAAGGCGACCCGCTGCACGTGCTGCGCGAGACGCTGCGGGCCCTCCACACCCCACGCGACCCGGAGCTGCCGCCCTTCACCGGCGGCCTGGTCGGCTACCTCGGCTACGACGTGGTGCGCCGCCTCGAGTCGGTCGGCGACAGCACCCGCGACGACCTGGCGCTGCCCGAGCTGACCATGCTCCTCGCCTCCGACCTGGCGGTCCTCGACCACCGCGACGGCACCGTGCTGCTGATCGCCAACGCGATCAACCACAACGACCTCGACACCGGCGTCGACGAGGCCCACGCGGACGCGGTGGCCCGGCTCGACGCCATGGAGGCCGACCTGGCCAGGCCGGCGCCCGTCGGCGCCGTGGCCCTCCCGCCGTCCGAGCTGCCGCCGTTCACCGCCCGCTGGGGCGGCCCCGACTACCAGGCGGCCGTGGAGCGGGTCAAGGAGTACATCAGGGCGGGCGACGCCTTCCAGGTGGTGCCGTCGCAGCGCTTCGAGACGCCCTGCCCGGCCAGCGCCCTCGACGTCTACCGGGTGCTGCGGGCCACCAACCCCAGCCCCTACATGTACCTGTTCCGGTTCGCCGGCGAGGGCGGCGACTTCGACGTCGTCGGCTCCAGCCCGGAGGCGCTGGTCAAGGTCGAGGACGGCCGGGCCATGCTGCACCCGATCGCCGGCACCCGGCCGCGCGGCGCCACCCCGCAGGAGGACGCGGCGCTCGCCGAGGAGCTGCTCGCCGACCCCAAGGAGCGCGCCGAGCACCTGATGCTGGTCGACCTCGGCCGCAACGACCTCGGGCGGGTCAGCCGCCCGGGCAGCGTGGAGGTGGTCGACTTCATGTCCGTCGAGCGCTACAGCCACGTGATGCACATCGTCTCCACCGTCACCGGGCGGCTGGCCGAGGGGCGCACCGCCTTCGACGCGCTCACCGCCTGCTTCCCGGCCGGCACCCTCTCCGGCGCCCCCAAGCCGCGCGCCCTCCAGATCATCGAGGAGCTGGAGCCGACCAGGCGCGGCGTCTACGGCGGCTGCGTCGGCTACCTCGACTTCGCGGGCGACGCGGACACCGCCATCGCCATCCGCACGGCCGTGCTGCGCGACGGTGTCGCCCACGTCCAGGCGGGCGCGGGGGTGGTGGCCGACTCGGATCCGGTCGCCGAGGACACCGAGTGTCGGAACAAGGCGGCGGCCGTGCTCAGGGCGGTGGCCACGGCCGGAAAGCTGCGAGGTAGCGTGGAGGCGTGAAGCGTGACCCCACTGCCGGCAGTTCAAGCGCGCCACGGCGCGCCCTCGCCGGCGCGCTGCTGAGCGGCGCGGCCGGGGCCGCCGTCGTGTTGATCGCCGCCGGCCAGACCTGGGGCGAGGGCGAGGCGTCGGCCGCCGGTGCCGAACTCCCGGTGACGGCCAACGGCAACGCCGTCTCCGCCCTGCCGAGCGCCCTGGCCCTGGTCGGACTCGCGGCGCTGGTCGCCGTGTTCGCCGTCCGCGGCACCGGCCGCACCCTGGTCTCCGGAGTGCTCGCCCTCAGCGGCGCCGGATCGATCGGCGCGGCGCTGCTCGGCGCGGGCGACCTGGACGCCCTCGAGGACAGCGCGGCGGAGGTGATGGGCCTCAGCGAGGCCGCCGTCAGCAGCGTCAGCCACACCGGCTGGCCCTGGGTCTCCGCGGTCGGCGGCCTGCTGTCGCTGTGCGCCGGCCTGCTGGCGCTGAGCTACGGCCGGCAGTGGCCGGCCATGTCGGCGCGGTACGAGCGGACGGGGCGCCGCGTCGAACGACGGCGGCCGGGGACGACGTCCGGGCAGAGCGACCGCCCCGAGGACATCTGGCGGGCGCTCGACCGGGGCGAGGACCCGACCTAGGGCCGGAGGGCCCGTCCCCCGAAGCCACTCCCGAAGCCTTTCCGGAGCCTTTTCCGGAGCCTTCCGCACGGGGTTCCCCCCGGCCATCCGGGACCCCGCCAGGGACTGTCGGGACCGGCTGCGACAATGGACGACAGTGCCCGAGCGAACGCCCGCACGCCCGACTCTTGGACTCACAAGGAGCACACATGGCGGACAAATACCACCACGGAAACTCTCCCGCCGCCTGGATCGCCGTCCTGATCATCTTCGTCGGCACGGGCGTCAGCAGCGCCTACACGATCATGGCGCAGCCCCTCGGCGTGCTGGCCGGCCTCCTGATCGTCGCGCTCGGTGGCGTCGCCGGCCTGGTGCTCAAGGCGATGGGCTTCGGCCAGCAGCAGGTGCCGGCCGACCAGGCGCACGGCGCCAAGGCCAAGGTCAGGGCCGGCGCGGCCGAGCCGGCCGCCGTGACCGTCGCCGCCGACCGGGCGGGCGACACCGGCGCCGAGTCGGAGCAGGCCACCGTCAGCGGCTGACGTCCCGCTCGGGCCGCGCCGCGGGCCGTACCGATTGCGGGGTGGGCGGCGCGCCCTGAAGCTGGGCGTGTGCCACCTCCCCGCGCCCAGGGCGCGCGTTCGCTCGGCTGGGCCGCCGCGGCCGGCGTCTTCTGCGCCGGCGCGGTCCTCGTCGCCCCCGCGGCGCTCCTGCCCCACCCGGCCTGTCCGGTGCCGGCGCTCACCGGGCTCCACTGCCCCGGCTGCGGTGGGCTTCGCTGCGCCGCCGCCCTCGCCAGGGGGGACCTCGGCGCCGCACTGGGCGCCAACGCGCTCGTGGTGGCCGCGGGCGCCGTGCTGGCGCTGTTCCTCGCGCTCCGGCTGATGTCGGCCCTCCTCCGCCGACCACCGCCGGCCCCGCCTCCCCGCGCCGTCGCCTGGGGCCTGGGCGGCGCGGCGCTGGCCTTCACGGTGCTTCGCAACCTGCCGATCGGCGCCGTGCTGGCACCCTGACCAGGCGAAGTGTCGGGCCTGTCCGATATGTGGGACAACGCCCGGGCGGGTGCGAAACCTCTGCCCACCGCCGGATACCATCGGTGTGATTGCTCCCCCCAGGACTGTGGTCCGGGATTCCCAAACCGACAGGAAGGGGCCGGTCGCGTGAGTGTCCTCGACGAGATCATCGAAGGAGTCCGCGCCGATCTTGCCGAGCGGCAGGCGCGGGTAAGCCTCGACGAGCTCAAGGAAACCGCGGCCAAGGCCCCGCAGGCCAAGGACGGGGTGGCGGCCCTCAAGGGCGCAGGCGTCTCCGTGATCTGCGAGGTCAAGCGCTCGAGCCCGTCCAAGGGCGCGCTGGCCGCGATCGCCGACCCGGCCGGGCTGGCCGCCGACTACGAGTCGGGCGGCGCGTCGGTCATCTCCGTGCTCACCGAGCAGCGCCGCTTCGGCGGCTCCCTCGACGACCTCACCGCCGTCCGGTCCCGGGTGGACATCCCGGTGCTCCGCAAGGACTTCATCGTCTCCTCCTACCAGCTGTGGGAGGCGCGCGCGCACGGCGCCGACCTGGTGCTGCTGATCGTCGCCGCGCTCGACCAGCCGGCGCTGGTCTCGCTGGTCGAGCGGGCCGAGTCCATCGGCCTCACGCCGCTGGTCGAGGCCCACGACGAGGACGAGGCGGCGCGCGCCGTCGACGCCGGGGCGCGGATCATCGGGGTCAACGCCAGGAACCTCAAGACGCTCGAGGTCGACCGCGGCACCTTCGCCCGGGTCGCGCCCGAGATCCCGGACCACATCGTCACGGTGGCCGAGTCCGGCGTGCGCGGGCCGCACGACCTGATCGCGTACGCGAACGAGGGCGCCGACGCCGTGCTGGTCGGCGAGTCCCTGGTGACCGGCCGCGACCCGCGCAGCGCGGTCGCCGACCTGGTCGCCGCCGGCACCCACCCCGCACTGCGGCACGGCCGCTGATGCGGGGCGCCGCCGCGGGCTCGACCGCGGGCGGGAGCGGCGCGGCCGCCCGGCCCGGGCGGTCGGCCGCGCCGGCGACCCCGTCGAACGACCCCACCGAGGCCGGCCGCGCCGACCACGACCGGGATGCCGAGGCGCCGCTGGACGCCGTGCCGGTCGGCGGCTTCGCCGTGACCGTCGGCGTGCGGAGGGCGGCACCGCCGTCCCGTGACCCCGGCCGTGGGCGTCGCCCCCGTGGCTGCCGGGCGCCCGCCAGGCGCGTGCTGGGGCGTCGCGTCCGCTACCACATCGGCTGCGAGCCCGGGCAGGTCAACGGCCGCCGATGGCAGGCGGCCTGACCGGCGGAGCCGGGCCCCGGGCGGTCGTCGTCACCGGGCGGAAGATGCCGCTCAGCCGGATCATGTCCTGGTCCTCCAGCCAGTCGCCGTCGGAGTAGCGGTAGACCTCGACCGCGATCTGGTTGGCGCCCTCGATGAGGTACGGCGTGATGTCGTAC
>NZ_SMKI01000027.1 GCF_004348415.1 Streptomyces hainanensis
GCCACCCCGCCTCCGCCGTCCAACTCCACCCGCACACCACCGTCATCGTCGACGAGGCGGCGGCCGGCCGGCTCACCCACCTGGACTACTACCGGCACGCCTGGGACAACAAGCCGGCCTGGCAGGGCATCTGACCGCGTTCCCTCACGGCTCCGGGAACACCGCCACCTGGTAGGGCGCGAGCCGCAGCACCCCGCCCTCGGGCGCCGCGCCGCCCAGCAGGTCGGGGCCGGCGACGGGTGGCAGCGGCACCTCGTGTGGCCGGTCGGTGTGGTTGAGCAGGAACAGGTGGTCGGTGCCGTCCTCGGCCCGCCGCCGCACCGCCTCGATGCCGTCCGGCGTCGCCAACACCGGGGCGACCCGGGCGCGTTCGGCCGCGTCGAGCAGCAGCGCGCTCATGGTCGCCTGGTCGGGCGAGGTGCCCAGATAGGTGGCGGTGCCGGCGCCGAAGCGGTGCCGGGTGACGGCCGGCCGGCCCCGGTACTCGCCCTCGGTGTACTCGGCGACCGCCTCGGCGCCGTCCAGCAGGATCACGTCCTGCCACTCGCCCGCCACCCCGGCCCGGCCCGCGTGGTCGAGGCCGCGCGTCTCGTCCGGCTGCAACGGGCTGAACTCCTCGACCAACAGGCCGAGCAGCTCCCGGAACGCGCCCGGGTGGCCGCCCTCCCGCACCCGGTCGTGCTCGTCCGTGATGCCGCTGAAGTACGACATGACGAGATGGCCGCCGTCCCGCACGAAGTCCGTCAGGTTCTTCGCGCCCGCGTCGTCCACCAGGTAGAGGCTCGGCACCACCACCAGCCGGTAGCCGCTCAGGTCGGCCCGTGGGGAGACGAACTCCACCGGCACGTTGGCGTGCCACAGCGGCCGGTAGTGGTCCAGCACCCGGGCCCTGAAGTCCAGGTCCGCCGAGGGGTGCCCCGGCAGCTCGACGGCCCACCAGGCGTCCCAGTCCCACACCACGGCCGTCTCGGCCACCACCCGACCCCCCGCCAGGCCGGCGAGCCGCGGCAGCTCGCCGCCCAACTCCCGCACCTCGCGCCAGACCCGGGTGCGGGTGCCGCCGTGCGGCAGCATCGCCGAGTGGTACCGCTCGGCGCCCACCCGGGACTCCCGCCACTGGAAGAACATCACCGAGTCCGCGCCCCTGGCCACCGCCTGGAGCGAGCGCGGCCGCAACTGCCCGGCCGGGCGGGCCGAGTTGCGGCGCCGCTGCACGTTGGGCCCGGTGGACGACTCCATCAGCAGCCAGGGCTCGCCGCCGCGCAGCGACCGCATCAGGTCGAAGTTGTAGGCGGCGAGGACCTGGCCCTCCCGGTCCCAGGAGTTGGGGTAGATGTCGAGGGCCACCACGTCCTCCTCGGCGGCCCAACGCCAGTAGTCCAGGTGCTTGAAGCCGCCCATGAAGTTGGTCGCCACCGGGATGTCCGGGGTGTGGCGGCGCACGATGTCGCGCTCGGCGGTGAAGCAGGCCAGCGACTCGTCGCCGGAGAACCGGACGAAGTCCAGGTGGTGGCCCGGGTTCGGGCCGCCGAGCAGCCGGCCCCGCGGCGGTTCGATCCAGTCGAAGCTGTCGTAGTGCTGACCCCAGAACGCGGTGCCCCAGGCCGCGTTGAGGGCGTCCACGGTGCCGTACCGCCCGGCCAGCCAGCGCCGGAAGTGGGCGGCCGACACCTCGCAGTGGCAGTGGGCGAGCCCCGGGTACTCGTTGCCGATGTGCCACATGGCCAGCGCCGGATGCCCCGCGTAGCGCTCGGCGAGCCGCTCCGTGATGTCCGCGGCGTGGTGCCGGAACACCGGCGAGGACGGGCAGTAGTGCTGACGGGCGCCGAACGCCACCCGGCGCCCCTCGGCGTCCACCGGCAGGGTCTCCGGGTGCTCGTGCGCGAGCCAGGCCGGCGGCGCCGCGGTGGGCGTCGCCAGGTTGGCACCGATCCCGTGCTCGGCCAGCAGGTCGAGGAGCCGGTCGAGCCAGCCGAAGTGGTGGACGCCCGGCCGGGGTTCGAGCCGGCCCCAGGAGAAGACGCCGACGCTGACCAGGTTGACCCCGGCCTCGCGCATCAGCCGCACGTCCTCCAGCCAGGTCTCCTCGGGCCACTGCTCGGGGTTGTAGTCCCCGCCGTAGGCGAGGGTGCCGAGGCGGGCGCGCAGCCGCCGCATCCGGTCGCGGGAGTCGGCCGGGTCGGGGGGTGTCATGACGTTCCTTTCCACGGATTCGGGTGCGCTGTCGGGCCCCGGCCCGCTCAGCCCTTGAGCGCGCCGACGGTCAGTCCGGCCCGCCAGTAGCGCTGCATGGCGAAGAAGACCACCAGCAGCGGCAGCGTGGAGACGAGCGAGCCGGCGATCACCAGCATGGTGAACTCGGGGGTGGCCATGGCCTGTTGCTGCCACCCGTAGAGGCCGAGGGTGACCGGCCACAGGTCGCGGTCGGTGAGCATCACCAGCGGCAGGAAGAAGTTGTTCCAGATCGACACGAAGGCGAACAGGTAGACCGTCACCAGCGCCGGACTCAGCATCCGGGACGCGATGGTGAGGAAGATCCGCAGCTCACCCGCGCCGTCGATGCGGGCCGCCTCGACCACCTCGTCCGGCACCGCCGCCGCGCTGTAGACCCGGCACAGGTACACGCCGAACGGGTTGGCCAGCACGGGCAGCAGGACCGCCAGATAGGTGTCGGTCAGGTTCAGGTTGCTCATCAGCAGGAACAGCGGCAGCGCCAGCACCGTGCCGGGGATCAGCACGCCGCCGAGGATCCCGGCGAAGACGGCGTCCCGGCCGCGGAAGCGGAAGACGGCCAGCGCGTACCCCGCGAAGGCGGCGATCACCGTCGAGCCGAGGGCGCCGAGCCCGGCGTAGACCGCCGAGTTGAACAGCCAGCGGGTGAACCGCCCACCGTCCTCGGCGAACAGCGTGCGGAGGTTGTCCACGAAGCCGCCGACGAAGCCGGCGTCCGCGAACCAGAAGCCGTTGGTCGAACCGAGTTCGGCCGTGGTCTTGGTGGACGACACCACCAGCCAGCTCAGCGGGAAGAGGAAGTAGACCGTCAGCGCCAGCAGGAAGAGCAGCGCCAGGCCGGCCGGGAACACCCGGCGGTACGCGGTGTTCACGAGTCCACCCCCCGCTGGGCGGCGCGCATCAGGCCGTAGCTGAGCGCGAAGGCGACGATGGCCAGGCTGACGGCGATCGCCGCCGCGTAGTTGGGGTCGTTGAGGCCGAACGCCTGGGCGTAGCCGGCCATGTTGGGGGTGTAGGTGGCGGTGACGTTGGCGGTCAGCGAACGCACCACCATCGGTTCGGCGAACAGCTGGAGGGTGCCGATGACCGAGAACAGCGCGGTGAGCACCAGGGAGGGGCGCACCAGCGGGATCTTGATCCGCCAGGCGATGCCCCAGCCGCCCGCGCCGTCCACCCGGGCCGCCTCGAACAGCTCGCGCGGCAGCGCCTGGAGCGCGGCGAAGATGATCAGCATGTTGTAGCCCGTCCACTGCCAGGTGGCGATGTTGGCGATGGACCACAGCACGGTGTCCGGGCCGAGGAAGTCCACCTCGATGTTCACGTCCTGGAGCAGGCCCACCACCGGGCTGATCCCCGGCACGTACAGGTAGGCCCAGAGCACGGCGGCCACGATCCCGGGGACCGCGTGCGGCAGGAACGCGGAGAACTGGAAGAAGCGGCGGCCGCGGGCGACCCCGGCGTCGAACAGCAGGGCCATGGCGAGCGCGAGCAGCAGCATCACCGGGACCTGCACGACGCCGTAGAGGAACATCCGCAGCACGCCGTCGATCACCTCGCCGTCCTCCAGCACCCGGCGGTAGTTGGCGAGGCCGGCGAACCGCTCGACGGGGCCGTCGAGGCCGAGCCCCGACCACTGCTTCTCGCGCAGGCTCTGCACCAGCGCGTAGCCGATCGGGATCGCCTCGAAGAGCAGGAAGAGCCCCAGGAACGGGGCGAGGAACGCCCAGCCGTGGCGGGTCTGCCGACCGAGCCGGCCGGCCCCGGGGCGCCGCCGCCCCGCCTCGGCGGACCGGGCGGTCGCGGTGGATCGGGTGGTCGCGATGCTCATGCCGTCACGCTCAGCCCCTTCTGCTCCAGGGCGGCCACCGTGGTGCCCTGGGCGGTCGCCAGCGCGTCGCGCAGCGGACGGCCGTCGCCGAGCGCGGCGGCCACGGCGTCGGTGAAGTCGTCGCGGACCTGGTCCATCGTCGGACCCCAGGTCATGACGTGGGTGTGGTCGGCCGCCGCCCGGAAGACGTCGTCGATCGGCCGCCCGCCGATCGCCTCGTGCGGCCGGGAGACGGCCGGGCGCGCCTGGCCGCTGAGGGAGGCGGGGAAGAGCGCCGAGTGCTCGGGGTCGACGAGCAGGTCGGCGGCGTCCGGGTCGGTGTTCAGCCAGGCGGCGAACTCGACGGCGGCCGCGACGTGTTCGCTGCCGGCCAGGACGGCGGTGGAGGAGCCGCCCCAGTAGCCGGACGACGGCCGGTCGGCGGCCACGCTGGGCAGCGACGCCACCCGCCAGACGCCCTCGGGGGCGGTGGGCGGGTACGAGGTGAGGGTGCCGGCACCCCAGGCGGGGCCGAGCCAGGTGGCGAGCGTGCCGTCCTGGAGGGCGGCGTGCCAGGCCGGGTTCCAGTGCTGGCTGGTGGTCACCAGGTCGTCGGCGAGCAGCTCGGTCCAGAAGTCGGCGGTCTCGCGGGACGGCGCGCCGTCGATGTCGACGTGCCAGCTCTCGCCCTCGGTGGTGAACCACTGGGCGCCGCGGGCCGCGGCGAGCGAGGCGAACCAGAAGGTGTCGCCGGCCGGATAGGCCGTCAGGTAGCGGGAGTCGTCGGCCGCTCGGAGCCGGGCCGCGGTGTCCCGGAACGCGTCCCAGGTGCGTGGCACGGTGAGGCCGTGCGCCTCGAAGATGTCCTGCCGGTAGTACATCGCCATCGGGCCGATGTCCTGGGGGACGGCCCAGACCCGGCCGTCGATGAGGACCTGCCGCCAGGCGGACGGCACGAACGCGGGCTCCAGGGCGGCGGCCCGGGCGGTGATGTCCTCCAGGTAGCCGGCGACGGCCAGCGTGGTCAGGTTGTTGTAGTCGACCTGCACCAGGTCGGGCGCGCCGCTGCCGGCCGCGACGGCCGAGGAGAGGCGCTGGAAGATGCTCGCCCCGCCGGCGGGGGCGGAGAGCTCGACGTGGACGTCGGGGTGGGTGCTGTTCCACAGGTCCACGGCCTGGCCGATGTCGGCCCAGGCCCAGAAGTCGAGCGTGATCGCGCCGGATCCGGAACGGCCCGATCCGGTCCTGGCGCAGGCGGTGGTCCCCGCCGCGCCGGCCGAGGCGAGCGCGAGGAGCAGGGCGAGGGTGCGTCGTCGGGACGGGGAGAAAGGCGGTGGGCTGGGCACGGCGTCCTCCGGTCAGCGGACCGACTTGAGCGCGGTGACCCCGAGTTCTTTCCGGGCCCCGAAATCTTTTCCCGAAAAGGTTTCTGGGGTGACGCGTTGATCAGCGTGGCCGTGGCCTCGGGGATCGTCAACCCTTCGGGCGTGATTCGTTTCAAAGGGGGAGCCGAGAACGGCCGTCTGCGGACGGCGTGTTTCCGGAATCCCGCTAACAGTTTCCTGGTCAGCGGCGGGTGACGCGGCGGGCGACGCGGCGGCGGACGAGGTAGCCGGCCGCGCCGGCCGCGAGCACCGAGGCGCCGGCGAGCACCGAGGCCGGCGGCAACGCGAAGGCCAGCACCAGGCAGCCCGCCAGACCGAGGGCCGGGACGACCCGGCGTCGACGGCCCTCGGCCGAACGGAGCGTCCAGGCACTGGCGTTGGCGATGGCGTAGTAGACGAGCACCGCGAACGACGAGAAGCCGATCGCGCCCCGCGCGTCGAGCGTCCCGGCGGCTATCGCCGCCACCGCGCCGACCGCCAGCTCGGCCCGGTGCGGCACCCCGAAACGCGGGTGCACCGCGGCCAGCGCGTGCGGCAGGTGCCGGTCGCGGGCCATGGCGAGGGTGGTGCGCGACACCCCGAGGATCAGCGCCAGCAGCGAGCCGAGCGCGGCGACCACGGCGCCGACCCGCACCACGGGCCCCAACTCCGGCACCCCGGCGGCACGCACCGCCTCCGCGAGCGGCGCGCTCGCGCCGGCCAGGCCGCCGGCGCCGAGCACCGCGAGGACGGTGACCGCCACCGCCGCGTACACCACGAGGGCGATGCCCAGCGCCAGCGGGACCGCCCGCGGGATGGTGCGTGCCGGGTCGCGCACCTCCTCGCCCAGGGTGGCGATCCGCGCGAAGCCGGCGAACGCGAAGAACAGCAGCCCGGCCGCCGTGAGCACCCCGCCGACCCCGGCGTCCGCGAGGCCGGCGCCGAGGTCCAGCCGGTCGGCGGTCGCGCGGTCCGAGGTGGCCGCGGCCACCACCACCGCGGCCAACACCGCGAGCACCACGGCCACGATCACCCGGGTCAGCAGGGCGGACTTCCGCACCCCGCCGTAGTTCACGGCGGTGAGCGCCACCACCGCCGCGACCGCCACCGCGTGCGCCTGGTCGGGCCAGGCGTAGGTGCCGACCGTCAGCGCCATCGCGGCGCAGGACGCCGTCTTGCCCACCACGAAGCCCCAGCCGGCGAGGTAGCCCCAGAAGTCGCCGAGCCGCTCCCGGCCGTAGACGTAGGTGCCGCCCGAGGCGGGGTAGCGGGCGGCCAGCCGGGCCGAGGAGGTGGCGTTGCAGTAGGCGACGAACGCGGCGAGCGCCAGCGCGAGCGGCAGGGCGGCGCCGGCCGCCCCGGCGGCGGGCGCCAGCGCCGTGAAGACGCCGGCGCCGATCATCGAGCCGAGCCCGATGACCACCGCGTCGAAGAGGCCCAGCTCCCGCCGCAGCCGAGGCTCGGCCCCGCCCCGTGGTTCGCTCATGGCCCGTGCCTCTCCGGCGTCGCGTGCGGTCGTCCGTCGTCCGTGGTCCGTCGTCCGTGGACCGTGGACCCTCGTTCGTCGTCCGTCGTCCGTCGTCCGGGGCCATGATCCCGGACACGCCGACGCCGGTTACGCCGGGGTCAGGCGGGTGCCGCCGACACCCGGCCGCGCACCTCGCCGAGACCGATCCGGGCGCCGTCGGGGCCCGGCGCGGTGCCGCTGATCACCACCTCGTCGCCGTCCCGCAGGAAGGCCCGCTCCGTGCCGTCGGGCAGCACCAGCGGCTCGGCGCCGTTCCACGTGAGCTCGATCAACGAGCCGCGCTGGTCCCGGCGGGGGCCGCTGACGGTGCCCGAGGCGAACAGGTCGCCGGTGCGCAGCGGGGCGCCGTTGACCGTGAGGTGCGCCAACTGCTGGGCCGCCGTCCAGTACACGCCGGCGAACGGCGGCCGGGAGACGGGGTGCCCGTTGAGCGTCACCGTCAGCGCCAGGTCGAGCCCCCAGGGCTCGGCGTCGGTGTCGTCGAGGTAGGGGAGCGGCCGCGGGTCGCGCGGCGGTGGCGCGACCCGCGCGTGGCGCAGCGCCGCGAGCGGCACGATCCACGGCGAGACCGAGGTGGCGAAGGACTTGCCGAGGAACGGGCCGAGCGGCACGTACTCGAAGGCCTGGACGTCCCTGGCCGACCAGTCGTTGACCAGGCAGACGCCGAAGACGTGCCGGTCGGCCTCGGCCAGCGGCACCGGCCGGCCGGGGGCGGAGGGCGCGCCCACCACGAAGCCGACCTCGGCCTCGAAGTCGAGCCGGGTGGTGGGCCCGAGGGCGATTTCGCCGTCCGGGGCCCGGCGTTGCCCGCTCGGCCGGACGACCGGCGTGCCGGAGACCACCACCGTGCCGGCGCGGCCGTGGTAACCGATGGGCAGGTGCTTCCAGTTGGGGGTGAGCGCGGCACCGTCGGGGCGGAGGATCCGGCCCAGGTTGGTGGCGTGTTCCTCGCTGGCGTAGAAGTCGGTGTAGTCGGCGACGGTGAACGGCAGCCGGGGCGTGGTGAACTCGGCCGGCACCAGCAGCGGTTCGAGCGTCGGCCGGTGCCGCTCGTCGGTCAGCCACTCGGTGACCCGGGCGCGGACCCGGGCCCAGACCGCGGGCCCGGCGGCGAGCAGCGGGTCCAGGGTGCCGGCGGCGAACAGGCCCGCGTCCGGCGGCAGCAGGACCCGGGCGGCCGCCGTCAGGTCGAGCACCAGGTCGCCGATCGCCACCCCGACGCGCGGTTCCGGCGATCCCGGCCCGGTGAAGCTGCCGTAGGGCAGGGTGCTCGGGCCGAAGGGATGCCCAGGGGCCACGTCCAGCCAGGTCGTCGCCGTCGTCGCTGCCGCCGCCGTCGCCGTGCCCGGGCTCGCCGTCCCCCGCTTCCCGTTCAGAAGTTGCCCCTCTTCGCCTGCTCGCGCTCGATCGCCTCGAAGAGCGCCTTGAAGTTGCCGATGCCGAAGCCGAGCGAGCCGTGCCGCTCGATGAACTCGAAGAAGAGGGTGGGCCGGTCACCGAGCGGCTTGGTGAAGATCTGGAGCAGGTAGCCGTCCTCGTCGCGGTCGACCAGGATGCCCCGGGACCGCAGCTCCTCGATGGGCACCCGGACCTCGCCGATGCGGGCGCGGAGCTCGGGGTCCGAGTAGTAGGAGTCGGGGGTGGCCAGGAACTCGACGCCCCTGGCCCGGAGGGTGTCCACGGTGGTCAGGATGTCAGAGGTGGCCAGCGCGAGGTGCTGTACGCCGGGGCTGGTGTAGAAGTCCAGGTACTCGTCGATCTGGGACCGCTTCCTGCCGATGGCCGGCTCGTTCAGCGGGAACTTGACCCGGTGGTTGCCGCTCGCCACCACCTTGCTCATCAGCGCGGAGTAGTCGGTGGCGATGTCCTCGCCGACGAACTCGGCCATGTTGGTGAAGCCCATGACGCGCCGGTAGAAGTCCACCCACTCGTCCATCCGGCCGAGCTCCACGTTGCCCACCACGTGGTCCAGGGCCTGGAAGAGCCGCCGGGGCTCGTCGGCCGCGCGGACCCGGGTGCCGGTGCGGGCCACGTAGCCGGGGAGGTAGGGGCCGGTGTAGCGGGAGCGGTCGACCAGGGTGTGCCGGGTCTCGCCGTACGCGGCGATGGCGGCCAACCGGACGGTGCCGTGCTCGTCCGTCAGCTCGTGCGGCTCCTCCAGGACCGTCGCGCCCTGGGCCCTGGCGTGCGCCACGCAGCGGTCGACGTCCGGCACCTCCAGCGCGACGTCGACGACGCCGTCGCCGTGCCGGCGGTGGTGGTCGAGCAGCGGCCCGGCCGGATCGACGCCGCCCTTGAGCACGAAGCGGACCGCGCCGGAGCGCAGCACGTAGGCGTGGTGGTCCCGGTTGCCGGTCTCGGGGCCCGAGTAGGCGACCAGCTCCATGCCGAGGACCACCTGGTGGAAGAGGGCTGCCTGGGTGGCGTTGCCCACCGCCCAGACCACGGCGTCCCAGCCGGTCAGCGGGAACGGGTCGCTGCCCGCGTCGTACTCCACGAGGCCGACCAGCTGCCGCAGCTGGTCGCGGTCGAGTTCGGCCAGCCGTTCCTGGCTGGTGAGGGTGTCGTCGATGCTCACGGGTGGGCCTCCTCCGCCAGAATGTCCGCTGTACAGAATGACACCGCGACTTCCTCGTGCTCCGCAAGAGATGCGCAATGGGCTGGCAGCACTGTTCAGAATGCCCCGCTGATCCGTCCATTCTCTGTACAGGATGCCCACTGCGTCCGGTATCGCTCGGCCGACTTCTACAGTGTTGTAGATTCTGAAGCGAGGACTGTTCCCGAATCCCAGGAGTTGATCGACGTGGGAGTGTCGCTGTCCAAGGGCGGTAACGTCTCGCTGACCAAGCAGGCCCCGAACCTCACGGCGGTGACCGTCGGCCTCGGCTGGCAGGCGCGCGCGACGTCCGGCGCGGACTTCGACCTGGACGCCAGCGCGCTCCTGGTGAACGCGCGGGGCAGGGTGCTGAGCGACCGACATTTCGTCTTCTTCAACAACCTCAAGAGCCCGGACGGCGCGGTCACCCACATGGGCGATGAGCTGGTCGGCGGCGCCGGGAGCGCCGCGGGTGTCGGGGGCGTCGGCGGTCTCGACGGCGCCGGCGGCGACCAGGAGGAGATCGTCGTGGACCTCGCGGCGCTGCCGGCCGAGGTCGACCGGGTGGTGTTCCCCGTCTCCATCTACGACGCCGACGCCCGCCGACAGAGCTTCGGACAGGTCACCGGCGCCTTCATCCGCATCGCGAACCAGGCGGACGGCGGCGAGCTCGCCCGCTACGACCTCACCGAGGACGCGTCGAGCGAGACGGCCATGGTCTTCGGCGAGCTCTACCGGCGCGAGGCCGAGTGGAAGTTCCGCGCCGTCGGCCAGGGCTACGCCTCCGGGCTGCGCGGCATCGCGGCGGACTACGGGGTGAACGTCTGAACGCGCTTGTGAGGATTGTGCGTTCGCACACGCCGAGGGGGCCCGGTGGGAACCGGAGCCCCCTCGACGCGCGTGTGGCCCCGGCGAGGGCCGAGTGCGGGCGGTGGCTAGGCTGTTGGCCGACGTGATGCGCAGCACACCGTCCCCGATCGTGCCTCGTGTCCCCGTGAACGGAGGAATCCGGTGCCGTCCCCACGCTTCTCCAGCACCTTCGCGAGCAAACCCTCCCGCGCCAGCCGCGGTCTCGTCCCCGGCCGGCGGGTGTGGGCCACACTCGGCGGCACCGTCGCCGCCGTCGCCGTGATCGCCGGCGCCACCACCGTCGCCGCCTCGCTCGTCGACGACGACCAGGAGCCGGTGGCCGCCCCCTCCCCCCAGGAACTGGAGCCCAGCGAACTCCTCGCCGACGCGACGGACGCGGAGACCGAGGAACCCGAGGAGGAGCCCGTCGAGGAGGACGAGGAGCCGGCCGAGGAGCCCGAGGAACAGCCGGCCGAGCAGCCCGTCGAGCGCGCCCCGGTCGAGGAGCCGGTCGAGGAGGAGCCCGCCGAGGAACCGGCCGAGGAGCCGGCGGACGAGCCGGACCCGCCGGCCGAGCGCGACGAGCAGCCCGAGCGGCAGAACCAGCCCGCGCGGGTGACCGGGCCCACCGGCCTCATCGTCGGTCTGGCCGAGAAGTGCGCCGAGAGCAACACCTACGAGCCGGGCAACGGCACAGGCCTCCACCTCTGGGACTGCAACGGCTCCGACCGCCAGCAGTGGACCGTCGCCTCCGACGGCACCCTCCGCGTCCAGGGCTTCTGCCTCAGCCTTGGCGGCGGCGCCACCGCCGACGGCACGCCCGTGGTGCTGGCCACCTGCGACTCCACCCAGGCCATCCAGCGCTGGCGCATCGAACGCGCCGCCGGCGACATCGTCAACGTGGTCGCCGACCGCTGCCTGGACGTCGCCAACGCCAACACCTCCAACGGCACCCACCTCCAGATCGCCAACTGCTCGGGCAACCCGGCCCAGAAGTGGACCGCGCCCTGACCGACCCGCGACGTCCTGCGGTCTACCGTGGGGCCGACACGCAGCGTTTCAGAGAGAGGCACACCGCGTGACGGCTCCCGACACCACGACCAGGGCGGCGATCGAGGAACACTGGCGGGCCTCGGAACGCGGCGACACCGAGGCCGAGCACGCCATCTACGCCGAGGACGCGATCCTCGACTACCCCCAGTCGGGCGAACGGTTCCGGGGCCGCGCGGCGATCACGGCCCAACGCGGCGGCCACCCCGCCAACCGGCACTTCACCATCCACCGGATCACCGGCGGCGGCGACCTGTGGGTGAGCGAGTGCGTCATCACGTACGACGGCGTGCCCACGCACTCGGTGAGCGTCATGGAGTTCGCCGACGGGCACGTGACGCACGAGACGCAGTACTTCGCCGACCCGTTCGGCGCGCCCGCCTGGCGGGCGGCACTCGCCGAGCCGATGCCGGGCAGGACCATCGCCCGGGAGTGAGCCCGCCCGCCACGCCCGGCCTCGCCGGCTTCTCGGGTGCGACGTCACTCTTCTCCGACGCCCAACTCCCGGGAGAGCGCCCGGAGCTGATCGGACGGCAGCGGGCTCATCGTGACCAGGTCGCCGACGAGTTGCTTGATGGTGGGTTTGGCGCGGAACATCTCCGGCAGGAGTTCCCGCACCCTGTGACGTGCCCCCAGGAAAACGATGGAGAGCCGGAACGCGCCGGCGGCCATCAGCAGCGGATCGCCGGCACGTTCGGCGGCGACCACGGCGCGGTCCACCGCGACCCACGCCACCTCCGGCTCGCCCATGTTCGCCAGTGCCGCGCCGCACGTGTGATACATCGCGGCCAGCAGCCGGAACAGCTCCGGTCGTTCCTCGTCGGAACCCGCCCGTGTCGCGGACTCCAGCCGGGGCACCAGCCCATCCAACAGCTCGGCCGCCCTGAGTGAGTGCGCCGAACTCAACACGAGTCGGAGCCTGCTCGCACCGGGCGCCTCACCCTCGGCGACGGACGCGACGATCGGTGCCTCAGCTGCCAGTTCGGCGATGGGCACATCGAGGACTTCGGCGACCTTCTCCAGGACCGTCATCCGGTGGATGCGGCGAACGCCCCCAGGCTTCCGACCGGTCCAGCAGACCTGCGAACTCCTTCTGCCACAGCCGCACCGCTTGCGGTTGAAGGCGATCCTGCGGCCGAACGCTTTCTCGTACTCAGTGCTCAACGTCCACACCCTTGCCGGCGACGAAGTCCAGGCAGTCCACCTCGGTCGAGGCGAGGTACTGCTCCCGCTCGTCGAGGAAGATCCGCACGTACTCCTGTGACTCATGCGTCTCGAACGCGGCCACGTCACGGTAGAGCTCGTAGAAGATCCGCTCCAGCGGCCGGCCGTCAACACGATGCACGGTGTAGATCACCGTCCCCGGTTCGTTCGCACGAATCTGCGCCCCGGTCCGCGCCACCAACTCGTCGAACGCGGCGGCAGCGGTCTCGTCCGTGCACGTGAACCGCACCATCAGTCCGAACATCCCGGTCCCTCTCTCCTCGGCGAAACGGCCAGGCACCGACCTACCACCATCCCCTGACAACGTCACCGGTGGTAGCCCTCGCCCTGGCGGGCGGGGAACCTCGGAGGCGCCGCCCCCGCTCTCGTGACCGGCTGTTCACGTGCGGGGTGTGCGAGTAGCGTTCACGCTGTAACGGCACACCAGCCGGGAGTCACAGTGTCTGACGACTTCGATGTCCCAACACGTACCATCGGCACCAGAATCCACGAGCTCCGGACCATACGGGGCTTCTCCCTCTCGGAACTCGGCCGCCGCGCCCATGTCTCCGCACCCCAACTGTCCCGGATCGAGCGGGGGCAGCGGTTCGCCTCGCCCGGGGTGGTCGCGTCCGTGGCCCGAGTCCTCGGCGTCGGCGTGTCCGTGCTGCGCGGACAGCCCTACATCCACATGCTCCAGAAGGACCGGCTCGACGCACTGCTGTCTCCCATCAGCAGCGCCCTCGACAGCTGGGACCTGCTCCCCGACGACGAGTCCTCGCCGCGCTCGTTGGACACGCTGGAATCGGAGGCGCGGCGGATCGCGGGACTTCGGGTCCAGACGAAGTTCGTCGAGATCGCGGATGACCTCCCTGGACTCCTCGTCGAATCCGCGCTGGTGACGCAGGCGAGCCATCGCTCGGACCGAGACCGAGAACGTGCCTTCGCGCTGCAGTGTGAGATGGCGCGCACGGCGGCCATCGTGGCCTACCGGATGGGCTTCATCGACATGGCCCGCCTTGCCCTAGCGCGGTTGGCCGCCGCCGCACCGCAGTCAGGAGACCCTCGCCAGGTCGCCGTCGAGCGTTTCGAGCGGGCGTGTATCACACACGCCGAGAGCTCACGCCCGGACCGTGGCGTTGCCTTGGTGCGACGCGCCCTGCGCGACCTCGACGACGACGGCGACCGTATCACCAAGGCGGTGCGCGGCACGTTGCAGTTGCGCGCCGCGACGCATGCGTTGCGCAGCGGGGACGCGAGTGCGTCGGAGGACTTCCTCGCCCAGGCCACCGAGTTGTCGCAGGTCACGGGAGAGACCGGCTCCGCCGACGCGGTGGCCGACTACGCCCTGTCCTTCGGGCCGATTGAGGTGGCGCTCTCCCAGTTGGCGGCCGCCAACGACCGAGAGGACCACACGACGGCACTGAAGTGGGCCGCCGAGGTGCGACTGCCCGCCGACTACCGGCCAACCGGGGCGGCACGCTACTGGATTGACAAGGCACGGGCGGAGACCTGGACGGCCCGACATGACGCGGCGCTCGTGTCCTTGAGCGAAGCGAAGCGGGCGGCACCGCAACTGACCCGGTACCACCCGAGCGTTCACGAACTGGTCGGCACCCTGCTCCGAGCCCGGGCCAAGGCGCCAGACCCCCTGCGCGAGTTCGCGATGTGGAGCGGTGTGTAGCAGGATTGTCACCTTGAGTCAAGCTCCCGAGTGGGATGCGGGAGTTGGCCGACGAATCGCAGCCTTCTATGCCCAGCCGTGGGCGGTGCGGGAGCGGCGGGCGGCGGAGTCGAGGGCTACGGCGAGGGCCAGGACGAGGCCGGTGACGATGAAGCGGAAGGAGGAGTCGAGGTCCAGCAGGGTCAGGCCGTTGGAGATGGACTGGATCACCAGGATGCCGAGCAGCGCGGAGAACGCGCCGCCGCGGCCGCCGAAGAGGCTGGTGCCGCCGATGACGGCGGCGGCGATCGCGTTGAGGTTGACGTCGCCGGCGCCGGTCGCCTGGTTGGCGGCCGCCAGGCGGGACGCGGCGAGCAGGCCGCCGAGCGCGGCCAGCGAGGAGCAGAGCACGAACGCGGTGGTGTAGGTGCGCCGGACGTTGATGCCGGCGCGGCGGGCCGCCTCCGCGTTGCCGCCGACGGCGAACAGCGTGCGGCCCCAACTCGTCCTGGTGAGCGCGTAGTGCGTCGCCAGGACCAGGCCCACGAAGCAGACGAACATCCAGCCGATGCCCCTGGCCTCGTTCAGGTACCAGGCGGCGAAGCCGAGGCCGGCCAGCACGGCGAGGCTGCGCGCCACCAGCAGTCTGGTCGAGCGGGCGGAGAGGCCGGCGCGGCGGCGGGCCGCCGCGAGGGAGCGGCCGGTGAGGAACAGCCAGCCGGCCGCGAGGAGTACGAGGACGTAGGACAACCAGGCTGGTACGAAGGCGAGTTGGGCGAACCGGACCAGGCCCGAGTCATAGGGCAGGTTGATCGCGCCGGTGCGGCCCAGCAGGTAGAGCTGCACGCCGAGGAAGCTCAGCAGCCCGGCCAGCGTGGCGACGAAGCTCGGCACGCCGAGGCGGGTCACCATCATCGCGTAGACCCAGCCGATCGCCGCGCCCGTGCCGATCGCGGCCGCCAGGGCGAGCGGCATCGGCCAGCCCGCGTCGACGAAGGTGACGGCCGTGATCGCCGCGGACAGGCCGCTGACCGAGCCGACCGACAGGTCGATCTGACCGACCAGCAGCACGCACACCACGCCGAGCGCGATCACGCCCACCGGGACGCTCTCCACCAGCAGGTTCACCAGGTTCGCGCTGGAGAGGAAGGCCGAGTTGAGCGACTGGAAGACCGTCCAGATCACCAGCAGCCCGAGCACGATGGGCAGGGCCCCCAGGTCGCCGCCGCGGATCCGGTCCAGGATGGCGGCCAGCGCGGCCCGGGGGCCCTCGCCCCGCCGGAGGCGTTCGTCCAGCAGGTCGAGTGGCGGCGTGGCGCCAGCCGTTCCCTGGTCACTCATCGCCCGCGTCCCTTTCTCGATTGGCCCGGCGGGTCACGACGTTGTCGGCGGCGCCGATGATGGCCGCGACGATGTCCTCGTCGGACACCTCGGCGGTGTCGAAGAACCCGTTGTTGCGGCCGAGCCGCAGCACCGCCACCCGGTCGGCGACCGCCCGCACGTCCGCCAGGTTGTGGCTGATCATGATCACGCCGAGGCCGCGGTCCCGCAGCCGCTCGATGAGGTTGAGCACCTCCGCGGTCTGCGCCACGCCGAGCGCCGCCGTCGGCTCGTCGAGCACCACGATCCGCGGGTCGCCAAGCAGCGAGCGGGCGATCGCCACCGTCTGCCGCTGCCCGCCGGACAGCGCCGCCACCGGGACCCGTACCGAGGGGATCCGCGCCGACAACTGCCGCAGCAGCTCCCACGACCGCAGCTCCATGGTCACCTCGTCGAGCCGGCCGCGCCGCAACTCCCGGCCCAGGAACAGGTTCTCGACCACGTCCAGGTTCTCGCACAGCGCCAGGTCCTGGAACACCGTGGCCACGCCCAGCGCGTGGGCGTCGGCCGGGCCGCCGATGGTGACCTCCCGGTCGCCGAAGGCGATCGTTCCGGCGTCCGCGCGGTGCACCCCGGCCAGGACCTTGACCAGGGTCGACTTGCCGGCGCCGTTGTCGCCGACCACGGCCACCACCTGTCCTGGCGTCACCTCCAGGTCGACGTCGGTGAGCGCGGCGACCGCGCCGAAGTTCTTGCTGATGCGGCGGAGTGAGAGCGCGGGTCCCGTGGCGTCGGCTGACATCGGCGGCCCCGCTCAGCTCAGGCCGGCCGCGGCGCAGGCGTCCGCGTACTCGGCCGTGCACACCTCGGACACCTCGATCTGCTCGGACTCCGCCAGCACCTCGGCGATGTTGTCCAACGTCACCACCGTCGGCTCGAACAGCTGCGCGGGGGTGTCGAAGAGGGTGGTCTCGCCCTCCGGTTCCTCGCCCGACACGAAACCGTAGGCCGCCTCGGCCGCCGCCTCGGCGACGATCGCGATGGGCTTGGAGATCGTGTTGAACTGGTCGCCGGACACGACCCGTTGGGCCGCCGCGACCTCGAAGTCGTTGCCGGTCACCGGCGGTACCGGCATGCCGGCCGCCCGGAAGGCGGCGATCGCCGCGCCGCCGGTGCCGTCGTTGGCGGCGACCACGCCGGCGATCCCGTCGCCGAACCTGGTGATCTGCCCGCTCACCCACTCCTGGGCGTCCGCCGGCTGCCAGTCCGGCGTGTCGTACTCGGCGAGCAGTTCGAAGCCGCTGTCGTCGATCGCGTTGTGGATGCCGTCCTTGATCAGCCCGGCCGCGGCGTCGGTGGGGGAGCCGTTGACCTGGAGCAGCCCGCCCTCGGCGCCGGTCTCCCGGAGGTGGTCGACGAGGGACTGGCCGATGCTCTCGCCGATCGCCTCGTTGTCGAAGGAGATGTAGAAGTCCGGCGGGGTCTCCAGGACCGGCCGGTCGTAGGCGATCACCGGAACGCCCTGCGCCCGGGCCGCGTTGACGATGCTCGCCGCGGCCGTGGAGTCGACCGGGTCGATCACGATCACGTCCACGCCCTGCGCCAGCGCCGAGTTCGCCTGCTGCTGCTGGCGGGAGGCGTCCGCGTTGGCGTTGTTGTAGATGACCTCGCAGTCGGCGCAGAGTTCGGCCATCCGGGCCTCGAACAGCGGGCTGTCGTAGAGCTCGTAGCGGGTGGAGGCGATGTCCGGCATCAGAAAGGCGATCTTGGCGTCCTGGCCGTCGCCGTTGCCGCCGGAGCCGCCGCCTTCGCCCTCGGACGAGCAGGCGGTCGCGGCGGTCAGGGCGAGCAGCGCGGTCGCGGTGAGGTGAACGAGTCTGCGCACGACGTTCCCTTCCGGGTCGGGTTCAGCGGGGGAGGATCGGACGGTTGAGGGACAGCAGGGCCGCCGGCAGGTCCGGGTCGGCGGGCAGCCGGAGTTCGGTGACCGCCACGTTGTCGAAGCGGGGGAAGACGTGACGGTACGAGGACAGGTCCAGGCCGATCAGCGCGCACAACGCCAGCCGCAGCACCGTGCTGTGCGCGACCACCAGCACGGTGCCGTCCCGATGCCGGGCGCCGACCTCGCGCAGCGCGTCCGCCGCGCGCCGGGCGGCGTCCTGCGGCGGCTCGGCGCCGGGGAAGGGGTGCGCCACCGGGTCGGCGACGAACCGCCGCACCAACTCCGGGTCGGCCTCCGCCCTGGTGCGGCCCTCCAGGGCACCGAAGTCGACCTCGCGCAGGTCGGACACCACCCGCACGGGCACCCCGCACGTCTCCGCCGTGGGGCGGGCCGTGCGCAGGGCGCGGCGCAGCGGCGAGCTGACCACGGTGTCCACGCCCTCGGCGGGCGCCGCCCTGGCCAGCGCCACCACCTGTCGCCGCCCCGTCTCGCTCAGGTCGGGGTCGGAGCGCGCGCCGGCGTACCGGTTGTCCCGGTGCCACACGGTCTCCGCGTGCCGCACCAACAGCAGCCGCCCGCTCACCGGTTCACCACCGATCCCCGGCCGCCGAAGGAGGCCGGCCCCGCCGGCCGGTGGCGCCCGCCTTCGGCGCGCCGCGTCGGGGGCGGCGGCGCCGCGGCGCCGGTCACCTGGGCACCGTCCTCGGCCGGGTGGGGGACGGGGCGGCGCCGGCGGAGCGCGGCGGCTCCGTGGCCTGGTGCAGGGGCGGCTCGCCGTGCAGCCAGCGGGTGGCCTCGGCCGCGACCATGCGGGCGGCGCGCTCGGCGACCGCGCGGCTGGCGCCGGCCAGGTGCGGCGTCAGCACGAGGCCCGGCGCGCCGTGCAGCGGATGGTCGGGCGGCAGCGGCTCCACGTCGTAGACGTCGAGGCCGGCCGCGAACAGGTGCCCGTTCCGCAGGGCGGCCGCCAACGCGCCGTAGTCGAGGAGCGCGCCGCGCGCGCAGTTCACCAGCACCGATCCCGGCGGCATCGCGGCCAGTTCGGCCGTACCGATCAGTCCGGTCGTCTCGGCGGTGAGCCGGGCGTGCAGCGAGACCACCGTGGACGAGGCGAGCAGCTCCGGGAGTCCCACCATCCGCACCCCGGCCGGCATCGCCGCCGGGTCCGCGTAGGGGTCGGCCACCAGGACGTGCGCGCCGAGCGCGAGCAGCGCCGTCGCGACCCGGCCGCCGACCGCCCCCGCCCCGACCAACCCCACGGTGCGGCCGGCGAGTTCGAGCCCGGCGGCGTCGTACGCGTAGCCGCCGCCGTCCCAGCGGCCGGCCAGCATGGACTCGTGCGCGGGCGGGATGCGCCGCATCGCGGCCAGCATCAGGGCAAGGGTGTGCTCGGCGGTCGAGGCCGCGTTCCGGCCCGGGGCGAAGGTGACGGCGACGCCGTGCTCGGCCGCCGCCGCCAGGTTGGCGTTCACCGGGCCGCCGCGGCAGACCGCGAACAGCTCCAACTCCGGGCAGGCTTCCAGCACTCGGCGGGTCAGTGGCGCCATCTGGGTCAGGCACACCCGCGCGCCGGCCAACGCCTCGATCAACCGGTCCTCTGAGCCCGACGCCTCCCGAACCTCGGCGATCGGACCGAACGGCACGTGGGGCCAGGGCAGTTCCAGCTCCCGCACCCGCCAGGCCGCCGGCCCGCCGGCCTCGTGCAACGCCTCCACCAGGAGCCGGTTGAGCACGAAGTGGTCGCCGGCCACCAGCACCGGGATCGGTTCCGACACGTCGTTTCCTCCCTCACTCATCCGTGATGCACCCGTTCCGTGACGCACCCGTTTCCGTGACGCACCCGCGTCCGTGGTTCACCCGCCGTCCGCGGCGAACCGCGGGTCGAGCCAGCCGCGTCGGACCAGCTCCGCGACCAGCGCGTGGTAGGCGGGGGCGAGCGCGGCGGTCCGCGCCGGGTCCGGCTCGATGACGCGGCGCACCCGCACCAGCCGCCGGGCCGCGTCCGGCACGTCGCCGGTGACGGCGCCGGCGGCGAGCACCGCCATGCCGAGCGCCGGCTCCGGGTTGGCCGGCAGCCGCACCGGGACGCCGAGCACGTCGCACCGCAGCTGGTTCCACCAGGCGTTGCGGGTGGCGCCGCCGGTGAACGACACCGGGCCGCCCACGTCGGCGCCGGCCGCCGCCAGCACCTCGAACGACAGCCGCTCCAGGTGCGCGACCCCCAGGCAGACCGCGGCGAACACCGCCGCCCGGTCACCGGACACCGCCAGCGGCCCGCGGCCGAGGAAGCCGCGCGCCTCCGGCGCCACGAACGGGAACCGCTCGCCCGGGCCGACCAGCGGATAGCACGGCGCCACGTCGCGCACCCGCGCCGCGCCGGCCGTCAACGCGTCCAGGTCGGCACCCGGGAACAGCGCCCGCACCGCGCCCGCGCCGGTGCTCGAAGCGCCGCCCGGCAGCCACAGTTCGCCGTGCGGCGCGCGGTGCGAGTACACGGCGCCCGTCGGGTCGTTCGGCAGCGCCGCGCTGACCCCCTTGAGCGTCAGCGTCGTGCCCAGCACCGCGTTCCACTCGCCGACGCCGAGCGCCCCCGCGGCCAGCTGTGCCGCGCAGCCGTCCGTCATGCCGGCCACCACCGGGGTCCCGGGCGGCAGTCCGGTGCGGGCGGCGGCCTCCCGGCACACCGCGCCGAGCACCGTCCCGGGGCGCACCACCTCCGGGAGCGCGGCCGGGTCCACGTCGAGCCGGGCCAGTACCTCGGTCGGCCAGCGCTCCGCCACCAGGTCGTAGCCGGTCTTGAGGGCGTGGCTCGAGTCGCTGGCCACCGGATGGCCGACCAGCGCGGCCGCGACGACGTCCGGCTGGTGCGCCAGCCGCACACCGCCGGCCAACAGCCCCCGGTCCCGCCACCACAGCACCTTGGGCAGCGCCCACGTCGGCTGCATCCGGTAGCCGAGCCGCGTCCACAGCGCGGCGCCGGCCTCCTGGGCGGCCGCGGCCAGCGCGCCGGCGCGCGCGTCGTCGTACATCAGGCCCGGGGTCAGCGGGACGCCGGCCGCCCCCGTCAGCAGCACCGTGCCCGAGGTGGCGCAGACGGCGAGCGCGCCCACCGGGCGGCCGCCGAGCCCCGTCGACAGTTCGGCCAGCGCGTCCGCGGCCAGCGTCCACCAGTCGGCCGGGTCCTGCTCGTGCCGCGGCCCCTCGCGCCGGCCGCCGAGCGGCCTGGCCGCGCCGGCCACGGTCCGGCCGGCGTCGTCCACGGCCAGCGCCCGGACGCTCTGGGTGCCGAGGTCGACGCCGATCCACACGGGTTCAGCCATCGGCGCGCCACCCCTTCCAGCGGGTCGCGGCCAACTCCCTGGTGGCCAGGAACTCCGCGTGTTCGTGGTCGTGGAGTTCCCGCGACGCGGCCTCGGGCGCCAGCGTGCTCCGCCGCCGAACGAGAGCGCCGGCCGCCGAGCCGAGGTCGGGGAAGTCGCCGAGCGCGGTCAGCGCGAACAGCAGCGCCCCCTTGGCACCCACCTGGCTGTCCTCGGTGGTGACCGCCGGCACGCCGGTGACGTCCGCTATCAGCTGGCACCACAGCGCGCTCGCCGCCCCGCCCCCGCACAGCGTCAGTTCGACGGGCCGGTGCGGCGCGGCCGCCAGGCAGTCCCTGATGACGTGCGCGAGCCCTTCGAGCACCGCGCGGGCCAGGTGCTCGCGCCGGTGGGCGAAGAGCACGCCGGTGACCAGCCCGCTGGCCGCCGGGTCGAGGAACGGTGCCCGCTCGCCGGCCGGCGACAGGTAGGGCAGCAGCCGCAGCCCGTCCGCGCCGGGCGCCGACCGGGCCGCGAGGGCGGACAGTTCTTCGTGGTCGCGCAGCCCGAGCAGGTCGACCGTCCAGTCCAGCACGCCGGTGCCGGCCAGTGTGGGGAACGCCCGCAGCAGCGGCGCGGGCGGGCCGAAGGCCAGGGTGAGCCCCGACGGTTCGCCCGACGTGTCAGGCGCCTCCACCAGCACCTCGGTGCACAGGGTGGTGCCCAGCACACAGGTCGCCTGGCCGGCCCGGGTGGCGCCGGTGCCCAGGGCGGTGGCCACGACGTCGTAGGGCGCGAGCACCACGGGCGTGCCGGCCGGCAGGCCGAGCGGTTCCGCCGCCGCGCCCGTCAGCTCGCCGACCTGGTCCGCGCCGGTGAGCAACGGCGGCAGCAGCCGGGCGTGTTCGGCGAGCCCGTACGCGTCGAGCAGCCGGTCCGAGTAGCCGCGGGCGCGGATGTCGAGCCAGGGCGCGGACGCCTCCGACACCTCGACGCCCAGTACCCCGGTGAGCCGCAGGAACAGCCAGCCGCCGCACGTCAGCACGGCGTGCGCGGACCGCAGCGCCGCCGGCTCCTCCACGGCGAGCCGCCGCAGGATCGCGTTGGGCAGCCCGGCGTTGGTCAGCGAGCCGTTCTCGCGGTAGGCGTGCTCCAGCACCCCGGCCGCCCGCCAGGCCCGGACCACGTCGGCCGCGCGGGCGTCGTTCCACAGCACCGCGGGGCGCACCGGCCGGTGGTGCCGGTCGACCAGCCAGGCGCCGTCGCCCTGCGCCGTCAGCGCCAACAGCCGGACCGGCCCCGGCGCCCGGGCGACGGCCTCGCGCACGGCGGCGGCGACCGCCCGCCACACCGCGTCCATGTCCTGCTCGGCGCGCTCCGGACGTGGGTGGTCGACCACGGTGTCCCGGCGGGACACCGTCACCTCGCGGCCCGCGGCGTCGAACACCACGGCCTTGATGACCGTCGTGCCCGCGTCCACGCACACCGCGAACGGCCCGTCGTCCAGCACCATCGCCGCACCACCTCTTTCCGGCCGAGCCAGAAGTGACGCGTATTACACGCACGCCTCTCCGGAGTTCGCAACTCTTCACATCGATCTTGGTCGCGGTGCCCGACGGTTCGGGCGAACTCCCAGCTCAGGGGCGGGATCGCGGTTCGTCAACCGAGGTTTGGACGGTGAACTTCACACGCCTTGACGTCGTGTGACAGGGCGTCAGCCGACGTCCACCACGTCGATCAGGCCGCCCCTGGCGCGCAGCTCGCGCACCGTGGGCTCGGGGGTGGCGGCGTCCACCACCACCCGGTCCAACTCGGCGACGGCGGCCAGCCGGTAGGGCGCCAGCCGGTCGAACTTGCTGTGGTCGATCAGCGCCACGCTGCGGGCCGCCGAGGCGATCAACGCCCGCCGGGTGACCATCGTGTTCCGCGACTGGATCCGGCAGACGCCGCGCGCCACCGCCGTCGTCGAGAGGAACAGCACGTCCGGGCAGTGCCCCGACGCCGCCCGCGCCGTCGCCTGGCCGAGGAACGAGTCGTAGGCCGCGTCGTACCGCCCACCGAGCCCCACCAACTCGATGCCCGGCTGGGCGGCCAACGCCCGCAGCACCGGCAGGAAGTGCGTGACGACGGTCAACGGCGCCCGCTCCGGCAGCAGCCTGGCCAGCATCAGCGACGTCGTGCTGTCGTCGAGCGCGACCACCTGACCCGGCCGCACCTCGGACGCCAGCACCTCACGCGCGATGGCCTCCTTGGCCTCCACCTGGGCCCGCATCCGGTGGTCGAGGTCGCCGTGGAAGGTGGTGGTGGGCGCGCAGGTCGCCCCGCCGCGCACCTTGTGCAGGAAGCCGCGCCGCGCCAGCTCGTCCAGATCCCGGTGCACCGTCATGATGCTCACGCCGTACCTGGCGGCCAGCTCGGAGACCCGCACGAACCCGGCCTCCGACACCTGCCGGCGCATGGCCACCCGCCGCAACTCCGGGTTGCGCCTGGCTCCATCGCCGGCGTGGGGATCGGTCGCCACGGCACCAGCTTGGCACGTGGGCGGGGCCACGGCCATGGTCGCGACCGGGCCGGCGACCCCGCTCGCGGCGCGCGCCGGTCAGTCGCCGACCGGCCCGCCCACCCGGTACGCGCCGCTGGCCCTGACGTGCGCGATCATGATCCGCTCGGCCGCCTCGCCCTCGCCGGCCTCCAACGCGTCCAACAGCCGCGCGTGCTCCGCCAGATGGGCCTCGGCCTGCTCCGCGTCCAGCCACAGCGACGCCGCCGCCGGCACCGGGTGGCTGTCGCGGATGGCGTGCGCGTGCTGGCCGAGGAACGCCGGGCCCCCGATGTCCGCGATCGCCAGATGCAGCCGGCGGCTCAGCTCGCCCAGCCCGACCAACCGCCGCTCGGCGGCATCCGCCACCATCTGCCCGTGCAGGGACCGGAGTTCGGCCAACTGCCCGGGGGTGATCCGGGCCGCGGCCAGTCGGGCGCCGAGCCCCTCCACCACCGCGCGCACGTTGTAGAACTCCAGCAGCGCCTCGTCGCTGAGGTCGATCACCGTGGCCCCACGGTGGCTCTGGTAGCTCACCAGGCGGTCCTTCTCCAGGCGGCGCAACGCCTCGCGCACCGGCGTGATGGAGACGCCCAGGCGCTCGGCGAGGTGAGCGGCCTTGAGCTGGGTGCCGCCCGGCACCCGGGCGTTGCGGATCTCGTCGCGCAGCACCTCGTACACGTAGTCGGCCTTGCTCAACGGCTGGCGGTGACCCTCCGCCGGCTCACGTGACTGCATCGCTGCCCTTCGTCTCGCGGCGACCCCGTGGCGGTGGCCCCGTCCCCGAAGTATCTCGCGCGGTCGTGCGCCAGGACCCGTCGAGGTCGGCCCTCTTGACTGACAGGCTGTAAGTTATAACTTATATCTCCATGGTGAGCTTGATCGACCTGAAAGTCATCGACACCGCGACCCTCTTCGCCGGCCCCACCGCAGCGATGCTGCTCGGGGACTTCGGCGCCGACGTGATCAAGATCGAGCACCCCAGGCGGGGCGACCCGGCCCGCGGCCACGGCGCGGCCGCCGACGGGGTCGGCCTCTGGTGGAAGACCCTGTCGAGGAACAAGCGCACGGCCGCCGTCGACCTCTCGGAGCCCGAAGGGCAGGAGATCCTGCGGCGGTTGGCCGCGGACGCCGACGTCCTGGTGGAGAACTTCCGCCCGGGCACCCTGGAGAGATGGGGGCTTTCGCCCGAGGCCCTGTGGGCCGAGAACCCCCGGCTGATCCTGGCCAGGATGACCGGCTTCGGGCAGTTCGGGCCGATGTCCGGGCGCCCCGGGTTCGGCACGCTGGCCGAGGCGATGAGCGGCTTCGCCGCCAGCACCGGCGACCCCGAGGGCCCACCGGTGCTGCCGCCGCTCGCCCTGGCCGACGGCGTCGCCGGGCTGACCATGGCCTACGCCGTCATGGTGGCGCTGCGCGCCCGCGAGTCCACCGGGCGCGGACAGATCGTCGACATGGCGATCATCGAACCCCTCCTCGGCCTCCTCGGCCCCCAGATGACGGCCTACCGCGCCCTCGGCGTGATCCCCGAACGCACCGGCAACCGCTCCGCGAGCAACGCCCCGCGCAACACCTACCGCACCAGGGACGGGCGTTGGGTCGCCGTCTCCACCAGCGCCCAGCCGATCGCGGAACGCGTGATCCGGCTGGTCGGCCGCCCCGAGCTGGCCGAGCGCCCCTGGTTCGCCTCCGGAGCCGGCCGGGTCGCGCACGTCGACGAGCTGGACGCGGCGGTCGGCTGCTGGATCGCCGAGCGCGACGCGGACGAGGTGATCGCCGAGTTCACCCGGGCGCAGGCGGCGATCGCGCCCGTCTACGACGTCTCCGACGTCGCCAAGGACCCGCAGTACGAGGCGCTCGGCACCTTCGTCGAACTGCCCGACGAGGAGCTGGGCGCCGTCACCGTGCAGAACGTGTTGTTCCGGCTCTCCGAGACGCCGGGTGAAGTGCGCTGGGCCGGGCCGCCGTTGGGCCGGCACACCGACGAGATCCTGGCCGACCTGCGCTACCCGGCCGAGCAGATCGCCGCGCTGCGCGAGCGGGGGATCATAGCGTGAGCATCCCCGTCACCTGGCTCTACGTCCCGGGGGACCGCCCGGAACGCTTCGACAAGGCGATGGCGAGCGGCGCCGACGTCGTCATCATCGACCTGGAGGACGCCGTCGACGGGAGCCGCAAGGACGCCGCCCGGGAGAACACGGTGCGCCGCCTCGCGGACCGCCCCCCGGCCGAGGCCGGCCCCGAACTGCACGTCCGGGTCAACGACCTGGCCACCGCGCGCGGCCGCGACGACCTCGGGGCGCTGGCGGGGCTGCCGGGGCTCGACGCGGTGCGGCTCCCCAAGGTCGACTCGCCGGACGATCTCGCCCTCGTCGACGACACCTTCGGCGACCAGGCCACGCCGGCGCACGCGCTGCTCGAGTCCGCGCGCGGCCTCGCCAACGCCGACGCCATCGCCGCCCACCCGCGGGTCGCCGGGCTGGCGCTCGGCGAGCAGGACCTGACGGCCGCCCTCGCCATCCGCCTGGAGTCCGCCTTCGACCAGATCCGGCTGCGCGTGGTGCTCGCCGCGGCGGCGGCGGGGCTCGACCCGGTGCCGATGTCGATCTACCCGGACATCGCGGACACCGAGGGGCTGCGGGCCTCCTGCGCGCACGGCCGCGACCTCGGCATGTTCGGCCGCACCGCCATCCACCCCCGCCAGATCCCCGCGATCCGCGCCGCGTTCCGGCCCACCGCGGAGGAGATCAGCCGCGCCAGGGAGGTCGTCGAGGCCGCCGAGCGGGCCGGCGACCGCGGCGTCGGCGCCGTCGCCCTGCCCGACGGCCGCTTCGTCGACGCCCCGGTCGTCAGCCGGGCCCGCGACATCCTCGCGCTGGCCGACCGCATCTCCTGACCGCGTCTCCCGACCGCACCTCCTGACCGCACCTGACCGCACCTGACCGCGTCCCTCGTCGTGGCCACGGCCGTCCGGCGCGCGTCGCCAACGGGTGCCCGGACCGCGGCCGTTGACGTGGGCATGGCCCACCACTAGCATCCGGCGTCGGATGGAAAGCGCTTTCAGCACCGCGACAGGCACCGCACCCCGTCGACCATGGAGTCGCACCATGAGACTGAGAGCCCTGATCGCGTCCCTCGCCCTGCTCGCCGGCGCGGGGGCGGCCCTGCCCGCCACCGCGGCGGCCGCGACCGCGGCGGACGACGTCGGCGCCCTGGCCACCGCGCTCTACGTGTCGCCCGGCGGCGACGACGGCAACGCCGGCACCCTCGCCGCCCCGCTGCGCACGGTGCAGCGCGCGGTCGACCTCGCCGTCGCCGGCGACACGATCTACCTCAGGGCCGGCACCTACGCGCCGAGTACCAACATCCAGCTGAACAAGAACGGCACCGCGAGCGCGCCGTTGACCCTCACCACGTACAACGGCGAACGGGCCGTCATCGACGGCGAGAACATGCCGCACACCCCGGCACCCGTCGACGGCAGCATCCCGCGCGCCGAGCGCGGCGCCCTCCACATCGAGGGCGACCACTGGCGGTTGATCGGTCTGGAGATCGCCAACGGCCCCTACGGCATCTTCGGCCTGGACACCAACAACAACGTCTTCGAACGCCTGATCACCCGGGACAACTACGAGAGCGGCCTCCACCTCCAGGGCGCGTCCGGCAACAACCAGATCATCAACCTGGACAGTTACGGCAACCGCGACCCGCGGAAGAACGGTGAGAGCGCCGACGGCCTGGCCATCAAGGAGGGTTCGGGCAGCGGCAACGTGGTGCGCGGCGCCCGGCTCTGGAACAACTCGGACGACGGCTTCGACGCCTGGGAGTTCCTCTCCCCGATCGTCGTCGAATCCAGCCTGGCCTGGGGCAACGGCGTCAACCGGTGGAACCTGCCCGACTACACGGGCGACGGCAACGGCTTCAAGCTGGGCGGCGGCGGGGACACCGACCCGGCCGTGGCCCATGTCACCCGCAACAGCATGGCGTGGGACAACGCGGTCGGTGGCTTCATCGACAACGGCAACCCCGGCCGGCTGGTGATCGAACGTTCGACGGCCTGGCGGAACGGCGGCACCGGCTTCAACCTCAGCCGGTCAAGCAGCACCGTGACCGCGAGCCTCGCGGTGGCCAACGGCACCGACGTGTCCCTCGGCTCCGGCTCCGGGGGCAGCGGCAACTCGTGGAACATCGGCGGCAGTTGGGCGCTCGTCAGCACCAACCCGGCGTCGATCGCCGGGCCGCGCCAGGCGAACGGCGCCATCCCGTCGTCCACCTTCCTCCGCCCCGCCAACGGGGCCGCCGTCGGCGCCCGCTTCTGACGGTCTTCGGGCCGGCCTCGGGCAGGTCGTCGGGCCCGCCGTCGGGCCGGCCACCGCCACCGGTGGCCGGCCCGACGCGCGCCTCACCCCGCGTCGTCGGGCGTCGGTTCGTAGTCGAACCAGTCGAAGTCGGCGCTCCCGTGGGTGACGTACATGCCGATGACGCGCCCCGTGAAGCCGGTGGCCACCTCGGTCGACAGGTAGCGGCCGTCCAACTCGGCGAGCGGCGTCGGCTCCTCGGCGCCGGCCGGCAGCACCGCGAAGCCGAGGGTGTCGGGGCCGGTGGCCCACACGCCGAGCGGCTCGCCCGCCGCCTGCCCGGCGCCGGTCACGGAGGGCGGCAGCACGTCGCGGGTGCGGATGTCGAGCAGCAGGGTGAGGGGCCCGGGCGGGACCGCCCGGCGGGCCACGCACTGGCTCAGCGGCCCGACGCGGGCGACGACCCGGGCCTCGCCGTCGGCCACCTCCAGGGCGTAGTGGTGTGCCTCGTCCAGCCGTACGACGAGGCCGGCGGTGGCCGAGCCGGGGTCGATCCCGACGCGGACCCGGCAGTCCGGGTGCTGCTGGCGCCGGCCGACGAGGGTGTGCCCGGCGCGGTCGAGGGCGGGCCCGGTGGCGGTGAGCCTGAGCCAGCCGGGGCGGGCGGTCAACGACCAGGAGCCGTCGGGGCGTTCGCGCGGCGAGACCCAGTGCGGGGCGAGTGCCGGCGCGTCGAAGTCGTCGCGGACGGGCTCCGCGTCCCACGGGTGCCAGGCCGCGGGCGCCGGGTGGCGCTCCAGGACCGGCCCGACAGCCGGCCAGCCGTCCGCCCAGCGCACCGGCGTCAGGAACGTCTCCCGGCCCAGCACGTGGAAGTTGGGGGTGTGCCCGTGGGGGCGGGTGGCCAGCAGCACCAGCCACCACGTGCCGTCGGCCGCCGGGACCAGGTCGGCGTGGCCGGTGGACTGGATCGGCCGGTCGGTGCCGCCGTGCGTCAGGATCGGGTTGGCCGGCGCCGGCTCGAAGGGGCCGCGCGGTGAGCGGCCACGGGCGATCGAGACGGCGTGCCCGCGCTCGGTGCCGCCCTCGGCCAGCAGCAGGTACCACCAGTCGTCGATCCGGTAGAGGTGGGGGGCCTCCGGGTACTTGAGCCCGGTGCCCGACCACAGCGGCCGGGGTCCTTCGAGCACCGCGCCGGTGAGCGGGTCGATCCGGGCCACCCGGATCCCGCCGTCCGAGAAGGCGCACCAGCAGGAGCCGTCCTCGTCCCAGGCCAGGTCCGGGTCGATGCCGGGCAGGTCGATCCAGACCGGGTCCGACCAGGGGCCCTCGGGCCGCTCGGCGTGGACGACGAAGGTGCCGCCGGCGCCGACCACCGTGGTGATCAGCCAGAACCGGCCGTCGTGGTGGCGGAGGGTGGGGGCGTAGATCCCTGCGGAGGCCGGTGTCCCGGGCGGCAGCCGCAGTTGGGACGGCCGGTCGAGGACGTTGCCCAGCTGGCGCCAGTGCACCAGGTCGCGGCTGTGGAAGAGGGGGACGCCGGGGAAGTACTCGAAGCTCGAACAGGCGAGGTAGTAGTCCTCGCCCACACGGACGACGCTCGGGTCGGGGTGGAAGCCGCCGATGACCGGGTTCTGGTAGGTGCGCATCAGGCACCACGATCGTCAACTGTCATTCGTCGCGCAAGGGTTCGTTCCGTTCAGGGGATTGACTTTGTTAATTCACTGGCTTAACACTCACATCCCTGGGCGAGTCCGCCCAAGCCCCGACGATGAGGCAGGCGATGAGAGCGAACCGAACGAACGAGTCCCGACCGACCCGTGGGCGCCGCGGGCGTGCCGCGGTGATCGGCGCCGCCGCGCTCGCGCTGCTGGCGGCCGGCTGCGGCGGGGGAGGCGACAACGGCGGGGGGG
>NZ_SMKI01000280.1 GCF_004348415.1 Streptomyces hainanensis
TGTGCACGCCCTTCCACGAGCCGAACTTCTCCGGCAGGTCCATCCACGGACAGCCGGTGCGGTACTTGAACGCGATCGCGTCGATCACCTCCCGGTGATCACGCCATCGCCCACCCCTCCTCGGCCCACGGTCCGGCAGCAACGGCTCGATCCGCGCCCACTGCGCATCGGTTAACGCCACACCCAGACCAACGATCAGATGATCCGAAAGAAACGGCCTAGGCATCCGTGCATCCGTGCTCGTACCTGGGCCGCAGACGGTTCCGACGCAGCTTCAGGTGCTCGTTATCCAGATCAACGTCAGCCCAGCGCAGCCCCAACGTCTCGCCCTGCCGTAGTCCGAGCGCCAGCGCCGGAACCCAACGGGCACTGTTCCGCCGCGGGTTGACCTCCAGCGGCAGACGCTGCACCTCTTCCACGGAGTAGGGCTCGATCTCCGCCTCGTCCTCTTCCACCCGCGGCGGCTTCGCCAGCGCGGCGGCGTTCTTGGCTGCATGGCCGCGCCGAACCGCCTCTCCGAGAGCGGTTCGGGCAGTGCGGTGAGCCTGGTGAGCCGTGCCCGCCTTGCTCCCGCCGTTCTGCATCCGGCGATACAGGCTTTCGAGGTGCTCAGGCTCAAGCGGTCGATGCGGTGCTTGCCGACCCCGGACACGAGGTGCACGCGCGAACCGCGACCTCATACCCGTCGTACGTGTTCTCGCTGACGACCGTGCTTGGCGATGTTCTCAACCCAATGCAACAGCCACTTCTCAACGGTCCACGGCTTGTCGAGCTGACACGCCGAACCTTCGTCGCACTGCTTCTCCAGCCGCCGGACTTCCTCAACCAGTTCCTTGCACGTCGGGCGCGTGAGATGGCGACGGTACGGCGTCCCGTCGTCCTTGTAACCCATCGGCACACGGCCGTGCCAACGACCGTCCTGGCCCAAGTAGATGGCAGATTCGCCGTTGGCGCGACGCGTGCGCTTCTTCTCCTCCGCCATGGGCGGACCCCCTCCTCCAGGGGTACGAAAACGCTGAGCGCTGCCACGGTCGGGCAGCGCTCCGGCTGAACAGGAGTCAGGCGCCGCGCTGCTGAGCGCGGCGACAAGCGACGTGTGCGGCAGGGGCGTCGGCGGGATGCGCCGGAGACTGCCGATCGGGATGGACTCCAACTCTCCGTTTCGGATGAGTTGGTATCACGTAGTCCGGCCGATACGAAGACGGCGAGTGGCCTCTTCGACGGTCAGTAGCACGAGCGTGGCGTCATAGGCATCAGCACTCATGGGACTGATACGAAGCCCCCGCAGCCAGCAGCCCAGGTCCTGCCGTTGCATGGTGGCAAGTCTGGTCGCAACTGTTGTCATCCAACATGCCCCTACCTGAGCAAACGAGACTACCTCGTGCGGCGTGCCAGACGACTCTGGCTGGTTATGTGCGCCGCGTACTTGTCGGACACGGCACAGGTGCTACCGGGGGCGTAGCTTCATCCTGGAACCCGGTGCGGAGACAGGGATGGACAGCATGGGCGGGACAGGGAGCGGACAGAACGGTGGGAAGATCCCGCCCAAAGTGCGCCTGGAAGTGTGGGTACGCTGTGGCGGTAGATGTGCCATCTGCAACCGCAACCTCCTTGACGGGGGAATGACGGCTAGGACCTTATGGCTGGGCGAGCTCGCCCACATCGTCGGCAGACATGACAGTGCGCACTCCCCGCGAGGAGAAAGCGTCTTGGATCATCGGGAGTCGGCCGATAACCTGATGCTAGTCTGTTCAGATGACCATAACGAGTTCGATGCGCCCGGCGCCTTGGACGTATTCACCGTCAGTATGCTCAGGGAACTCAAGAGGTCACATGAGGACCGCATCCGGCATCTCACAGGTTTGGGCGAAGACCGTGCGACCACCGTGCTGCGCATGGTCGGTCAAGTCCATGGACGGGAGGTCGAGTTATCGAGGGAGACGGCGATGACCGCCGTGGTTGCGGCGAAGCGGTACCCACTGTTCTTAGAGTCGTATTCCCGGCATGGCATTGAGATTGACTTGCGGCACGTACTTGGTGAGTCCGCCGGGCCGACGGACATGCTGTGCGGCCCTAAAGAGCGGAGCCGTTCCTACTTTCGGAACGCCACGGCATTGATCGACGATGTGATCGAACGCCAGTTGAAGCACGGCATCGTCACCAATGCCGTCAGGCACCTCAGCATCTTCGGCTTCGCCAGGTTACCGCTGCTGGTCTATCTCGGGTCTCGCCTCGATGACACTGTGCCTACGGAAATCCATCAGCGTCAGCGACACGACGAATCCTGGCGCTGGCAGGAGACGGCTCCAGTAGTGGAATTCATTACCCGCCTCGATCACGCGGCTCCGCACGGCCGGGAGGAAGTGGTCGTACTGAACATCTCAGGGACTGTCAATCCGGAAGAGATACCGGTTGACCTACGGGGTCTACGCCGTTACCAGATCAGCCCCATAGAGGTGACGAGCGCTCCCGATATCATCGCCCATCAGGGCTCTTTGAAGAACTTTATCGCCTGTGTCCGCTCCTTCCTCGCAGACATCGACGCAGCGCCCAAGACCATCCGCCGGCTCCACGTACTCCCTGCTCTGCCGTTGTCCGCGGCCATATCCCTCGGGCGTCTGCATCATCACCAGGTGCATCCTGAGCTTGCGATCTACGAGCGGTTGGACGGCAGGTACTGGCGCACGATGGACATCACTCTGAGTGCTGGCGAGACGATAGTTGCAGCTTCCCGGCAGCCCTCTTTCAGGAGTGCGGCAGGAATCGGTGGGCGGGGCCGCCATGCGCATGGGGTACCGCGCAGAGGTGGGTACCGGAGACCTGGGCCGCCCTGAGGTGAGTACCCAGGAAGGTCACCAAGCTGCCAGCCACTGCAGCCATATCGGCCGCCGAACCGTGAAAGGTGGGTACCGAGCAACCACGCGTGGGTACCAGTTCATCGTCCTCCAGCGGCTCCTGCCACAAGGAGTGATAGAGCTCCATCCGGGGATCCCCCAGGACCACAGGGCCAATCTGACGGTCGATGGTCGACGGGCCAACCCTGTTGCCGAGGACTGACACAGTCACGATGCCGAGGCTGCCGGTCCGTGCATCCGTCGCGAACTGAGCGAGGACGGCTCTGCGGTCGGGATTGTCGGCAAGAGTGTCAAGAAGGCGGCCTACTGCAAGATTCACCGTGGCGTCGATGACGACATCAGCCACCTTGACGGCACGAGCGGCTTCATCGAGTGAAAGCCAGGGCATGACTTCCACCTTGAGGCCGTCGCTGATGGCGTTCAAGCGGCGAGCTAGTGCATCAGCTTTGGTGCTGCCGATGTCGGTCTCAGTATAGTTCTGCCGGATGAGGAGGCCACCGGTGATGTTTCCTGGGTCACACAGAGTAATCCGAGTTGCGCCAGCTCGGGCTATGAATTCAGCTGCCCAAGATCCGATGCCGCCGCATCCCCAGATGTGAACATTCTTTCCACAGAATGTGCTGACGGGCCGGCCGTTATCCCGCCGAGTCGTCACTGCGGGGCGTTCGTCAGACACCATGCACCACTCGATAGGTGTCGCCAAGTCGCCCGCGCCGAAAATGGTGGAGCCCACACCGTGCTGCTTCACCTTATGGCGAAGGAGGTTGGCGGTCGGCGGGGTCAAGCGGCCTCCCAGAAGATAGTCAGGGCCTCCGGCCGGATGGGGCACGGCTAGGACGAAGTACTGTGGACTGTCGTGTGGACTCTTGGCGGCACTGGCCGCAAGAGCGGTGAGGAAAGCAGTGGACGGCTCGGCAAGGCTCGAAGAGCTAGGCATCTCCCCGCCCGTTGGCTGCGCGGTGAGGAGGGCGAGAAGTTCAGCAAGGGTGGCGCCCGCCCCATAGGGCATATAGGCCCCGGCTGTGAGGACCGGAGCGCGCATTCGATCCTCACCACGCCCCCCAGAGATTAGATCTAACCGATGAGATGACCTGGGCTTCAGCCATCCGAGTTGGATATGCCGGCCAACACCGGATTGACGAACGACGATCGTCGGCGTGCCCGATGTCCGGTGGAGAACTCCACCAACAGCGTGATAGATCGCAGTGGAGGCATTGAAGCGACCCTCCGAGGCATCCGTCAGCCACTGCCAGAATCTATTAAGGAAAGCGGTGATGCCGCCCACCGGATCCCACTCACGCGACTGGTCAAGGTATAGGCACAACCTCCGACCTTGCAGTACGTGCGGATGTCCTACAAAACGATCGTGCTCAACTTCCACTATGGGAGCCTCCAGCGGGTCACCCGATACGATCACGAGGAAGTCTTCCTCGTCTTTCAGCGGAAGTCCCGCTTCCTCCATCGGCAGTCCCGCGATGAACAACCGCAACCTGATAGAGACGCGACCTTCTGAGGTTGTCGTCGGCTGGTCTGTGATGCGCAGGTCGTGCGGCTGCTGGGCAGCCAGCGTCCGGAGATCGTTCAGAAAACTGGTCTGCCACGGGGACAGGTTCGTCCGAGTCGATTTCCGTTTGGTCACCCTGCTCGCCCGGTCCTCGTCACTGTCGTCGGAGCAGGAGCCGGCGCGAAGAACTTGGAACGGCCAGATGCGACCGGTGCCTGGAAGCGGTCGCCGAGCACTTCTTGCCACAGCCGAACGCTCCTCGCCGGGTCAGTCTCCTCGTAGGCAAGCTTGATCTGTGCCGCATGGGCATTGATACGGGCCCGGAAATAGGCGTAAGTGGTTTGGTCCCATCGATGGTCGAAGGTGACCCCGGAACCGGACGGGTCGGGGATGGAGGGCTTGTAGGGGCGCTGCTGGAGCCAGTGGTCGAGGTCGCTGACGATGTGCAGCAAGGCGGAGGGGACGTTGCCGTAGTAGCCGGGGTCGGCGAGCTTGGGCACCTCGGAGACCCGCTCGCCGAGCAGGGTGGTCAGGATGATCGACCGGGTGCCAGTGAAGGAGCCCTTGTGGTCGCGTAGGTACTTCATCAGCCTGATGACCTTGCGGAGATTGCTGTCGGCGATCTCGTCCTTCGCCCGCATCCAGGCCGTGAAGCCGACCGGATTGGTGTCCTCCCACCGGTCCTCGTCCCGGTTCACGATGACCTCGCGACCGCTGGCGAGTCGCACATAGGGAACGATGTCCACGTGCATCTGATCCGCGTAGCTGAGCTGGACGCAACGGCACTTACGCGTGTGCGGCATCTTCTTGTAGGTGCCATGGCGGTGGATCGCGGCATAGACGTTCTCAATGTAGAGCTTGGGGCTTTGGGCCCAGGCTGGGTTCTCCCTCATCTCGAGCATGAAGTCGGCGTCGAACTCCTTGCCGCCAACCGGGTTGATGATGGTCCGCTGGGCCCATGACCCCTGGGGGCTCTTGCCGAGGATGTGGCAACCGAGTTCCGCATCCCCCCTCAGTGCCTCATAGATCGCTGCAACCCCCCGGTCCAACCGGTCCAACTTGCCCTGGCTGAGGTTGACGACGTCCTTGAGGAAGGCGTCGAAGTAGCTGACGTGCTGCACGATTCTCTCGCTTTCATTGACTTCAATGAAAGCGTATCAGACATGTCGGCTTCGATGCACACGACCGAGAAGCCCCCCACGGCACGGTCGAGCGCCTGGCATCGTGTCGTGTTGTGCTGCTGGAACTCGTCGGACGTCAGCCCTTGCTTCGTAATGACCTACACGTGGTTGCCGATGTCGGCTCTGACCTCGTCGTCGATGCCAGTCGGCTGCGCTTCGCCAGTCCTCTGGACCTCGCGGCGATAGCCGCACTCACGCACAAGCGGAGCGCCGCGGGCGGTGCGATCGAACTGGTGTTACCTGCCGACGCCCGGGTGGCTTCGTACGTACAGCGCATGGACTTGATTACTCGTCTGCCTGCGGAGGCACGGGTCGTCGGACATCTGCCGTTCGACGACAGGCGGGATCGCGCGTCCGCGCTGCTGGAGACGAGTCCGTTGACCCCTGAGACCGCCGGAGCCCTAGGGGAGCGAATCGGGCGATTGGCCAAGGCGAGCCTCGGCACTGGCAATGGTGCCCGAGTCTCGAGAAGTATCGGCGAACTGATCGACAACGCCGTCAGCCACGGGTTGGGCCCCTCAGGAGCCTTCATCGCCGCGCAGACCTACACCGGCAGAACGACCCGCTATCGGAGGCTTGAGGTGGCCATCTGCGACACCGGTATCGGCGTGCTCAGACATCTTCGACAGAACCCAGAGCACAAGAAGGTCGCCACCAGCACTGACGCTCTACAACGAGCACTCGAACCTGGCGTCAGCGGGACGGCTGAGCAAAGAGGCAACGGACTGCCTGACCTGCTGGCTCACGCTGGCGCCCGAGGGCCCGCACGGCTCGTGCTGCGGAGTGGCGACGGGCTTCTCCACGCTGGTCGACAACCGAGCAGCGCCTCCGCGCCTCGGCCAGAGTCGTCCCCCACATGGGTGGAAGGCACCTGGGCATGGCTGAGAGTGTCGTTCACACCGTAGGCCGCCTGTGCTTCAATGCGTTCAATGAAACCGAGGAAGAACGGGGCCTCGCTCGGGTTCGCCGTTCAAGATCATGGAAGCTTCCTGTTCACTCGCACCAGCGGCGTCACCGTGCGCAACGCGTTGGAAGCCCAAGTCCACGGAGCCGCGCCCGTTGCCCTCCTGACCATCGACTTCGCTGGCGTGGACGCGATGACGAACAGCTTCACCGACGAGTTCCTCGGTAAGTTCTACCTGTCATTGGCTGCAGGCGACAGTGACGTCCAGGGAGTCCAACTGGTCGGGCTGAGCGAGGAAACGCGAGACGCGGTCACCGTGTGTCTGGAACGACGCAAGCAGATCGCTGTGGACGGTGATGATGGCGTCCTTCTCGGAGACGCGGCGATGCTAGCCGATACCTACGAGCAAGCGCGTCAGCTGGGCAGATTCCGAACGACCGCTCTCGCGGAAGCCCTCCAAGTATCTCTGCCCAACGCCAACAACCGCCTCAAGCGCCTGGTCGAGGCAGGAGCGCTCAAGCGCAACCGCGCAGCTGGCCCCGAGGGCGGAGGCAAAGAGTTCGTGTACTCGCTGCCCGGGGCCCCAGGGAACGAGCAGGTCCCCTGAAGAACATTGCAGGTGCGGTAGTACACCACCAGCAACGCCCTCTCCGATAACGGCAGACATCAGCGGCCGACCCAGCTACGGCCCACAGTCCTCCCGCTGGCGCACCACCTCTACCAGACGGCGAAACCGAGGCTGCCGCAGCCCGTGAACATCTCTATCCACACCGGTTCAGCCCGTAGGACCGCCCCCATGCAGCAGAAAATGCCCGGCTCGCAGCCTTTCGCAAAAGGCTTTTGGCTCACAGCGCCCCAGGTCAGGCGTCAATTCACGGGCGTCCCGCCAGTTGCAGTCGCAGTTGCAGTTCCAGTTGCGTTCGCCCTCGTTCAGCGGCGTCCGGAGGTCTGATCGAGAGAGACTAGGTCGCTGGCCAGGACGGCGACGAGCCCGTCCGGTCCCTCGTACGAACAATTGGAAAGCGTGTTGGGTTCACACCCTCACGAGTTCGAATCTCGTATCCTCCGCCAGCTCTCACCGGGCTGATCGAAGGCCCCCGCCGCCATCCACGGCCGGGGGTCTTCGTCTTGTCGGTGTTCGGCCGCGCGGCTCGGCTCACGGCGTGGGGGGTGTCGCCGGGCCGGAGGGGATGTCGCCGCGGAGGGTGACGCGGTGCATGACGCGGCGGAAGTCGCCGTAGTCGCGGTTGGCGTAGTGCAGGGTGGCGCGGTTGTCCCACATCGCCACGTCGCCGGCGCGCCAGCTGTGGCGGATGATGTGTTCCGGCTTGGTGAGGTGGGCGTAGAGCAGGTCGAGGACGCCGCGGCTCTCGGCGTCGGAGAGGCCGACGAGGTGGGAGGTGAAGCCGGGGTTGACGAAGAGGCTCCGGCGTCCGGTCTCGGGGTGGACGCGCACGACGGGGTGTTCGACGGGGTCGAGGCCCCGGTAGCGTTCGCCGTCCCATTCGTTGCCCTCGCCGCCGCGGCGCTGGGCGAGGTAGTAGCCGAACTCCCGGCTGCCGTCGTGCACGGCGGTGAGTCGGTCGGCCAGGTCCCGTACCGGCGGGGACAGCGACTCGTAGGCGAGTTGGCCGTCGGCCCAGCTGGTGTCGCCGCCCGCCGGTGGTACCTGGACGGCGCGGAGGATGGAGCCGAGGGGTGGCCGGCGGACGAAGGTGACGTCGGTGTGCCAGACGTCGGCGAAGCCGTTGTCGGCCGCGTCGAGGGCGTAGATCTCGGGGTGGTCCTCGTCGATCCCCGGCACCACCGGGTGCGAGGCGGTGAGTTCGCCGAGGCGGCGGCCGAGCGCCACCTGGCTGTCGGGGTCGAGGCGCTGTTCCGGGAAGAACAGCACCTTGTGTGCGACGAGCGCCGCGCGGACCGCCGCGAGTTGCGCGTCGGTGGCGGCCGACAGGTCGAGGGCGTCGATCCGGGCGCCGAAGCGCGGGCCGAGGGCCGTCAGGGCGAGGGCGGCGGGCACGGTGTCGGTCGTGGTGTCGGTGACGGTCATCTTCGCTTCCTCCGTGCGTGGTGGGGGGCTCGGCTCAGGCGGCGGCGCGGACCGCGGCGCCCGTCTCGGCGCGCAGCGCCGCGTACTCCGGCAGGCCGCGTAGCTCGTCGGGGTCGAGGCCGGTGCGCGGCAGGTCGACGGGCAGGTCGAGGGTGATCACGCCCGGCCGGCGGCTCAGCACGACGACGCGTGTCGCGAGGAAGACCGCCTCGTCGACGCTGTGTGTCACGAAGACCGACGTGGAGCCGGTCTCGTGGCCCATCCGCCGCAGGTCCTCCTGGAGTCGTTCCCTGGTCAGCGCGTCGAGGGCCGCGAACGGCTCGTCGAGCAGCAGGAGTTCCCGGTCGCCGGCCAATGCCCGTGCGATGGCGACCCGTTGCTGCTGTCCCCCGGAGATCTCCCAGACGCGGCGGTCCGCGGTGCCCGTCAGGCCGACCCGGTCGAGGAGTCGGGCGACGCGGGACGGTCGTTCGGCGCGCGGCACGCCCGCGTAGCGCAGCGCGAGGCCGATGTTGTCGCCGACGGTGCGCCAGGGGAAGAGCCGGGGTTGCTGGAAGACGACGCCGGACTGCCGCCCGGGCCGGGGGGTTTCGCCGCGCACGGTGACCGTGCCGGACGTCGGGGTCTCGAAGCCGGCGATCAGCCGCAGCAGGGTGGTCTTGCCGCAGCCCGAGGGGCCGACCAGCACCAGGAACTCCCCCGCCGGCACGTCGAGCGAGAGCGGCCCGAGGGCTCGCACGGCCGACGTCCCGCGCCCGTACACGTGGTCCACGTCGCGGACCGAGACCGCCGCCGCCACCGAGCCCGCGGCCTCGGTGGTCCGTGCCTCAGGAGCCGTCGACATCGCTCAACCCCTCGGCGTGGACGGCGTCCTGGAAGACCGTGAGGTCGGGCGCGCCCTCGATCTGGTTCTGCGCGGCGAGGAACTCGGCGGCGTCGTGGAGGTTCGCCGCCACCTCCCCGATCCGGTCGGGGGTACCAAGCCACTGGGGGTTCGACTGGTCGTCCGGCCGGAGGAACACGCCCTGTTCGAGTTGGGCGGCCGCGACGTCGGCGTCGATGCCGAGTTGCCGGCCGACGGCCTCGGCGGCCGCGTCCGGGTCGTCGTGGATGAGGTTGAGCGCGCGGGCCTGGACGTCTCGCCAGGCGGCGATGACCTCGGGGTGCTCCTCGACGAGTTCGGTGGACGCGACGCCGAGGTCGAGCGTCGGCTTGCCGGCGGCCGCGATCTCCTCGCTGGTGGCGAGGACCTGCCCGGTGGCCCTGAGTTCGTCGAGCGTGGGCAGCCAGACGTAGCTGGCGTCGAGGTCGCCCCGGGTCCAGGCCGCCACGATGTCCTGCGGCTCCAGGTCCACGATCTCGACCGCCGCCGCCTCGACGCCGGCCTGGTCCAGCGCGGCGAGCAGGCTGTAGTGGGCCGTGGAGGCGAACGGGACGCCCACCGTGCGCCCTTCGAGGTCCGCCATGGATTCGATGCCCGCCCCCTCCCGCGCCACCAGCGCCTCGTTCTCGCCGGCGACGTCGAGCACCCAGGCGACCTGGTACGGGATGTTCAGCGGGGCCGAGAGGCCGCGCGCGACGGGGCTGGAACCTATCGCCGCCAGGTCGACGGACTCGGCCACGAACGCGGTGTTGATGGTGGCGCCGGAGTCGAACCGCGTCCACTCGATGTCCCATTCGGGAAGCGCCTCCTCCAGCCAGCCCTGGTCCCGCACGATCAGGTCGCCGCTGGGAAACGCCTGGTACGCCAGGCGCCGTCGCCCTGCGCCGTCAGCGCCAACAGCCGGACCGGCCCCGGCGCCCGGGCGACGGCCTCGCGCACGGCGGCGGCGACCGCCCGCCACACCGCGTCCATGTCCTGCTCGGCGCGCTC
>NZ_SMKI01000281.1 GCF_004348415.1 Streptomyces hainanensis
CCTCACCACCACCACCGGACAACGCCTCCCCGCCACCCTCATCTTCGACCACCCCACACCCACCGCCGTAGCCCAATACCTACGCGGCCAACTCACGCCGCAGGCCGCGGAGGACGCTCCGTCGGATCCCGTCGACGCGGCCGAGGCCGAGGTCCGGCGAGCCCTGGCCACCGTCCCCCTCGCCAGGCTGCGCCAGGCCGGCGTGCTGGACACGATCCTGCGGTTGGCGAAGCCGACCGAGGAGGCTCCCGTCCCGCAGGCCGAGGAGAGCAGCGCCATCGCGGGGTTGGCCGTCGCGGATCTGGTCCGGCTCGCGCTCGACGGCGCGGACCGTTCCGTGCGGGCGGAAGGGTCGGGCTCCTGATGACCGTGTCCACCGACGAGATCGTCGAAGCGCTGCGTGCCGCGATGGTGGAGGCGGAGCGGCTGCGGCGGCGGAACCAGCAGCTGACCGCGGCCCTCACCGAACCCGTCGCCATCGTCGGCATGGCCTGCCGCTATCCGGGCGGGGTGGCCTCCCCCGAGGACCTGTGGGAACTGGTCGCCGAAGGCCGCGACGCCGTCTCCGCCTTCCCCACCGACCGCGGCTGGAACCTCGACGAGCTGTACCACCCCGAGCGGGTGGGCAAGAGCTACGTTCGCGAGGGCGGTTTCCTCGCGGGTGCCACCGAGTTCGACGCGGGCTTCTTCGGGATCTCCCGGGAGGAGGCGGTGGCGATGGATCCGCAGCAGCGGCTGCTGCTGGAGACGTGCTGGGAGGCGTTCGAGCGGGCCGGCATCGATCCGTGGGCGGTGCGCGGCCTGCCGGCTGGTGTGTTCATCGGCGCGATGCCTTCCGAGTACGGTCACGGCGCCGTGCCGGAGGGAGACTTCGAAGTCGCCGCGGTGACGGGTAACGCCGGCAGCGTCATGTCGGGGCGGCTGGCGTACGTCTTCGGTCTTGAGGGGCCGGCGGTGACGGTGGACACGGCGTGCTCCTCGTCCCTGGTGGCGCTCCACCTGGCGGGGCAGGCGCTCCGGCAGGGCGACTGCGACCTGGCCCTGGTCGGTGGGGTCTCGGTGATCTCCAACCCGGCGCTGTTCATGGGGGCGAGTCAGCAGCGGACCCTGGCCCGGGACGGCAGGTGCAAGCCGTTCGCGGCCGCCGCCGACGGTCTCGGGCTGGGCGAGGGCGCGGGTGTGGTGGTGTTGGAGCGGCTGTCCGACGCGCAGCGGAACGGACGTCAGGTGCTGGCGGTGGTGCGTGGCTCCGCGGTCAACCAGGACGGCGCGAGCAACGGGCTGACCGCGCCGAACGGTCCTTCGCAGCAGCGGGTGATCCGCCAGGCCCTGGCCAACGCCGGCCTGGCGCCGTCCGATATCGACGCGGTCGAGGCGCACGGGAACGGCACTCCCCTGGGCGATCCGATCGAGGCCCAGGCGCTGCTGGCCACCTACGGACAGGACAGGTCCGGGGGGCAACCGCTGTGGCTGGGCTCGGTGAAGTCCAACATCGGGTATCCCAGAGCGGCTTCCGGGGTCGCGGGGGTGATCAAGATGGTCATGGCGATCCGGCACGGGCAGCTGCCCAGGACGTTGCACGTGGACGAGCCGTCGCCGCACGTGGACTGGTCGGCGGGGGCGGTCGAGCTCCTCACGGCGCCACGGGCGTGGCCGGAGCGCGGGCGGCCGCGGCGGGCCGGGGTGTCGGCGTTCGGGATCAGCGGCACCAACGCGCACGCCATCGTGGAGCAGGCTCCACCGGCGCCGGCCCCGCCGGTCGCCGGGGCCGGCGTCGAGGCTGGCCGGGCCGTGTCGTGGCCGGTGGTCCCGTGGCTGGTCTCGGCTCGGTCCGAGGCGGGGTTGCGGGCGCAGGCCAGGCGGCTGCTGCGGCATCTCACGACGGAGCGGGAGTCGGGCCCGGTGGATGTCAGCCACGCGTTGGCGACGACCCGTGCCCCGCTCGAACACCGTGCGGTGGTTCTCGGCGAGGACCGCGAGGCGTTGTTGGCCGGTCTGGAGGCCCTGTCCGGGAACGAGCGCGCCGAGGGAGTGGTGGCCGGCCGGGCTCGTGGCGACGCGAGGGTGGCCGTCGTCTTTCCCGACGCCGGCTCGCGGCCGATCCGGGTGGGGCGGTCCCTGTACGCGGTCTCCAGGCCGTTCGCCGAGGCGTTGGACGAGGTACTGGGCGAGTTGGAACTCCACCTGGGCGGTCCGGTTCGGCCGGTGTTCCTCGCCGCCGACGGTTCCCGGGAGCAGGGGGTGGCGGAGCACTTCGACCCGTCCAGGGCGGGGCTCTTCGCTCTCCAGGTCGCGCTGTTCCGGTTGGTGTCCTCGTACGGGATCCGGGTCGACGCCGTCATGGGCCACGGGTTCGGTGGGCTCGGCGCCGCACACGCGGCCGGCGTGTTGACGTTGCGTGACGCCTGCGTGCTGGCCGCGGCGGACGCCCGGCTGGGTCGTGAGGCGTCGGGCGGCGAGCCGGAGTCGAGGGCGCGCGAGTTCCGGCGGGTGGCCGAGGGGCTGACGCCGGCGGCGCCGGCGATCCCGATCGTGTCGAGCTCGACCGGCGAGGAGGTTCCGGCCGAGTTGCTGTGCTCCGCCGCGTACTGGACCCGGCAGGTCCGTGGGCCGGCGGGGGCCACGCCGGCCGTCCAGCGGCTGGTCCGGCGCGGGTTGTCGGCCGTCGTGACCCTGGCGCCGACCGGCAGTGGTGGGGATCTGCCGGCGGATTCCCCGTCGGGGCAGGTGCTCGTGTCGCTGCCGCCCCCTGACCGGCCGGAGGTGGCCGCGGTCCTGAGCGCGCTGGCGCGGCTCCACACGCATGGCGTGGCGCTGCGGTGGGAGGAGGCGTTCGCGGGTCGGTCCCCACGGCGTGTGGAGTTGCCGACGTACGCGTTCCAGCGGGAGCGGTACTGGATGGCGCCACCCGCCTCGGCCGCGTCCGAGCCGTCGGAGGCCGCCTTCTGGGAGGCCGTGGAGAAGGGCGATGTCGAGTCCGTGGCGGACGCCCTGGGGCTCGACCGGGCGCGGGAGCGCCGGGCGCTCGAAACGACGCTGCCGGCGCTGTCGTCGTGGCGGCGTCGGAACCGGCAGTCGTGATCAGCGAGAGAGGAAGTGGCGTCGTGACGGCACCCGACGGCGGGCGTGACACGTGGATTCGACGGCTGGGCCAGGAGGTTCCGGCGGCACCGAGGCTGGTCGCCTTCCCGCACGCCGGGGGCTCGGCCAACACGTTCCTCCCGTTGGCGCGGACGTTGTGGCCGGGGATGGAGGTCTTCGGAGTCCAGTACCCGGGCCGTCAGGACCGGCGGGCCGAGGAGCTGATCGACAACGTCCCGGAGTACGCGCGGCAGGTGTTCCGCCGCCTCGTCTCCTGGACCGGGCGTCCGCTCGTCCTGTTCGGGCACAGTATGGGCGCGGTCATCGCTTTCGAGGTGGCTCGACGCCTGGAACAGCTCGGCGACGTCCAGCTCGCCGGGCTCGTCGTGTCGGGTCGGCGTGCGCCGTCCGTCACGCGTGATGACGACGACGTGCACCTGCGGGACGATCGGGGGCTGATCGCGGAGATCCAGTCGCTGGACGGGACCGACGCGGCCTTCCTGCGGGACGACGAGTTGCTGCGGATGATCCTTCCGGTCGTGCGCAGTGACTACAAGGCCATCGAGACCTACCGGTTCCAGCCGGGGCCCAAGCTGCGCTGCCCCGTCACCGCGCTGGTCGGCGACACCGATCCGAAGGCCGGCGTGGACGAGACGACGGCTTGGGGGGACCACACCACCGGCCCGTTCCACTTCCGCTGCTTCCCGGGCGGCCACTTCTACGTGAACGCCTGTGTCCAGGACGTCGGCAAGGAGATCGCGTCCCTGGTGAGTCCCTGGTGACGGCCACCGCACCGGACGGCCGCCGCTGAGGCCCTGCCCGAGGTCGTCCGTGGTGGGGTGGCCGTAGCGGCCGTCGTGCTCCGCGCCGTGGGCGGGGCGCGACGGCCGCTACGGCTGCCGCCTCGGGAGCGAGCGAGCGACCGCCGTCCGGCTTCCGGCGGGTCAGGAGCCGACGGTTTCCGTGGACCGCGGCCGGGTGTCGCCCTCGTCCGCCTGGTTCGGCCGGCCCGGCAGCAACACGGCGGTCAGGACGGCGCTGAGCAGCGCGACCGCCCCGGTCACGACGAGCACCAGCGTCATGCCGTGCATGAAGGCGGTTCTCGCGCTGTCGGCCAGTGCCGCGTCGCCGAGACGGGCGGCGACGGCGAGCGCGCCGGCGAGGGAGTCGCGGGCGGAGTCCGCCGCTGCCTCGTCCAGGTCGGACGTCGCGAGCCGGTCCGTGTAGCCCTGGGCCAGCAGGCTGCCGAGCAGCGCCACGCCGAGGACGCCGCCGACCTGGCGCAGTGTCATGGTGATGGCCGTGCCGGCTCCCGAGCGTTCGGGGGGCAGGTCGCCGAGCACGGCGTCCATGGCCGGTGAGAGTGCCATGCCGATGCCGATGCCGACGGCCGCCAGCCATGCGGCCACGAACCCGTAGGAGGTGGTCGCGTCCGTGGTGGCGCCGATGGCCAGGGCGCCGCCGGAGACGAACAGGCCGGCCCCCACCGGGAGGCGGTAGCCGGCACGAGCGGCCAGCTGTTCCCCGATCGGCGCGCCGAACACGAGCCCGGCGATCATGGGCAGCAGCCGCACGCCGGTGGCCAACGCGTCGTGTCCCATGACCTGTTGCAGGTACTGCGGGAGGACGAACAGCATGCCGAGCAGCGCGAAGCTCACCAGGACGCCGGCCAGGCTGGCCCAGAGGAACTGGCGTTGGCCGAACCAGCGGAGGTCGATCATCGGCTGTTCGGTCCGAAGCTCCCAGGCCGCGAAGCCGACCAGCAGCAGGGCGGACAGCGCGAGCGCGCCGAGCACCAGGCCGTCGCTCCAGCCCCGCTCGGGTGCCTCGATGATGCCGTAGGCGAGGACGACCAGTCCGGCCGTCGACAGCACCGCGCCCGGCAGATCGAGCCGGGGCGGAGCGGGATCGCGCGATTCGGGCATCAGGACCACGATCGCCAGCAGGGCGATGGCCGCCATCGGGATGTTGATGAGGAAGATCGAGCCCCACCAGAAGTGTTGCAGCAGATATCCGCCGATGAGTGGGCCGAGTGGAATGCCGGCGCCGGTGCCCACGACCAGGAGGGAGACGGCCCTGCTGCGCTCGGACGGCGCGAACAGCGCGGCCACGATGGCGAACGCCACGGGCAGGACGATCGCGCCGCCGACGCCCATGGCCGCCCTCGCGAGGATGACCACGCCGCCGGAATCGGCCCACGCGGCCAGCGCCGAAGCCGCGCCGAACACCACGAGTCCGATGGACAGCAGCAGCTTCCGGCCGTACTTGTCGCCCAGGGCGCCGCAGGTCAGCATCAGGCCGGCCAGCACCAGCACATAGGCGTTGACGATCCACTGCAACGTGCCGGTGCCCAGCGACAGTTCGCTGGAGATCGTCGGCAACGCCACATTGAGGATGGTGATATCGAATCCGATGGTCAATGCCGCTAAGACCAGGGCCGCCAGGGCCCACCACCGCCGGGGGTTTTCCGCTTGCTCCATGGAACTTCCCATCATTCAGCACTTCTGCTGTTACCATCGCGAACCGATAGATACTCAGGGGACGTTATCATCGGCAGGCATCGATGAAAAGCGGAGAAGTGACGGTCGCCGACGGGCCGTTCACGAGGGCCGCGAATCCCGCCACCGGGCGCCGAGTTCGATAACCGTTGCTATTCCCGATTCGGTGACACCACAAGTGTCGGCACGCTTTCGCCCCCGGGCTACAGCGGAAGAACGAGCCGGATCTTGCCTCCGGGAGATTGCTGCGGGGGTTCGGTGGCGCGCTCGACGGTGACATGACCGAGCCGGTGATCGGCGAACAGCCGCGCGAGGTCGGCACGCAGTGTTCGCCACACCCGGTCGGGGTCGATTCCGGCGGCCGCCACAAAGCACACCCGCAGGGTGGCCGGCGCGGTGTGGACGAACTGGACGAGTTCCGCTCCCGGGACGCCGTCGGCCAGGGTGGCGAACACCAGCGGGGGCAGGGTCACCCGCGCACCACCGGGGGCGGGGAAGCCGAGCGCGTCGGCGGCACGCCCCTGCACGCGGATCGCGGGCAGCGGGTCGCCGCAGGCGCAGGGATCGGGCCGCCACAGCACGCTGTCGCCGAGGTCGTAGCGCAGGATGGGCTGGATCCGGTTGGCCAGGTTGCTCACCAGCACCGTGTGGGACCGCTCACCGGGCGGGGTGGGCCGGTACTCGGCGTCGACCGGCTCCAGCACCAGCCAGTCGCTGTTGACGTGGTACCAACCGTGGTCGCAGCTGTAGCTCAGGAAGGGACATTCGGTGGCGGCGTAGGAGTGCCCCACCCTGACGCGAAAGACGTCGGCGATCCGCCGGTACTGGTCGACGGGGAGCCCTTCGGCGGAGAGGACCATCAGGGCCGGCTCGACGCGCAGGCGACCGGCACGCCGTTCGTCGGCCAGCAGTGCCGCCATGCTCGCGTAGGAGGCGACGACCGTCGGCTGGTACTCGTTCAGCCCGGCGACCAACTGCGGCAGCGGGGCGGAGACGGGGAACACCCGAACGCGTCGGTGACGGGCGGAGGCCGTCAGACGGGCGGCGGTGGCGGCGGTCATGAAGTGGCCGCCGGTCGCGTTCACCATCGCCAGGCGCCCGCCGCGGCGAACGATCCCGGCGACGTCGCCGACGGTGAGCCAGCTGGCGAGCATCCGAAGCGAGAGCGCGCCGGCCACCGCGAGGCTGCGATCGTCGACGAGGAACAGCCCTCGCCGACCCGTGGTGCCCGAGGTGGTGGCCAGCAGGTACTTCTCGCGGAACCGGTGCCCGATCAGGCCCGGGTCGTCGACATGCGCCCGCGCCCGCTTCAGGGTCACCTGTCCGTCGGTGACCCAGTCGTCGAAGTGCGCCATCAGCGCCCGCTTGGACGTGACCGGCAACAGGGCGGAGTCCGCGACCCGCTCCGGCAGGTCGCGGTACAGCCGGCGGTGGTACGGCGAGTGGGTGCGCGCGTAGTCGACCATCGCGGCGAGCCGGGCGCGTTGCCGCTCCGCGATCGCGGCGTGGCCCTGCCTCTTGGCGCGGCGCGTGTCACGGAGCAGGAACAGGCGGCTCTCGCTCACGGGCGCACCCCCTCGCGGAGGGCACCGACACCCGACCGCCGGGCGCCTCCACGACGCCCCGCCGCACCGAAACGGCCGGCGGTGGCGCCGCGGTTCGGGCACGGCGCCACCGCCGGATCCGGTTCACCCGGCCGCCGGCCGGGTGGGAAGCACACCTTCATCCGACACATCGTCACATCGCGATGATAGCGCTACGTGTCGATTCTTGCGAGATGGGTCACGTGTCACGACCGTCAGCCACCGCGAGGCCGGTACCTCAGGCCTTCAACGCGTCGTACGTGACCCCGGTCAGCTTCTCGCTGCGCTCCCACACCCGTTCCGCCACCGCGTCGTCCAGCGTCCACTTCGCCCGCCAGGAGCGGGCCGGCGCGCCGCGCCAGCCCTGGAGGCGAGGGCCGACGAAGGCGTCGGGTCGCACATCGGGCGCTGTCGCGGCGAAGAGCGAGGGAAGCGCGCCCCTGTCCGCTGACTGGGCGAACAGGTAGGTCAGCGTGGTGAACCGCTCCGCCAGGCGGCGCCCCTCCATGCGCGGGCCCGCGTACTGCAGGTTGGTCGCCGCGTAGCCGGGGTGGGCGGCCGCGGCCACGACGTCGGAGCCGGCCGCGGCGAGACGTCGAGCCAGCTCGTGGGTGAACAGCAGGTTCGCCGACTTGGACTTGGCGTACGCGGTCAGGCGGCGGTATCGGCCCTCGCCGAGCAGGTCGCCGGCGTCCACCCGGGAGCCGAAGTGGCCGATGCTGGAGAGGCTCACCACCCGGGCCCTCGGGGTGGCGAGGATCGTCGGCAGCAGGAGCCCGGTGAGCGCGAAGTGCCCGAGGTGGTTCACCCCCATCTGTGTCTCGAAGCCGTCGACGGTCTCCCGGTACGGCAGCGCCATCACGCCCGCGTTGTTGACCAGCAGGTCGATCCGCTCGACCTCCAGGTCCCGGGCGAAGGCACGCACCGACGACAGGTCCGCCAGGTCAAGCGGCCGGAACTCGACATCGGCGACCGGCACCTCGGCCCGCAGCCGCTCGCACGCCTCCCTGCCGCGGTCCTCGCTGCGGCAGGCGAGTATCACCCTGGCCCCGCGCCGGGCGAGCTCGCGCGCGGTCGCGTAGCCGATTCCGCTGTTCGCCCCGGTGACCAGGGCCAGCCTGCCGCTCTGGTCGGGCATGTCGCCCGCCGTCCAACCGGCCATCTCCGCACGTCCTCTCGTATCGGCTGTGTCCCGGCGCACGGCGCGCGCCGCGTGCGGCCGGCACCGTGCTGGTACCGGCCGGTTTCTTCCCCCCGGTCGTGGCCGGGGCGCCGACCGCTGGCGCCCCGGCCTGTTCGCGACTCATTCGGACATGAGGCGCCTGAGATCGGTCGCGTACCTCTCGATGAGAGACGGCGACAGGTGCGGTATGTCCTTCTCGGAACCGATCCCGGCGGCCTGGACGGCGGCCCGGAACCGATCGGACGGAAGGAGCGATCCGCCGACCGGCGCCTCGGGCTCGCCGAGCCCCCGCAGGAGTGGCAGCGCGGAGTGCTGTCGCCGCGCTTCGGGGAGGGCCCGCATCGCCGACTCGAACCGGACGAGCCAGTCGCGGTAGTCGTCCACCCGCTCGATCCGATGTCCCGCGTCGACGAGCCAGTCGACGAAGGTGTCGAGCGAGATCCCGTCGTCGTGCGGGTTCACCAGGTTGAACGTCTGGTAGCCGGCCGTCGTTCGTCCGCCGAGGGCCAGCACGGCCGTGGTGACGAAGTCCACGGGCAGGCCGTCGTAGTGGGCCCGCGAGCCCCCCTCGGCGACGCTCCGGTAGAAGGACCGCGGCGCGAGGCCGGTGGCGATGACGCTGAACAGAATGCGGGTGAACACGTCGGAGACGTTCAGCTGCCCGGTGTACCGGCTGTGGGCGAGGATCATGCTCGACCGGAAGGTGGTGACCGGAAGACCGCACAGGTCGTGCGCCTCCCGAAGGAGCACCTCCCCGGCCCACTTGCTGGTGGCGTAACCCCGGCCGTAGGCCCCGTCGACCTCCTGGACGGGCAGCGCCACACGCACGTCGGGATCCTCGCCGAGCGCCGGCTGCCCGGCGCGGGACGTGGCGACCACCAGGCTGGAGACGTAGGTGAACGCCTTGATCCGGCTGGTGAGCGCCAGTTGGATCAGCTCGGCGGTGCCCACGACGTTGGCCTCGAACAGGTGCGGATAGGGAAGCACGTGGTTCACCAGCGCGCCGGAGTGGACGATCAGGTCCACGTCGTCGGCGAGCCGGGCCCAGGTCCCGTCGTCCAACCCCAGTCGCGGCTCGGCGATGTCGCCCGCCACCACCTCCAGGCGCGCGGCGGCCAACGTCTCGAACTTCCGGGCCAGCTCCGCGTCTCCGCTGCCGAAGGCGTCGACGAGCCGTCGCCTGGCCGCGGCGGCGTCCTTTCCACGCACGACGCAGATCAGCCTGCCGCCGGTCGAAGCCAGGTGTTCGAGCCATTCCAGGCACAGAAAGCGACCGAGGTAGCCGCTCGCGCCGGTCAGCAGCACCGTGCGGGGTTCTCCCGTCGAGCGGGGCAGGGCTGGCGCCTCGGCGATCGTCCGCGCGTCGAGGAACCTGTCGAGCGTGAGGTCCTTGGCGCTGACCTCCGTGCTGTCCGCACCGTGCACCGAGGCGAAGGTGGGACGCCGCAGCCCGTCCGCGCGCTTCGCCTCGACGTGTGCGGCCATGGCAGCGATGTTCGGCGAGCTGAACAGGACGCGCAGGGACAGCTCCTCGCCCTCGACGACGTCCTTGAGCCGGGCCATGACCTTGGTGGCCAGCACCGAGTCGCCACCGAGTTCGAAGAAGTCGTCGTACACCCCGACCTGGTCGAGGCCGAGTACCTCCGCCCAGGTGGCGGCCAGTTGCTCCTCCAGCGGAGTGCGCGGCGCGACCGACTCGCCCGTGGGGTGCGGGTGGGCGGTGTCGGGGGCCGGCAGCGCCTTGCGGTCGACCTTCCCGTTGGCGGTCAGCGGGAGGGTCTCCAGGGTGACGAAGGTGCCGGGGAGCATGTGCTCCGGCAGCCACTGCCTGAGATGGTCACGCAGCTCAGCGGTCGCGGGAGGGGTGTCCGCGGTCGTGGTGAGGTAGGCGGTGAGGGCGTGGT
>NZ_SMKI01000282.1 GCF_004348415.1 Streptomyces hainanensis
GGGGTGCCGTTGCCGGACCGGTTCCGGGTGGCCGAGGGCGGGGTCGTGGTCACCGAGGGAACGCGTGGTCCGGCCGCCGGGCGGGGCGTGACCGGCGGCCGGATCACCGGCGTCGCGTGGGACGGGACGGCCGAACCGCCGCCCGGCGGCGCCGTGTTGGTGGTGCGGCATCTCGACCCGACGCTGGCGCCGCTGCTGCCCTCGCTGGCCGCGCTGGTGGCCCAGACCGGCAGCCCGCTGTCGCATCTCGCCGTGCTGGCACGCGAGTTGGGTCTGCCCACGGTCACCGGCGCCGCGGACGCGGTGCGCCGCTTCCCGCCCGGCACGCCGCTGCTGGTCGACGGCGGCACCGGCGAGGTCGCGGAGGTCGGGCGGTCATGAGGGGCGCGCGGCTGGCCGGCTACCTGTTCGGCGGTGCCACCGCGCTGGGGGCCGCCGGCTATCTGGTGGTCTACCTCTACCGCTGGCAGTGGCAGCGCGCCCTCCTCTGCGGTGTGCTGCTGCTGGTGGTCGAGGTGCTGCTGCTCGGCCTCGCCGTCCTGGACCGCGTCGGCCGCCTCGAACAGCGGTTGCGCGAGGGCGACCGGCGCCGGGACGAGGCGCACGAGCGGCTGCGCGCCGAGCTGCTGGCCGCGTCGCGTGGGCCCGAGGTCGAGACCGGCCGGTCCCGGCCGCCGCGTTTCGCCTGGCTGCTCGACCACGGCGCGGACGACGGCCGCCGCACGTTCGTGTTCGTGCCGGTCCTGATGGCCACCGGGGTGGCGCTGTCCGGCGTCGCCTGGCTGCTGGAGCGGGTCGCCGGGGCGACCGTCAGGCCCGCCGCCGACCGGCGGCTCGCCGGCCGCCTCACCCCGCTGGCCGCGCCGCCCGGCGGTCCGACCGCCGGCACCGCTCCCGAGCTGCCGGAACGTCCGCTCGACGGCCCGTCCGCGACCCGCCGCCGTTGGCCGCGCGCCGCCGGCTGGCTGCTGGCCGGGCTGGCGTGCGTCGGCCTCTTCGAGGGCCTCGCCGAACTGACCGAAACCCGTCCCCCGGAACGCGGCACGGCGGCGGCCACCTCGGTACTGTTCGAGATCGAGGCCAACGGCGTGGACGAGGGTCGGGTCACCATGGCGGCGCACCAACTCTGGGAGCGCTGCCGCGACGCCACCGCCGTCCCGCTGGAACGGGCCGGCCTGACCGCCCTCGACGGCGGCCTGTTCGCGGTGACGACGTACCCGTCGCTCAGCGAGCACGACGTCCATCGGCTGCTCGGCTGCCTGGAGGACGTCGGCGTCGACCGCGTGCGGCTGCGGATCGTCGGAACGGGATCCATCGAAGCCAGCGGATAGTAGCAGCAACTCTCCAGGTCTCACGGGACTTTGTCGGTTGGTGATGATTCCGGTAGCGAGTCGACCGGCCAGCACTAGCGTCCACCGCACTCCCCCGTAACCGGCCTGGAGGGCGCAGTTCGCATGGCTACTCGACGATCCGGCATCGCCGGCGCGTTCACTTCGGCTCACACCGTGGGCACCGCGCTCGTCATCGGCGCGCTCGCGCTGACGATGGCGGCCCTGCTCATCCCCGTCAGCCTCTTCGAGCGCGTCGCCAACGCCGGCCCGAACGTCGAGGTCGGCCCGCCGGCCACGTTCACCGACGACGGCCGCGGCACGCTCGACACCCAGTACGGTCCGCTCACCCCACTGGACCGCGACTTCGTGCGCCGGGTGCGGCTGGCCGGTCTCTGGGAGGGACCCGCCGGCCGCCAGGCGATCGAACGCGGCAGCAGCGACGCGATGCGGACCGCCGGTGAGCATCTGGTCGACGGGCACGCCCTGCTCGACGAGATGTCCGTGGACGCGGGGCGCGAACTGGGCATCGACATGCCCACCCAGCCGAACGAACAGCAGCAGGGATTCCTCAACCAGTTCTCGGCGGCCAGCGGCGCCGAGTACGAATACCTGTTCGCCAACATCCTGCGTCGGGCACACGGCCAGGTATTCGGGCTTGTCGCCCAAGTCAGACACACGACCGAGAATTCCATGGTTCGGGAGCTGGCGGACCAAGCCAATGAAACCGTGCTCGACCACATCACTCATCTGGAGTTGACGGGACTGGTCGACTACGCGCAGCTGACCGATTAGGCCCCATTGTCCGAGGGCTGACTTCCGGATCCCGAATCAATGGATCCCTGTATGAGACGGAGCAATTCATGAGTCGGCAGACACACAAACGCTCGCGAGGCAGAACAAAAGCCGTGGCGTTGGTGACGGCGCTGGTGGTCGGGGGCGGCGGTGCGGTGGTCGTCGCCCAGCAGGCCTCGGCCGGCTGGGGTCGGGGGGGCGACGGCGGAGGCTGGTCACGCGGGCACCAGGAGGCGTGGAAACCGGGTGGCACGATCCAGTGCCCGGACGTCGGACAGAACATGGAGGTGCTGCCGGCCAACGCCAGGACCGACGTCGGCCAGGCCCTCGCCGATCTGGACCGGCAGGTCGCGGACGCCTACGGGCAGATCCCGACCAACGAGTCCGAGGTCGCGGACGCCGAGCCCGGCGACTCCCGGCAGGTCCTCGGCGATCTGGAGAACGACCGCGAGCAGACCATCCAGGGCATCATCGACGCCACCGGCGTCAGCGGCCGGCAGGCCAACCGGCTGCGCCGGATGAGCCCCTGCCAGGTGATGCCGCCGGCCAACCCGGTCGACACGCCGCCGCCGGCGGAGGGTGAGGCGGGCGGCGGCGGGTCCGTCGAGTGCCCGGACGTGGAGGTCGGGGACGTGCCGGACGCCGCCCAGGCCGAGGTGGACCGCGAACTCGGGCTGCTGCAGCGGCAGATCGAGGAGGCCAACGCCCGGCTGGCGAGCTCGGCGGGCGAGGGCGGCCCGAACTTCGTGGACAACGCGATCCTCGGCCCGCTGGCCGACAAGCGCACCGCCGCCATCGACCGGATCAGGATCGCGATCGAGCGCACGGGCGCCATCGCGCCGACCGGGCTGCAGGACTTCGCACGGTGCGAGGTCGGCGGCGGGGGCGGCGGCGCCGACCCGGTCGACACCCCGCCGGAGGACGGCGGCGACGGCGGCGACGGCGGTGACGGCGGCGAGGCGCCCCCGCCGGTGTCGGGCGGTCCGTTCCCCGAGGACTTCGTCGACATCACCACGGTCACGCCCAACGTGACCCCGCCGCCCGCGGACAACGGGAACGGCTCGACCGGCACGTTCACGGTCGACTGCGGCACCAACGAAGAGGGCCAGTTCAACTCCGACAACGTGATCGTGGCCCCCGGCGTGTCCAACGGCGCCCACCACCTGCACGACTACATCGGCAACATCGGGGTCGACGCCTTCGCGACCGACGAGAGCATGGCCGCCGCCGACACCACCTGCACCAACGGCGACCAGTCGACCTACTACTGGCCGGTGCTGCGGGTCCTCGACGAGGACGGCGACGGGACCATCGACGCGGCCGGCGGCCACAACGGCGACCACAACGGTGGTGGCGGTGACGGCGGCAACGGCGGTGGCGGCGACGCGGGCCAGATCGGCCGGGACGACGTGCCCCCGATCGACGACGAGCTGGACAACGCCCACAACAGCGGCCGCGTCCTCGAACCGGTCGAGGTCAGCCTCACCTTCCAGGGCAACGCGACCGGCCCGGTGGTCGACATGCCGCGCTTCCTGCGGATCATCACCGGCGACGCCAAGACGCTGACCAACGGCACGGCCAACGCCAACGCGTCCTGGAGCTGCACCGGCTTCGAGGACTCCGTGCAGCTGACCGAGCAGTACCCGCTCTGCCCGCAGGGCAGCGACCTGGTCCGCACCTTCGACTTCCAGAGCTGCTGGGACGGCCAGAACGCGGACAGCGCCAACCACCGCACGCACGTGGCGTTCGCGGGGCAGGACGGCTCCTGCGGCGGGGGCTTCCAGGCCATCCCGCAGCTGGTCCAGCGGATCGTCTACGAGGTCCCGCCGGGCCCGGTGTTCGCGGTGGACAGCTTCCCCGAGCAGCTGCACCACCCGTCGACCGACCACGGTGACTTCATCAACGTCATGAACGAGCAGCTCATGGCCGAGGCCGTGGCCTGCATCAACGAGGGCCGGGAGTGCGGCCCGTGACCGGACGGCAGTAGCCGCGTCATCCCTGACTGACGGGCACCTCCGGGGCGCCAAGCGCCCGCCCCGGAAGGTGCCCGTCCTTCTGTCGTCCCGGGGGGTAACCCCCCGTCCCGGGGGGTAACCCCCGGCGCGTCGGGGGGATGGCCGGATGGGCCGTGTCCCGCTCCGCTGGTGGGATGGGCGTCGTCCCCGCGTGTCACGGAGAAGAGGTCACCATGCACGGGCCAGCAAGGCACCGACGACGCCGGCTCGTCCTGACCGGCCTGACCGCGGTCCTGCTCGCCGCGACGACCTGGACCACGGCGGCGGCGGGGCCGCGGCCGCCGGACCCGCTCCAACAGCGGGTGGACGCGATCCACGAGACCGGCGTCGTCGGCGTGTTCGCCGAGGTGACGTCGCCCGACACCCGTCACAGCGCGCGCGCCGGAACGGCCGTGCGGGGCACCGGGACGCCGATGCCGCGGGACGGCAGGTTCCGGATCGGCAGCGTCACCAAGACCTTCACCGCCACCGTCGTGCTGCAACTCGTCGACGAGGGGCGCCTGTCCCTCGACGACACCGTCGAGGAGTGGCTGCCGGGCGTGGTCCGGGGAAACGGCAACGACGGCCGCCAGGTCACCGTGCGGCAGCTGCTGCGACACACCAGCGGCATCCCCGACGTCCTGCCGGACATCGCCGCGTTGCGCGGCGCGGACGGCTATCGCGCCGAGCGGTTCCGCACCTACACCCCCGAGGAGCTGGTGGCGCTGGCGATGCGCAACCCACCCGACTTCCCACCCGGCGACGACTGGTCGTACTCCAACACCAACTACACGCTCGCCGCGATGATCATCCACGAGGTCACCGGCCGGAGTTGGGCCGACGAGGTGGCGGACCGGATCATCCGCCCGCTGGGCCTCTCGGGCACCGGCACACCCGACACCCTCCCGTTCCTCCCGGGCCCGCACGCCAGGAGCTACGCCGCGTTCGGCACCGACAACCTCGTCGACGTCACGGCGCTGAACCCGAGCATGGCCGTCGGCTCCGGCTCGATCGTCAGCACCACGCGCGACCTGAACCGGTTCCACTCCGCGCTGCTCGGCGGCGAACTGCTGGACCAGGCGCGGCTCGACGAGATGACGACCACCGTGCCCGCGCCCGAGCTCGGCCTGGAGTACGGGCTCGGTCTGGCCGAGATCCCGCTGTCCTGCGGCGGCGGCTACTTCGGCCACGTGGGCGAGCTGCTCGGCTACCGCACCTGGGTCGGCGCCACCGCCGACGGGACCAGGACCGCCGCGGTGTACGTCACCAGCGACGGCGGCCAGGACACCCAGCGGGCCATGAGCGCGCTCGTGGACCAGGAGCTGTGCCGGACCGGCCCCTGAGCACGTGACGGCGAAGAGGAGGGCCCGCCGGGCGGTGAACCGCCTGGCAGGCCCTCCTCGTGTGCGCTTCCGCACCGCCCCGTTCTGTCGCTCGCCCCGGTCTCCCTCCGCTTCCTCCTCTTCCTCCGGAACCGCCCCTCACCTAGCGGCCGTTGACACGGGCCTCACGGGCCACGTCCATCGGCCGCAGCGCCATGGCCGCGGTCCTCGCCCGCCGGCTGATCCGGGCCTGCACGTCCCGCACCTGGCCGAGCAGCCGGCGGCTGTGCAGCGTCATCTCCAACTCGAAGCGGCTGCGCGGGTCCCGCAGCACCGGGCCGAACAGCTTCTCCAACTGCCGCAGCCGGTAGTGCACCGTCTGCGGGTGCACCTTCAGGGTCTTGGCGGCCTCGGGCGCGCCGCCGCCCTCCAGCCAGGCCAGCAGCGTCGTTTCGAGCCGCGCGCTCTGCGCGGGCTTCAGCGACTCGAGCGGACGCAGCCAGCGGGTCGAGAGGGCGCGGACCAGGGACTCGTCCTGGAGCAGCAGCAGCGCCGGCAGGTGGTCCTCGACGAAGAGCACCTGCGCGTCCGGCGCCAGCTCGACCAGCCGGCGCGCCCAGCGCAGCGAGGAACGGGCGTCGGCGAGCGGCACCGTGTGCCCGACGGCCGCGGCCCGGCCGCGCGGCAGGGCGCGGCGCAGCTCCGGGCGCGCCTCCGGGTCGGGGTCGGGGATCAGGGCGCAGGGCCTGCCGTCCGTGATGCCGATCAGCGCGTCGCCCAACGTGTCGGTGGAGAACCGCAGTTCACCCGGTGCGCCGAGCACCACGGCCTGCACCCCGGTCGGCAGCTTCCAGGCGGCGCGCTGGGCCAGCGGCGCCAGGGAGGCCAGGGACTCCTCGGAGAGCGCGGGTCCTGTGGTGAGCGCGGCGAACAGCTCCTGACGGGCCCGCTCGCGGGTCAGCGAGCCGTACTCGCCGTCCCCTTCCGCGAGGGTCTCGGGCTCCGGCCGGCTGAGGGCCCCGCGCAGGGCGGCCTCGACCTCGGAACGCATCTCCGCGCGGCGGCGCTCCTCGGGCAGCGCCGACATGGCGGACACGCGGTCCAGCAGCGCGTCGGCCACCTCGTCGGCCAGGGCGGGCAGCTCCCTGGGGCTTAACCAGATGTGGTCCAGAAGGGCACGCATCTCGGATCTCCTTCACGTCGGGTGTGGACCCGACAGATCGCGGGCATTGCGTCAGAAGAACGTCGGAAGAACATCGCACAAGGTACTCAAAAAAATCTGTCATCGCGTTTTCCGGGGCGTCTTCGCAATTATTTAAGTCGCCTTTAAGGACCCTTTCAGGTTCCCTTGAATTTCCCGGTCGACAAAGACAGGACGGGTTTTTTCTTAGTCCTTGCCGCAGGTGGAGCGGCCGGACGCGCAGAAATTTATCACGCTCGGATAATCGCGCAATCCCGTGCGCCGAAATTCGACATGCTGCGGCCACGGCGCTTGTCCCGGAGGTTTAGCCCGATGACCACCTACCCACCCCCAGAGATCAAGTCGGCTTCTCGCCGCCGCGCATCTCACCGAGCCGCGACCCCCCGGTCGCAGCGTGCGCTCCGCGGCCAGGTCCGCGGCCCGGTCCAGGCCCCGGGCCGCGGACCCGTCGGCGGAGCGCGCCGACCAGGCGGCGACCGCGGGCCGCGGCTCATCGCCGCCTACGTGGCGGGCGCGACCATGGTCGTGCTGCTGGCCGCGGCCAACGCGGGGGTCTTCGGACACCTCTGGTTCTTCCTCGACTGGGGTGCCGGCGTGGCCGCGCTGGTCGCCCTGAGCGGCACGGTGCTGTGGGGCGTGGTCTCCACCGACCGGATCGTGTTAGCCCCGGGCCACCGGCTGCTGGCCCAGGGCGTGCACCGCGGCCTGGCGGTGGCGGGGCTGACGTTCCTCGCCCTGCACATCTGGGTCAAGATCGCGGGCGGGCGGGTCACCGCCTCCGTGGCCTTCGTGCCCTTCACCGCGGACAGACGCGCGGTGCTGATCGGGCTCGGGACCCTGGCCGCCTACCTGTTCCTGGTGACCGCCGTCTCCGGCGCCGTGCGGAGCGTGTTCGCCACCCCGCGCAAGGCCCGGTGGTGGCGTGCCATCCACATGAGCGCCTACCTGGCCTGGGGCGCCTCGATGGTCCACGGCCTCAAGGCCGGCCGGCCGGTGAGCGGTTCCTGGGTGACCATCGCCTACTTCGCCGCCATCGTCGGCGTGGCCATCGTGCTGGGCCACCGGATCGTCGCCCGCAGGAGGCTCGTCCATGAGCGTTCCTAAGCGTCCCGCGCTCGCCGTCGTCGGCCAGCCGCGCCTGCTGGCCGGGCTCGACGTCGCCACCCGCCTGGACCGTGTCGCGCATCTCACGGTTCACGGCCCGCTCCCCCGGCTGCGGTTGGAGGAGGTGATCGCTCTCGCGGAGAACATCGATCTGCGCGGCCGGGGTGGGGCGGGCTTCCCGTTCGCCAGGAAGCTGAAGGGCGTCGTCGAGGCGGCGGGCCGCCGCGGCATGGCACCTCATGTGGTGATCAACGGCAGCGAGGGCGAGCCCAGTTGCCTCAAGGACAAGGAACTGCTGCTGCGCACCCCGCACCTGGTGCTGGACGGCGCGCTGCTCGCGGCCGAGGCGCTGGGCGCGGACCGGATCGCGATCGGCGTCACCAGGACCGACGTGGAGAAGTCGGTGCGGGACGCGGTGGCCGAGATGCCGCCGGGCACCCGGCCGATCGAGGTGACGTACCTGCCCGAGCGGTTCGTCACCGGCGAGGCGTCCGCGTTGACCCGCGGCATCGAGGGACTGCCCGCGCTGCCGGCCGGCCGCAAGGTGCGCTCGACCGAGAGCGGACTGGCCGGCGCCCCCACCCTGTTCTCCAACACCGAGACGTTCACGCAGCTCTCGGTGGCGTCCCGGCTCGGCGCCCTCTCCTACCGGGAGTTGGGCCTGCCGAACGAACCGGGCACGGTGCTGCTGAGCGTGGCCGGCAAGTTCGTGGTCGAGGCGCCGGTCGGCACGCCGCTGCGCGACGTGCTGTGGCTGTGCGGCATGCCCGACCCGGGGCAGGGCGTGCTGATCGGCGGCTACCACGGCCGGTTCATCGACGCCGACGCCGCGAAGGAGACGACGCTCGACCGCGACGCGCTCAAGCGGTACGACGCGGTGCTGGCGGCCGGCGCGGTGATGCCGCTGCCGCACGGGACCTGCCCGGTGGGCGAGACCGTGAAGGTCGCCCGCTGGATGGCCGACCAGTCGGCGAACCAGTGCGGACCGTGCGCGCTGGGGCTGCCGTCGATCGCCGAGGCGCTGAGCCGGGCCGCGAGCGGCGGCGGGCTCAACGCTCTCGACGCGGTACGCAACCGGGTGCTGTCGGTGCGGAAGCGCGGCGCGTGCAGCCACCCGGACGGCACCGCCAACTTCGTGAACTCGGCGCTCAACTCGTTCCTCACCGAGTTCACCGACCACGCGGTGGGTCGCGGCTGCGGGCGCCCCACCGTCGGCTCGCTCGCCGTGCCTCCGGAGCCGATCGCGCTGCCGGCGGCGACCTCGGACAGCGGACCGAAGCTGCTCGTGGACTGGACGCTGTGCCGGGGCCACGGGCTGTGCGCCGACGTGGTGCCCGACGTGGTCCGCCTCGGTCCCGACGGCTACCCCGACAACGCCACCTACAACCTCCCGGCGGACTCCCGCAACCAGGCCGTACGCGCCATCCGCCGATGCCCGGAACTGGCCCTCCGACTAGCCAACTGACCAACCCCCACCCCACATTTCAAGGAGCAACCATGACAACTCAGCTCACTCGCCAGCGCTTTCCGCACCGCTCGGCGCTGACCGTGGCGGCGGTGGCCAGCCTCTTCCTCACCGTCGCCTGTGGCGGAGCCGACGACGGCGGCACCACCACGATCGAGAACGCGGGTGCCTCGTCGGACAGCGGCTACGACTACGGCGACGGCTACGGCGACGACTCGGGCGCCTCCCCCCAGCTGGGTGAGCCCGCCGGCGAACTGGCCGTGGCCGAGGACTCCGAGCTGGGTGAGGTGGTCACCGACGCGGAGGGATTCACGCTCTACCGCTTCGAGAACGACACCGCCGATCCGCCGGTGTCCAACTGCGAGGGCGACTGCCTCGTGGCCTGGCCGGCGGTGCCGGCCGACGACGCGGCGGCGGCCGCCGGGATCGACGCCTCACTGCTCGGCGAGGTCGAACGCTCGGACGGCAGCCTGCAGTTGACGCTCAACGGCTGGCCGGTCTACCGCTACGCGGAGGACGCCGCGCCGGGTGACGTCAACGGCCACGGCGTCGGCGGCGTCTGGAACGCCCTGGCCCCGAGCGGCGCCCCGGCCGGCTCCGGCGCCGCCGAGGGCGGCGGTGGCGCCGAGGCGGGCGGCGAGTTCGACGAGCTCAACATCATCGACGACCCCGACCTCGGCGAGATCGTCGCCGACTCGGAGGGCCGCACCCTCTACCGCTTCGACAACGACACCGCCTGGCCGATGTCGACCGGCTGCCTGGACGCCTGCCTCGAGACCTGGAAGCCGGCCGAGTTCATCGACCCGGCGGTCGCCGAGCAGCTGGGCTTCGACCCCGAGCTGATCATCCCGTTCGAGCGCCCCGACGGCACCACGCAGCTGACCATCGACTGCTGGCCGGTCTACTACTTCACCGGCGACCAGGAGCCCGGCGACACCACCGGCCACGGCGCCCAGGACCTCTGGTGGGCCGTGACCCCCGAGGGCGGCAAGGCCGGCGGCGCCTGATCCCCCACCGCACGACGCGTCCCCCCACC
>NZ_SMKI01000283.1 GCF_004348415.1 Streptomyces hainanensis
GCGCGGCGGTGCAGCCGAAGGGGGCGAGCGAGGGTGGCGCCGACCCGATGGGCCGGGTTGAGCGCGCCAAGCGGGTTCTGTGGGACGAGCTGGATGCGTCGGCGTTGGTCCGGGGTGCGTCGGTGCGCGGCGCCGGCCAGTGGGCGGCCGTCCAGGGTCAGTTGGCCGGCGTCGGGCCGCTGGAGCCCGGCGAGGACACGGAGCAGGGTCGTCTTGCCGGAGCCGGAGGAGCCGATGAGCGCGGTGGTGGCGCCCGGTGGGACGATGAAGTCGACGGCGTCCAGGGCCGGGTGGGCCGCGGCGGCACGACTCGTGGTCGGGAAGCGGAACGAGACGCTGGTGGCGGCCAGGCCGCCGTCCCCGGCCGGCAGCCCGCGTGCGGCGGGCGCGGGCGCCGCCTTCGGGGCTGGGGTGGCGACCACGGTGGGGGCCAGCTCCAGCGACTGGTCTGCCCAGCGGGCGACCAGTGCTGGGTCGTGGCTGGTGAGAAGGATGGTGAGGCCGCGTTCGTCGGCCAGCCGGCGCAGCAACTCGCCGATTTGGTCGCGGAGTTCGGCGTCGAGTCCGGCGGTCGGCTCGTCGAGCAGCAGCACCTCGGGTTGCCTGGCCAGCGCCCTGGCGAGGGCGACGCGCCGCTGTTGCCCGCCGGACAGCTCGCCCGCGCGGCGGTTCGGCAGGTCGGCCACGTCGCCGAGCCGACACTCGTCCAGCAGCTCGCGGATGGTCTCGGGACGGCCGTCGAGGGCGAGTTCGGCGATCAGTCGGCGGACCCGTAGGCGTGGGTTGAGTGACGACCCCGGATCTTGGCCAACGTAGCCGATGCGGTGCCGGCGCAGCGCCCTGAGCTCGCCGGGGGAGAGGGCGAACACGTCGTGGCCCAGTACCCGCACGCTGCCCGAGCCGACCCGGCCGCCGGGCGGCAGCGCGCCGATCACGGCCCGCAGCAGGGTGGTCTTGCCGCAGCCGGAGGCGCCGGTGAGCGCGGTGATCCCGTGGCGCGGCACCCGGAGGGTGACGTCGGACAGCACGTGGCCCGTGTTCGGCATGCCGAGGGTCAGGTCGGTGACGTCGACGGCGAGGTCGGGGCCGGTCATGCGGTGACGGTCCGTTCACTGAGGGGCCGGTTGCGGGCGAGGGCGGCGGTGGCGAGGTTGACGCTCACCGCCAGGACGCTGATCGCGATGCTCGGCGCGATGACGGCCCAGGGATTGAGGAGGATGCCGGGGGCGTTCTCCTTCACCATCAACGCCCAGTCCGCGGCGGGTGGTTGTGGGCCGAGTTGGAGGAAGCCGGCCATCGAGGCGATGTAGACGCCCTCGACGAAGCGGAGGCCGAAGAGGGCGATCACGGTGGACCGCAGGTTGGGGAGGATCTCCCGGAAGGCGAGGTGGAGGATCCCCTCGCCGTTGGCGATGGCCGACTCGACGAATCCGGTGGTGGCGAACGGCGCGGCGGCGCCGGCGACGATCCGGGTCGCGTAGGGGGTGCCGAGTACCACGGCGGCGGCCACCACGGCGGCGCGGCCTCCGCCGGGCCAGGCGAGCGCGAGCAGCATGACGCCCAACAGGGGCGGGAGCAGGATGGCGAAGTCCGTGGTGCGCTCGATGGCTCTGCCGAGCCCGGGGCGGAGGGCGGCGAGGCAGCCGATGAGGGTGGCCAGCAGGGTGACGGCGAGCGCGATGACGAGGGCGCTGCCGATGAGTGGCCCGCCGCCGTGCAGCACCCGGCTGAGGACGTCCCGTCCGAGCAGGTCGCCGCCGAGTGGAGCTCCGCCGCCTGGCTCGGCGTAGGGCGCGGTGACGGGCGTCCCCTCCGCCTCAGGGGCGAGCAGTGGTCCGCACAACGTGAGCAGCCCGAGGAGGACAGCGGGCGCCGCGAGTACGAGTGCCCTGCGGAGGTCGGAGCGTCGGTGCGTCGGCGGGGGCGTTGCTGTCACGAGCGGCCTCCCACGGCCCTGGCGCGGGTCAGATCGGCGAGGAGGATCACGAGAGTGACGGCGGCTCCGGTGCAGGCGGCGGCGCCCACGATGACCGGGGTGTCGCGGTTGGCAATGGCGCCGCTGAGCACGGTGCCGACGCCGGGGTAGTTGAACAGCGACTCCACGACCACGGCACCGCCGAGCAGCATGCCGGTGGAGGTGGCGAGGCCGGTGGCGATGGTCGGCAGGGCGCCGGGCAGCGTGTGCCGCAGGAGCACCCGGGTCGGCGCGAGGCCGTCGAGATGGGCGGCCGCGACGTGCGGCAGGGCGGCCTGGTCGGCGAGGGCGGCGCGCACGATGCGGGTGTTCCAGCCGATCTGCGGGATGGCCAGCGCCAGCACCGGCATGACGAGCATGCTCCACGACGTGATGGAGCCGTCGGCGCCGGTCATGGTGGTGGCGGGCAGCCAGCCGGTCCACAGCGAGAGGGTGAGCAGCAGCCCCACGGAGATGACGAACTCGGGCAGCGCGATGGCCATGGTGCTGGTGAGGCTCACGACCCGGTCGAACGGCCCGCCGCGGCGCAGCGCCGCGCGGCAGCCGAGCACCAGCGCCACGGCGACGGTGAGGGCCAGCGCGAGGCCGCTGAGCAGCAGGGTGTTGGGGAACGGCGTGGCGAGCAGGTCGGTCACCGGCTCGCCGCGGGCCGAGGTGCCGAGATCGCCGTGCGGCAGTCCACTCAGCCACTCCCACAGCCGCTGCCACACCGGCTGGTCGAGGCCGAGCAGCCGGCGTCGTTCCTCGACGCTCTCGCCGCGCTCGCCGGTGGCCGTGGCAGCGTCGCCGGGCAGCAGGTCGACGGCGAGAAAGACGGCGACGAGCAGGAGGAGCAGGATCGCGGCCCGGCGCAGCAGCAGGGCCAGTGGGCGGAGCGGCCGGGTCAGCGTGCTGAGCCGGGGCCCGGAAGGGAGTGGCGCGCTGGCGGTGTCGGCGGCCGTTTCGCTCAACGCGACAGCCAGACGCCCTCGAGCTGGACCCGGCCGTAGCCGGGCAACTCGGGGAGCGCGTTCACCTTGTCGGTGGCGAGGTCGATGCCGTCGGCCATGCCCCACAGCAGGTAGCCGGAGCGCTCGTGTTCGATCTCCTGCAGGTCGCGCAGGGCGGTGGCGCGTTCGGCCTCGTCCGCGGTGTCCATCACCCGGTAGTAGGCGGCGTCGAACTCCTCGTCCGACCAGCCGCTCTCGTTCTGCCCGGAGCCGGTGATCATGGTCTTGGAGGCGTAGAAGAGGACCGAGTCGTTGGTGCCCCAGTAGGTCATGTAGAGGTCGCCCTGGAGCCAGGTGCTCTCGTAGAAGGCGCCGGACTCCTGGGTGACCACCTCGATCCTGATGTCGGCTTCCCTCGCCTGGTTGACGAAGAGGGTGGCGGCCTCGGCGAGCCCGGCGATGTCCTCGGTGGTGACGAGCTGGTAGGTGCGGGAGAGGTCGAACCCGCTCTCGGCGAGGAGTTCCCCGGCACGCTCGAGGTCGCGGGTGCGCTGTCGGATGTCGGCGGCGTAGTTCGGGTCGGCGGTGCCGAGAACGTCGTTGGCGACGCTGCCGTAGCCGGAGAGCACTTGCTCGACCATGGCCTCGCGGTCCACGACCAGCTTGAGGGCCTCGCGGACCCGGGGGTCGGCGAACGGGCCGTCGGCGGTGCGCATCACGACCGGCATCGCCATGTCGTCGGGGCGGCGGATCACGCGGATGTCCTGACGTGCCTCCGCGGTGCGGGCGGCGACGGCGCCGGCGTTCGAGGCCAGGTCGATCTGGCCGGCGAGCAGGGCGTTGGTCATGGCCTGCGCGGTCTCGAACATGGTGACCTCGATCGAGTCGAGGTGGACCTCGCCGCCGTACCAGTCGTCGTTGCGCAGCAGCCGGGCGTTGCCGTCCCGGAACCAGTCGAGCCGGAACGGGCCGGTGCCGGGCGCCGAGGCGATCTGGTCCTCGGGGGTGTCCTTCCTGAGCACGAAGGTCGTCAGGCGGGTGAGGAGCGGGAGTTCGGCGTTGGGGTAGTCGGAGACGAGGACGACGGTGCGCTCGCCGTCCGCGGTGATGTTCTCGCGGGTGATCCCCGGCAGTCGGGCGGCACCGGCGGGCGTGTCGCGCAGTCGGCGCAGTGACCAGACGACGTCCTCGGCGGTGACCGGGGTGCCGTCGTGGAACGTGGCCCCCTCGGAAATGGTGAAGTGCCAGGTCCGCAGGTCCTCCGACGAGGTCCAGTCGGACGCGAGTCGCGGGACGGTGTTGTGGATGGCGCCTGGCACGGTGAGGGTGTCGTGGACCAGGGCCAGGATGAGGTAGTCACTCTCGTTGCCCTGGGTGCCGTGCGGATCGCGGGTGACGGCCGAGGCGCGGCCGAGCGCGCCGACGCGGAGGATGCCGCCCTTCTGCGGCTCACCGCCGCCGGGTTGGGGGCTCGTGGCACCGTCGTTCGCGTCTCCGGTGCACCCCGCCAGCAGGACAGCCGTGGCGACGCCGCCCACCCCGATCAACTCTCGCCTGCCGAGCATGCCATGTCCTCTCTCCCGTGCCCCCGTCACGGGGGCACGGTCACACCACGATCATCAACTGGTAAGGCTTGCCTATCCTAAGCAGAGATGCCTGACAGGTGGATACCCATGGTTCAGTGGGGCGTGTGACGACCCCGCCCGTGCCTCGACTCAACCGGCTGCTGGCAGACGGCAGATCCCTGGCCACCCTCGCCGTCCCCCTCGCCCTCACCCAACTCGCCCAGGTCGCGCTGAGTACCACCGACACCGTGATGCTCGGCATGCTCGGCGCCGGCGAACTGGCCGCCGGCGGGCTCGCCCTGGTGGTCTTCAACCAGGTGCGGACGATGGGCGTCGGGTTGATCACCGCCGCGGGCAACCAGATAGCCGCGGCGGTCGCCAGCGCCGAAGGCCGGGAGAACGACGACCGCGGCGCCGCCGAGGTCCGGCGGATCGTCCGTGCCAGCCTGGCCCTGGCCACCGCCGCCGGGCTGGGGGGCGCCGGCCTCATGCTGCTCATCGGTCAACTCCTCGGCCACCTGGGCCAGGACGTCGAGGTGGTGGCCGACACCCGGCGGATGCTGATCACGCTGGCCCCGGGCCTCGTTCCCGCCCTGTGGTTCCAGACGGTCCGGCAGTTCACCGTCGGCATGCGACGCCCCCAGGCCCTGCTGCGGATCACCCTGGCGTCCATCGCTGTGAACGCCGCACTCAACGTGCTTCTCATCCATGGTCCCGGCCCCATGCCGGCCCTCGGACTCGCCGGCGTGGGACTCGCCACCACCCTGGTCCATCTGCTCACCGCCGCGGCCCTCTTCGGATCCGCCCGACGCGATCCCGAACTGGCCCCTCTGCTCGCCCTCGACCTGCTCCGCGCGGATCGGAGCACCCTCCGCCGGCTGTGCGGCCTGGGCGTCCCCGTCGCGGTGACCTACGGTTCCGAGGCCGGGTTCTTCTCCGTCACCGCCCTGATCGCCGGTTCCTTCGGCAGCTCTGCACTGGCTGCCCACACCGCCGTCAACCAACTCGTCTACATCGTCTTCCAGATCGCGGTGGGACTCTCACACGCCTCCTCCATCCACGTCAGCCGCGAGATCGCGCTGGGCCGGCCACACGGCGCCGCCCGGGTCCGGGATGCGGCCCTGGCCACGGCCGCCCTGGTGACCGGCCTGGTGGCGGCGGCATACGTGGCCGCACCCACGCTCGTGCTCCTGCCCTTCCTTGACACGGGTGCCGGAGAGGCGGGCGGGGAAGAGGCGTTCGCCATCGCGCGGGACCTGCTGCTCGTCGCCGCCGTCCTCCAACTCTTCGACTGTTGCCAGAACATCGGGATCGGCCTGCTGCGCGGCCTGGACGACACCAGGAGCGGCCTGCGGTTCACCCTGGTCGGCTACTGGCTGATCGGTCTGCCGACCGTCTTCCTGCTCGCCTACGGCACCGCACTCGGACTCACTGGCATCTGGCTTGGCCTGCTGGTCGGCCTCGCTGTCACGGCGACACTGCTCCTCAACCGCTACCGGCTCGGACTCCGCGATCGAACCGACCGCCTCGACGCGACGCCCGAGACCGCCTGAGCCGGCCCCCCGCCGGCCTGGTCCTACGGCATTCATGAAGAGCTGACCGGCGAGGGGGCGGGTCGACCCGGGGCCGCATGCGAGTGGGCCGGTGATCGGCTGGGTCCGATCCGAGGGCATCGCCCCGGCTCCGCGGACGGGCTCGACGCCTTAGGCTGACAGCGCCTGGGCCCGCTGGCCGGAGGGATCACGCACGACCGCGCGAACCGCCCGGCCGTCCGCCCGTAGCGTCGCGGCGACCGCCCCGCCCTGCCGCCCCGTGGCACCCAGGACCACCACCGTCCTGTCGCTGTTGCCCGTGCCGCTCCACAACCGTCGGTTTCCTGGAAGCCGCCCGAAGACCTCCTGCTGTCAGGCGGTCAACTGTCGCCGCAACCCGGCCGAATCGTGCGGGTTCGTCATCTGCGCGAATCGACCGTTGCTGACCTGGTAGATGACGTACTCGACGATTCCGTTCCGCTCGGTTGCGGCCCCACGGCGAGCGGCCATCCCGGCCGGCGCCCGTCACAGGCGGTTGCCGGACGACGGGCCGAAGAACTCGATCTCGGCGATGGCCACCTGACGATCCGCGCTCGCCCCGTACGACGACAGGATGGTGAAGCGCACGCTGGTCACGCCCTCGGCCCGGAACTGCCGGCGCTGCGGGCCGAGGCCCTGGTCGAGGGTGAGTTCCCGCGTCGTCGTGCTGCCGTCCTCCGTCGTGATCCGCGCCTCGACGCGGTGCGGCAGCGCCGATTCGCGGAGCTGGTCGGTGCGTGTGGAGACGCCTGGCGTGATGATCACGTCGAGCAGCCTGGTGGGCTCGGCGAAGCTGGCCTCGATCCACTCGCCCTCGCCGGACTGCGAGACGCCCGGGCCCCACCAGGTGTCGTTGAGCTTGTCGAACGCCAAGTCGGCGGGGTGGTCCTCGTACGAGTGGAGCGCGTCGAAGCGGGCCGGCTCGACGGGGCCGCGCCTGGCGAAGTGGTCGCGGGTCGCCCGGACACCGTCGGGGATCCGCACGGCGAGGATGACCAGCAGCGTCAGAACCAGCGCCGCGACCAGCCACCTGAGGATGTGCTCGAAGCCGCGGCGCAGCCTCGGGCGCTCGCCGGCCCACGGCGCCTCGCGGTCGCGGCCGTCCAGCAGCCGCCGCCACCAGGGGCGGCGAACGCCCCGGGCGTCCTCGTCCCCGGTCATCGGCATGGCGCAGCGGGCGCAGTAGTGCCGGTCGGGGCGGTTGGCGGTGCCGCACCAGGGGCAGGGCAGGCCGCCGTGGACGCCGGGCTCCTGGTCAACCGACCGCACCTGGGGGCGCACGGCGTCGGGGCGGCCCGGCAGGACGGGGCTGGCGGCCGGCGGGTCGGCCGCGCCCGCCGGGTCGGCGACGGGGACGAGGAGCTGGCGCGCCCGGTCGGACATCGCGTCGTCCGGGGTGGTGACGCGCGCCTGCGGGGCGGTCTCCGTCTCGTCCGCCAGCGGGTCCCCGGGCGTGGGGGTGGCCGGCGCGACGGGTGCGGCGGGTGGCGCGGTTCCGGCCGCGCCGGGGCCCTCCCGCGTGACGGCCCGGTTCCCGCCGGACGCGCTCGCGGCGTCCGATGCCACGGCCCCGGCCCGCGCCGGCGAGTCCGACCAGCCGAGTACGGCCCCGCACGCCTCGCAGAACGCCTGGCCCGGTTCCGCCGGGGTGCCGCACTCGGGGCAGTTCCTGGTGGTCATCTCTCCGGAGTCCTTTCGAGGGCGGTCACCTGGACCGTGTACGGCAGGTGGGCGGGGCGGGCGGCGGCCACGAGGGCGTCGAGGCGGTGCTCGTCCGCCGGCGTCGGCTCGGTGAGCCGCAGGTGGACGTGGAGTCGCGGCCTGGGCTGGCCCGGCATGGGCCCGAACGGGCCGGCGCTCCAGGCCGCGCCGCCGCTCTCGCTGATCTCCGGCTCCACGCCGAACGCCAGCCGCACCGCCTCCGCCAGGCCGCGTCGGGTGCCGCGTATCCGGTGCAGGTACGCGGCGGCGGCGACGGCCGCGCGCAGCCGGGCCTCCGGCTCCGTGCCGTCGGTCTCGGCGCCGACCCAGGTGCCGAGCCACCGCACGAAGTCCAGCGGCGCGAGGTCGGGCCCGAAGTACGCGTCCAGGCAGTCGAGTACGTTCAGGATCGGCGCCAGCACGTCGTCGAGGCCGCCGACGAAACGCCGCATCAGGTCGTCGTCGGCGAACACGGCCGGCAGGGCCTGGCCGATCGGCGCGGACGACGCCAGGCCGTCGACGGAGCCCCTCACGACGCGTCTCCGATGACCCGCACCCGGTGGTCGTAGGAGAACACCAGTGCCGAGGGTGCGAGGTTGATGCGGTTCGTCGCGTCGCCGCGTTTGCCGGTCAGCGGGTCGGCCGGGTGCAGCAGCACCTCGTCCACCAGCTCCACCCCCGGCACGCGCTGGAGCACCGCGAAGACCTCGCCCGCCTGCACGGGGCGTCCGAACGGCCACCCCGCTCCCTCGGCCCCACCGGTCAGCGGATCGAGGTGGCGGTAGAGCGCGTCGTGGGCCTGCTCGCGTACCCGGTCGGCGTCGACGCCGCGGAACGCGTGCACGGACGCGACCACCGTGACGCCCTGGTAGTACGGCGGCCCCACCGCGAGACGCGTCCCGATCGGACGCCGCTCGTCCAGGTGGCGGGTCACGCGGTCCAGCAGCGCGTCGCCCGGCACGAGTTGCTCGAAGCGCAGCCGCCCGTCCGGGTCAGGGACCGCCTGCGGCACCACCAACACCCGTACGGCGTGGGCCCCGTACTCGTTCTCCTCCCCCTCCAGGCACGTGATGCGGGCCGTCTCGGGCGCGGCGCGCCGCGTCAACTCCTCGTAGTCGCGTAGCGTCACGGCTCGCTCCTGGGCGCGCAGTGTGATCGGCGCCCGCGTCTTGGCCTCCGCGACTGTCTCGCCGTCGACGCCGCCGCGCGCCGCCTCCCGGTTGACGACCTCGGAGACGTACGGGATGGAGGTGCGCAGCACCCGCACGGCGCCGCGCGCCACGTTGCCGGCGCGCCCGCCGCCCGTGCGGTAGCGGCGGGCGCGGACGGCCGCGCCCTTGGGTGGGACCATCCCGTACTGCCGCAGTGTGCCGTCGGGTTCGCGGACCGCCGGGCCGAAGGCGATCTCGCCGGTCGTCGCGTCCAGTGTGACGTGCCGGTCGCGCGGCCCTGAGGTGGCGAAGTGCGGGGCGACGTGCCAGTCGACCCACCCGTCGTCCTCGGCGGTCTGGAGCAGCAGCGGCGGGTCGTCTCCGACGACGGGCGCGTGCGCGAGGCGCAGCCGTTGCCCCGGCAGGCCGGTGGACTCGCCGAGCGCCTCGTCGCGGACGGTCTCGGCGTGGACGACCGGGGCCGTGCCGCCGATCGTGAACGCCTCGGCGGCGCGCACGGTCGGCGAGGTGGTGTAGAACGGCTGGCCCGGCAGGGGTTCGGTGACCCGGCAGCGCAGCCATCCGGCCTGCCGGCCGCCACTCCGCGACAGCGCGTGCCCGCCGGGGACGTGCAGCACGATGGCTCCCGGCCGGTTGAGCCCGCCCGTCTCGTCCCGGTCGACCTCGCACTCCTGCCAGCCGTTCCCGGTCCACGCCTCCCAGGTGAGGGGCGGCTGCCGCGGGTCCACGCCGACGCCGTCGACGTGGCTGTCCAACTCCAGCGCCACCGCGCAGTCCGGCACCGCCGCCGTGAGTCCGAACAGTGCGCAGTCGCCGACGGCCGGGGCCTCGGCGAAGCACAGCACGTCCCGGCCCTCGGCGAGGTCGGTGGTCCGGTCGGTGACCTGTTGGCCGCTGTTGCGCACCGCGATGTGCCGCAGGGCGCAGGGCACGACGGTCAGGTCCCGCTCGGCGGCGAAGACGACGGCCTCCTCGCTCTCCGTCCGCACGGTGGCGACCTCGGCGCCGGCCGGTACCACGATCGGCTCCTCCTGCGGCGCCGACAGCCAGTAGGTGACGTCCGCGCGGGCGGCGGTGGGCGGGAAGCGGGTGATGCCGACGAGGTCGAGGAAGGCCAGGTGGTTCTTCTCCGGCACGCGGTTGAGCCGGTACACGATCTGGTCGGCCAGGTGGGCGACGGCCTCGACCAGCGTCACTCCCGGGTCGGAGACGTTGTGGTCGGTCCACTCGGGGGCGCGCTGCTGGATGTAGCGCTTGGCGTCGTCCACGAACTGCTGGAAGCGGCGGTCGTCGAGGTTGGGGGAGGGCAGGGC
>NZ_SMKI01000284.1 GCF_004348415.1 Streptomyces hainanensis
GAACAGAGGGGCGGGGGGTGGGGGAGGCCCACCGCCGTGACCCGCGGCTAGGCCGCGCCCCCGTACAGCGCGTCGATCTCCGCCGCGAAGTCCTTCGTCACCACATGCCGCCGCAGCTTCATCGACGGCGTCAGGTGGCCGCCGGACTCCGTGAACTGGTCGGGGAGCAGGCGGAAGCGGCGGATGGACTCGGCGCGGGAGACCGCCGCGTTGCCGTCGTCGACGGCCGCCTGGACGGCGGCCAGCAGCTCCGGGTGCCGGAGCAGCGCGTCGTGGTCGAGGTCGGCGAGGCCGTGTTCCGCCGCCCAGCGGGGGAGGAACACCTCGTCGAGGGTGATCAGCGCCGCCACGTAGGGGCGGCCGTCGCCGACCACCAGGCACTCGGCGATCAGGGCGTGGGCCCGGACCCGGTCCTCGATGACGGCCGGGGCGACGTTCTTGCCGCCCGCCGTCACCAGGATCTCCCGCTTGCGGCCGGTGACCGTCAGATAGCCCTCGTCGTCGAGCGCGCCGAGGTCGCCGGTGTGGAGCCAGCCGTCCGACATCACCTCGCTGGTGGCGGGCTCGTTGTTCCAGTAGCCGTGGAAGACGTGGTCGCCGCGGACCAGGATCTCGCCGTCGTCCGCGATGCGCATCCTGGTGCCCGGCACCGGATGGCCCACCGTGCCGATGCGGGGCGCCTCGGCGGGGTTGAACGCGGTGGGGGCGCAGGTCTCGGTGAGGCCGTAGCCCTCGAGCACCGTGAAGCCGACGCCGCGGAAGAAGTGCCCGAGGCGCGCGCCGAGCGGCGCGCCGCCGCTGATGGCGTGGGTGGCGCGGCCGCCGAGCGCGGCGCGTAGCCGCCGGTAGACCAGGACGTCGAACAGCCGGTGCCGCAGCCGTAGCGCCAGCCCGGGGCCCGCCGGGGTGTCGAGTGCCCGGCTGTACGCCTCGGCGGTGCGGGCGGCCCGTTCGAAGATCGGGCCCCTGCCCTCCTCGTCCGCCTTGGCCCGTGCCGCGTTGTAGACCTTCTCGAAGACCCGGGGGACGCCCAGCATGAGGGTCGGCCGGTACGAGGCGAGGTCGTCGGTGAGGGTGGCCACGTCCGGCACGTGTGCCAGCTTGAGGGGGGCCATGAGGGCGGCCACCTCCACCATCCGCGCGAGGACGTGGGCCAGCGGCAGGAAGAGCAGCAGGGAGGCGTTCGGGTCCCGGACCAGCGGCCCCAGTTCGGCGACGGTGTTGCCGCAGACGGTGAGGAACGCCCGGTGCGTCAACACACAGCCCTTGGGCCGCCCGGTGGTGCCCGAGGTGTAGACGATGGTGGCCACCGAGTCGGGGGTGACGCCGGCCGTCGCCGCCGCGAGGTCGGCGTCCGCGACCTCGGACCCGGCCTCCGTCAGCCGGGCGATCGCGCCCGGCTCCCCGCCGTCCGGGTCGAGGCACCACACGGTGCGCAGCTCGGGCAGCCGGTCGCGCAGGGACGCCACGACGGGGAGGTGCCGCCCGTCCTCGACGACCACCGCGACCGCGCCCGAGTCGGACAGGTTCCAGGCGATCTGTTCGGGCGAGCTCGTCTCGTAGACCGGGACCGGGACCGCGCCGGCCGTCCAGATCGCGAAGTCGAGCAGGGTCCACTCGTAGCGGGTACGGGAGAGCAGCCCGATCCGGTCGCCGGGAGCGACACCCGAGGCCAGCAGGCCCTTGGCCACGGCCCGGACCTCGGCGAGGAAGGCGGCCGCCGTGACGTCGTCCCAGCCGCCGTCCGGCCGCCGCCGCGCGAGGACCGGGAGGTCGGGCGAACGCTCGGCGTTGACCCGCGGCACATCGGCGAGACCACTGTCGGCGGACACCTCGTAACGGGCCGGAAGACCGAACTCGCGCACTGACGCTCCTCGTTGTCGTGGACCGCGCCCTGGTTCACCGGGGAAGCCGGATATCTGACGCTTTGGGGTGCCCCTGGCGCAGGGTACTCCGCGTGGCGTCGGGCGCCTCGCGTCCCGAGCCCGCGACGGCGCGCGATAGCCTTCCCCAGAAGGCAGCGGGAGATTGGCAAGGAGCCATGGCCATGGCCGAGCACACCAGGTCGAGCATCACCATCGAAGCCACCCCGGCCGAGGTCATGGCGGTGATCGCCGACTTCGGCCGGTACCCGGAGTGGACGGGCGAGGTCAAGGAGGCCGAGATCCTGGCCAGCGGCGAGGACGGCCGCGCGGAGCAGGTCAGGTTGCTGCTCGACGCCGGGGCCATCAAGGACGAGCACACCCTCGCGTACGAGTACCCGGACGAGCGGGAGGTGCGCTGGTCGCTGGTGAAGTCCCGGATGCTGCGCGCCCTCGACGGCTCCTACCGGGTGGTCCCGGTGGCCGGCGGCAAGCACAGCGAGGTGACCTACCAGCTCACCGTCGACGTCAAGATCCCGATGCTGGGCAGCATCAAGCGCAAGGCCGAGAAGGTCATCATCGACCGGGCGCTCGCCGGGCTGAAGAAGCGCGTCGAGAGCGTCCCGGAGTGACCTCGGAGGGGCCGGGCGCCCGCACCCTGTTGGTGACGGGCCCCGGCGGGGACGGCGTCAGCACGGTCGCCGCCGCCACCGCGCTGGCCGCCGCCCGCGCCGGCGAGCCCACCCTGCTGCTCAGCCACGAGCCCGCCGGCCGGCTGGCCGCGCTGCTCGGCACCGCCCCGCCCGCCTGGCCCGAGGAACCCGCCCGACCGGCCGACGGCCTGTCCGTCGCCCGGATCGACTCGGGCTCCCGGTTCCGCGCCGGCGTGCTCGCCGCCCAGCGCCACGTCCGCCCGGCCCTGGACGCGCTGGGCGCCGGCGTGCTGGACGACGACGAGCTGACCGAGCTGCCGGGCACCGCCCCGCTGGCCCTGCTGCACGCGCTGCGCACCGCCCACGACGCCGGGCGCTGGGCGCTGGTCGTGGTCGACCTGCCGCCGGTGACCGACGCGATCCGCGCGCTGGCCCTGCCCGCCCAGCTCCGCCGCTACCTGCGCCGGCTGCTGCCGCCCGAGCGGCAGACGGCGCGCGCCCTGCGCCCGCTGGTCGCCCAGCTGCTCGGCGTGCCACTGCCCACCCAGAGCCTCTACGAGACCGCCGACCGCTGGGACGCGGAGCTCGCGGCCCTCCAGCGGCTCTTCGAGGGCCCGGGTGCCGCCGTCCGGCTCGTCCTCGACCCCACCGAGCGGTCCGCCGCGCAGGCGCGTGCCGCCCGCGCCGGCCTCGCCCTGCACGGCCTCGGCGTCGAGGCGCTGATCGCCAACCGGCTGCTCCCGACCGGCTCCGCGGCCCAGCTGCTCGCCACCCTGGCCGGCCAACAGCGGGAGCAGCTCGTCGAGTTCGGTGCCGCGACCGGCCTCGCCACGCACCACCACGTGCCCCACCTGGGCCGCCCGGTGCGCCCCGCCGACCTGGCCGGGCTGCCGCTGCCGCCCGTCGGCGAGCCGGGGGACGCCGGGCCCGCCGAGTCGGTGGTCGAGGACCGGCTGGCCGCCGAGGGGCTGCTGGTCTGGCGCCTGCCGCTGCCCGGGGCCGCCCGCGACGACCTCGGCCTGGTCCGCCGCGGCGACGAACTCCTCGTCACCACGGGCCCGTTCCGCCGGGCCCTGGCACTGCCGGCCGCGCTGCGCCGGTGCACGGTGGCCGGCGCCGCGTTCACCGACGCGTCCGAGCTGGCCGTCCGCTTCGCCCCAGACCCGGACCGCTGGCCGGACCGGGCGCTGACCGGGATCCCGCGGCCGGGCTGACCCGGGGTACCGTCGAGGCGACGGCACACGCATCGGAGGCCGCGATGAGCGACGACGCCGACCGGGAAGGTCGGGACCACCCCGAGGGCCGGGAGAGCCGGCACGACGGGAACGAGCAGGGGGCGCGGGGGCCGCGGCCCGTGGACGACGACGCCTGGGCCAGCGCCTGCGCCGAGGACCTGGCCGCCGAGCGGGAGCGTCGGCGCCGCGACCACGGCGGGACGCCGCCGCCCGGCGACGCGGCGGAGGAGCTGCGCAAGCTCGCCGCGGCCCTCACCGACCAGCTCGGCCGGTTCGGCCTCGGCGGCCTGGCAGGCGCCGGGTTGGCCGCGCAGGCCAGGGCCGCGGTGGAGCCGGTCCTGGAGCGGAACGCCGAGGCGATCCAGCACCTGGCCAACGCCGGCCAGGAGTTGCTGGCCGCCTACCGGTCGGCGGTGCTCTCCCAGGAGCAGCGCTGGACCCGGAGCGCCGAGCACCCCGAGCCGCCCGAGCCGCCCGCTCCTGACCAGTCCACCGAGTCCGCCGACGCGTCGGAACCCCCGACGCCCGCGGCGTCCACCGAGCCGGACGATCCGGCGCCCGGTGGCCCTTCGCAACGCATCGACCTGGACTGACGTGGGGGGGTTTGTCGGGCCCCGCTCGGGTACCGTGTTGTGCGAGCGGGGCTCCACTGACATCACCTGAGGGATCAGGGACATGTGACTCCGCTCCCCCCGCCCCAGGGAGGGGGGCTTCCAACCCGAAGGTCGCGGTCCAGCCCGAACCGACCCCTTCCGGGGCGCAAGTAACATGTCGAAGATCAGGGAAGCGATTCCCCCACCGGCCCGGGCCGGTGCTCCCCCGCGCTAGGAGATTCAGTGGGACTGACCATCGGCGTCGACATCGGCGGGACGAAGATCGCGGCCGGCGTGGTGGACGAAGACGGCACGATCCTCGACACGTGCCAGGTGCCGACCCCACCCACCCCCGAGGGTGTCGTGGAGGCGATCGCCCACGCCGTCAGGACCGTGGGCAGCGACTCGGCCGCCGAGGCGGTGGGCATCGGGGCCGCCGGCTACGTCGACGACAAGCGCGCCACCGTGCTGTTCGCGCCCAACATCGACTGGCGCCGTGAGGCGTTGAAGGACAAGGTCGAGCAGCGGGTCGGCATGCCGGTGGTCGTGGAGAACGACGCCAACGCGGCCGCCTGGGGCGAGTACCGGTTCGGCGCCGGCGCCGGCCACGACGACGTCATCTGCGTGACCCTGGGCACCGGCATCGGCGGCGGCATCATCATGGGCGGCCGGCTCTACCGCGGCCGCTTCGGCGTCGCCGGCGAGTTCGGCCACGTCCGGGTGGTGCCCGACGGGCTGCTGTGCGGCTGCGGCAGCCAGGGCTGCTGGGAGCAGTACGCCTCGGGGCGCGCCCTGGTCCGCTACGCGCGGCAGCGCGCCACCGCCACCCCCGAGGCGGCCGAGGTGCTGCTCGGCCTGGGCGACGGCACCGCCGAGGGCATCCAGGGCAAGCACGTCAGCGCGGCCGCCAGGCGCGGCGACAAGGTGGCCGTCGACTCCTTCCGCGAGCTGGCCCGTTGGGCCGGCGCCGGCCTCGCCGACCTGGCCTCGCTCTTCGACCCCTCGGCCTTCATCGTCGGCGGCGGCGTCTCCGACGAGGGCGACCTGGTGCTCGACCCCGTCCGCAAGTCCTTCCGCCGCTGGCTGGTCGGCGCCCGCTACCGGCCGCACGCCCAGGTGCTCGCCGCCCAACTGGGCAACCGGGCCGGCCTGGTGGGCGCGGCCGACCTGGCCCGTCAGGGCTGAGCCCGCCCGCCCGCATGCCGACCGAGGTGCGGCTCCTCAGCTACAACATCCGCTCCATGCGGGACGACACGGCGGCGCTGGCCCGGGTGATCCGGGCCTGCGCCCCCGACGTGGTGTGTGTCCAGGAGGCCCCGCGCTTCCTGGGCTGGCGCCGCAGGGTGGTCCGCCTGGGGCGGGCCACCGGCCTCTTCGTGGTGAGCGGCGGCGCCGCGGCCACCGGCCCGATGATCATGGCCGCGCCGCGGGCGCTGGTCGAGTCCGCCGGCGACCTCACCCTGCCCCACACCCCCGGGCTGCACCGCCGGGGCCTCGCCACCGCCGTGCTGCGATTCGCCGGCGGCGGCCGGCTCGCCGTCGTCAGCTGTCACCTGAGCCTGCGGGCCGCCGAGCGCCGCCGCCACGCGCCGCTGGTCGCCGACCGGCTGGCCGCGCTCGGCGCGCCGGCCGCGGTGTTGGCCGGCGACCTCAACGAGGACCCGGGTGGCGCCGCGTTCCGGCTCCTCACCTCGCGCGGCCTCCGGGACGCCTGGGAAGTCGCCCCCGACGGCGGCGAGTTGACCTCCCCGGCGGACGCCCCCGCCCGCCGGATCGACGCCGTGCTGTGCACCCGGCCGGTCACGGTGCTCGGTTGCGGCGTCCCCGCCGGGCCGGACCCGGCCGACCTGCGCGCGGCCACCGACCACCTGCCGGTGCTGGCCAGGCTCGCGATCTGAGCCGGACCCCCGGGAGGGCGGCGTCAGACGACGGCGCCGCTGCCCGGGTCCGTGAAGTCGTCGTCCCGACCGTCCCGCAGCCGGGTGATCAGCGTGGCGAAGCCGCCAAGGAAGCCGCCCACCCCCAGGGTGACGATCCACCAGCTCATCCGCTGCTGGAGCAGCACGGCGACGATCAGCAGCAGCGGGCCGCCGAGCACCGCGATCCACGCCAGCTTGGTGGTCAGGTCCGTCTCCGGCAGCGGCGGCGGCTCCGGCGGCACGAAGTGGTCCTCTTCCTCGTCCTCCGCGGCCTCCCAGTCCCGCGGGCCGGTCAGCGGTCCCGACGCGGGGCCGGCGCTCGCGGGCCCGGCCTCGGGGCCGTCAGCCGGCTCGGCCACCGGCACCCGGTCGACCGTGTCCGTCAGGTCGACCTCGCCCGCCTTCGGCCAGACGCCCGGCGGGTCGACCGGCTCCTCGCCGTAGCCGGCGACGATCTCGGCCCAGGCGGCTTCCTCGTCGATCGGGTCGCGGCCGTCGCCGCGCTCCTGGTCACGTTCCGTCACGGAGAGTCTTCCTTGTCGCGAGCCGGTGCAAGCCGGGTGATGAAGGCGTCCGTCTCTTGAAAGATACGCTCCGCGTCGTGATCCAGGGTGGCCACGTGAAAGCTGGCCGGGAGCAGCAGTTCGGTCACGTCCGTGGAGGACACCCGGGAGCGGACGAGGTCCGCGTCCCCCGGCGCCAGCACATGGTCCCGGGCGCTGCGCATCAACAGCAACGGCTGTGTGACCCGGGGCAGTTCGGCCCGCACCAGGGCCTGGAACCGGCGCAGCGAGTGGGCGGCGTGCAGCGGCACCCGGTCGTAGCCGGACTCGGCGACCCCCTTCTTCGCTATGTCCGAGACGATCCCCTTCGTGCTGGGCACCAGATGGCGCAACACCGGCAGCAGGAAGCCCGCGGGCGAGGGGAACGTGACCCCGGGATTGACCACGGCGACGCCGGCGACGCCCGTGCCGTGCCGGGCCGCCAGCCGCAGCGCCAGCGCCCCGCCCATCGAGAGCCCGCAGACGAACACCGTGGCACAGCGGCGGCGCAGCTCCCGCAGTTCGCGGTCGACGGTCGCGTACCAGTCCTCCCAGCCGGTGCGCTGCAAGTCCTGCCACCGGGTGCCGTGCCCGGGGAGCAGCGGCAGTGAGACCGTGAGACCGCGGTCCGCCAGATACTCGGCCCAGGGGCGCAGCGAGTGCGGGGTGCCGGTGAATCCGTGGCACAGCAGCACCCCGGTCGACGAGCCGTCGTGGGTGAAGGGCTCGGCCCCGGGAAGAAGGCGCATCGTCTGCTCGCTCCGATCGTGGGCGTAGGGCGCCAGTAACCCTATTCCCCAGTAAGGTCGGGTCATAGAACACAGGAGGTTGACGGGGTGCTGTACGGGGCGATGAAGATGTCCGTGGGGGCCGGGCTCAAGGTGGTCTTCCGCCCCTGGGTGGAGGGGCTCGAACACGTGCCGACGGAGGGGCCCGCGATCCTCGCGAGCAACCATCTGTCGTTCTCCGACTCCTTTTTCCTACCGGCCGTGCTCGACCGCAAGGTCACCTTCATCGCGAAGGCGGAGTACTTCACCTCGCCCGGCGTCAAGGGCCGGCTCACGGCGGCTTTCTTCAGGGGCGTGGGCCAGCTGCCCGTGGACCGCTCCGGCGGGCGCGCCGCGGGCGAGGCCGCGATCCGCAGCGGCGTCTCGGTGCTGGAGCGCGGCGAGCTGTTCGGCATCTACCCGGAGGGCACCCGCTCGCCCGACGGCCGCCTCTACCGTGGCAAGCCGGGCGGCCTGGCCCGGATAGCGCTGGCCACGGGCGCGCCGGTGATACCCGTGGCCATGATCGACACCGAGAAGATCCAACCGCCGGGCAAGGTCGTCCCCAGGGTGATGCGGCCCGGCATCCGCATCGGCGAGCCGCTCGACTTCAGCCGCTACGAGGGCATGGACGAGGACCGCTTCATCCTGCGCTCCGTGACCGACCAGGTCATGTACGCGATCATGAAGCTCTCGGGCCAGGAGTACGTGGACATCTACGCCTCCGTCGCCAAGAAGATGATCTCCGAGGCCGCCAAGCGGGACGCCGAGGACGCCAAGCGGGAGGCCGAGGAAGCGAAGCGTGCCGACGCCGGGGACGCGAAGCGGGCCGACGCCGACGGCCCGCGGGAATCCGGGGACGCGGGGGAGTAGCGCGCATGTCCGTGGAGCGGCCGTTGTGGCGCGCCCTGACCGGCTACCGGCTGCTGACGCTCTGCTACGCGCTGGTGCTGTTCCTCCTCGCCCACGACGACTACGGCCGCCCCCTGCTCGGCGGCGGCTACCTCCTCGTGCTGACGCTCTGGACCCTGCTGACCACCCCCCTGGTGTCCTCGGCGGAACGCTGCACCCCCCGCTTCCTGGCGCTCGACCTGACGATGGCGGTGGGCGGCACGATGCTGACCCTGGCCGCCGACCCGCGCGCCGCCGTCGGCCCCACGCTGCCGTCGATCTGGGTGGCCGGCCCGGTGCTGGCCGTGGCCCTCAAGGGCGGCTGGCGCTGGGGCGGCGCGGCGGCGGTCGGCATGGGCGCCGCCAACCTCGCCGAGGACGGCCGGTTCTCCGGCACGGCCCTGCACAACGCGGTGCTGGTCTGCGTGGCGGCCGTCGCCATCGGCTACGTGGTGGAGGTGGCGCGGGCCAGCGAGCGGGCGCTGGCCAGGGCGCTGCGGATCGAGGCCGCCACCAGGGAGCGGGAGCGGCTGGCCAGGGACATCCACGACGGCGTGCTCCAGGTGCTGGCGATGGTGCAGCGGCGCGGCACCGCGCTCGGCGGCGAGGCAGCGGAGCTCGGCCGGCTCGCCGGCGAGCAGGAACGCGCGCTGCGGACGCTGGTCACGGGCGTGGCCCCGGCCGCCCCACCGGCCACCGGTGACCTGACCGCGCTGCTGGCGTGCGCCGCCGGGCGCGGCGACCGCGTCACGTTCTCCGGACCCGGCACCCCGGTGGAACTGTCGGCGCACGCCGCCCGCGAGCTGACGGCGGCCGTCGAGGCGGCGCTCGACAACGTCCGCCGCCACGCGGGCGCGGCCGCGAGCGCGTGGATACTGCTGGAGGACGAGCCCGACGCGGTGCTCGTCACGGTGCGCGACGACGGCCCGGGCATCCCGCCCGGCCGACTGGCCGCCGCGGCGGCCGAGGGCCGCCTCGGCGCGGCCCAGTCCATCCGGGGCCGGCTCCGCGACCTCGGCGGCGACGCCGCGTGGGCGTCCGTGCCGGGCCAGGGCACGGAGGTCGAGTTGCGGATGCCGAAGGGCGCGGGAGAGGGAGGGAACCCATGAGGGTGATGGTGGTCGACGACCACCCGATGTGGCTGGACGCGGTGGCCAGGGACCTGGGCGAGGCTGGCATGGAGGTGGTCGCCACCGCCGGCGACGGCCCCCAGGCCGTACGGCGCGCGCGGGCCGCCCGCCCCGACGTCCTGGTCCTCGACCTCAACCTGCCGGGCCTGCCGGGCGCCGAGGTCTGCCGGCAACTCGCCGGTGAGGTACGGGTGCTGGTGCTGTCGGCGAGCGGCGAACAGCGGGACGTACTGGAGGCGGTGAAGGCCGGGGCCACCGGCTACCTGGTGAAGTCGGCCAGCGCGGCCGAACTCGTCGACGCCGTCCGCCGCACGGCGGCCGGCGAACCCGTCTTCACCCCCGGCCTCGCCGGCCTCGTCCTCGGCGAGTTCCGCCGCCTGGCCGCGGCGTCCGACTCCACCGAGGCGACCGACACCGACGTGCCGCACCTCACCGACCGCGAGACGGAGGTACTGCGGCTCGTGGCCAAGGGCCTCACCTACCGCCAGATCGCGGAACGGCTGGTCATCTCGCACCGGACGGTGCAGAACCATGTGCAGAACACGTTGGCGAAGCTGCAGTTGCACAACCGGGCGGAGTTGGTGCGGTACGCGATCGAACGGGGCCTGGACTAGGGGTTTCCCCCACCCACCCG
>NZ_SMKI01000285.1 GCF_004348415.1 Streptomyces hainanensis
CAGCAAGATCACCCTCACCAAGGCGTCGCCGACGATCTCCCTCGCCAAGCAGGGCGCCACCTCGGGCCGGATGCTGATCAACCTCAACTGGCAGCAGCGCGGCGGCCAGCAGCCGCAGGGCGGCGGGGGTTGGCGGGAGCGGCTGACCAAGGCCATGGGCGGCGGCCTCGACCTCGACCTGGGCGCCCTGTTCGAGCTCAGCGACGGCCGCAAGGGCGTCGTCCAGGCCCTGGGCAACGCGTTCGGTTCGCTCCACCAGCCGCCCTACATCCACCTGGACGGCGACGACCGCACCGGCGCCGTCGCCAGCGGCGAGAACCTGACGATCAACCTGGACCACGCGCAGAACCTGCGCCGGGTGGTGATCTTCGTGACCGTCTACTCCGGCGCGGCCAGCTTCCAGGGCATCTCCGCCACGGTCACCCTCACCCCCGAGCGCGGCGCGCCGATCGACTTCACGCTCGACGAGTGCACCGTCGCGTCCCCGGTCTGCGTGCTCGCCGAGCTCACCAACCAGGGCGGCGAGCTCGTCGTCCGCCGCGAGGCCCGCTACCTGGTGCCGGACCGCGGCGTCAGCCCGCAGCGCACGGTCGACCACGCGTACGGCTTCGGCATGCAGTGGACCCCGGGGCGCAAGTGACGTCGGTGCGCATCGCCCTGGTCGACTCGGGCATCGGCCTGCTGGCCGCAGCCGCCGCCGTCCGGCGGCTGCGGCCCGACGCCTCGCTGGTGATCTCGAGCGACCCCGACGGCATGCCCTGGGGCCCGCGCACCCCGGCGGACATCACCGCCAGGACGCTGGCCCTCGCCCGGGCCGCCGTCGTCACCCCGCCGGACGCGCTGATCGTCGCCTGCAACACGGCGACGGTCAGCGCGCTGCCCGAGCTGCGCGCCGAGCTGGAGCCGGCGGTGCCCGTGGTCGGCACGGTGCCGGCGATCAAGCCGGCCGCCGCCTCCGGCCGGCCGCTCGCGGTCTGGGCCACCCGGGCCGCCACCGAGAGCGAGTACCAGCGCGACCTGCTGCGCCGCTACGCCGCCGGCGTCCCGGCCGTCGGGGTGCCGTGCCACGGCCTGGCGGACGCCGTCGAGCGCGCCGACGACGAGGCGGTCGAGGTCGCGGTCAAGGCCGCCGCGGCGCTCACCCCGCCGGAGACCCGCACCGTGGTCCTCGGCTGCACCCACTACGAGCTGGTCGCCGAGCGGATCCGCCGGCACGTCACCGCCGTCACCGGCACCGAGGTCGCCCTGATCGGCTCGGCGGACGCCGTCGCCGCCCAGGCGCTGCGCCGCGCCGGGCTCACCCCGGCGCCCGGCGCCGACCCGGGCGGCACCCTCGAGGTCTTCGCCAGCACCCGCCCCGCCGCGCTTCCCGAGGTGGCGCTCGCCTACCCCGAGGGGCGCCTGATCGCGACCATGGCCACCGCGCCGGGACCTAGGCTCGTGCCATGACGACTCCCGACTTCATCCGCGAACTCCGCGCCGACATCGGCCACCGGCTGCTCTTCCTCCCCGGTGTCACCGCCGTCGTGCTGGACGACGACGGGCAGGTGCTGCTCGGCCGGCGCGCCGACAACGGCGAGTGGGCGCTGATCGCCGGCATCCCCGAGCCCGGCGAGCAGCCCGCCGAGGCCGCGGTCCGCGAGGTGTACGAGGAGACCGCCGTGCGCTGCGCGGCGGAGCGGGTCCTGCTGGTGCACACCGGCGACCCCGTGCGGTATCCCAACGGCGACCGCTGCCAGTACCTGGACATCACGCTGCGCTGCCGCGCGCTGGGCGGCGAGGCCCGGGTGAACGACGACGAGTCCCTGGAGGTCGGCTGGTTCGGCCCGGACGCCCTGCCGCCGCTGCGCGAGCACGAGCTGTCCCGGATCAAGCTGGCCCTGTCCGACGGCCCCACCTGGTTCGAGCCGGCCGCCGTCCCGGCCGCCGACGACTGACGGCGCGGTTCTCCGCCGCCCGGGCTCAGGTCTTCCGGAAGGTGTACGCGTCGCCGGCGGCGGCCGCCACCGCGGCCAGGTCGCCGCCGGCCGAGGCGGTCACCAGGGCGGCCACCGCGCCCTCCACGAACGGCGCGTCCACCAGCCGGGTGTCGCGCGGCAGTTCGTCGCCCTCCGCGAGCATCGCCTGGACGGTCAGCACCGCGCTCCCCAGGTCCGCGAGGACCGCGACCCCGGCGCCCCTGTCCACCCGGCGCGCCGCCTCGGCGATCAGCTCGGAGCTCGTCCCGAAGCCGCCGTCCCGCCGGCCGCCGGCCGCCGCCGTCGGCGCCAGCTGGCCGCCGCCGGCCAGGCCGGCCGCGAGCCGCGCCACCGACTCCGCGACCTCCGCGCTGTGCGACACCAGCACGATTCCCACCGGTGCCCGCTCAGTCATCGCCCGCCTCCGCGCCGCCCGCCTCCGCGCCGCCCGCCTCCGCGCCGCCCGCCTCCGCGCCGGCCGCCGCCGCGTCGGCGAGCGCCCCGATGAGCAGGGCCGAGGACGCGGCGCCCGGGTCCAGGTGCCCCGTGCTGCGGTCGCCCAGATAGCTCGCGCGGCCCTTGCGGGCCCGCAGCGGCACGGTGGCCGCCGCGCCCTCCTCGGCCGCCTGCCGGGCCGCCGGGTAGTCGGGCAGCGCGGAGACCGCCGGCAGCAGCGCGTCCACCATCGTCTTGTCGCCGACGGCCGCGCCGCCCAGACTCGCCACCCCGTCCACGCCGGCGCGCAGCGCCTCGGCCAGCCGCTCGTCGTCGACCACGGGGTCGTCCCCGAGCGCCTTGCCCGCGCTCCGCAGCAGCGTGCCGTAGAGCGGTCCCGCCGCGCCGCCCACCGTGGAGATCAGGGTGCGGCCCGCCACCCGCAGGGTGCCGCCGGGGTCGGTGGGCGGCTGGTCGGCGAGTGTGGCGACGACCGCCGCGAAGCCGCGCCGCATGTTGCTGCCGTGATCGGCGTCGCCGATGGCCGAGTCGAGCTCGGTCAGCCGGCTGGCGTCCCGTGCGACGGCCTCCGCCGCCGCTTCGAGCCAACGGCGGATGAACTCCGCGTCCCGCTGTGCCACTCGTGCTCCTCCCACCGCTCCCTCGAACGACGTTCCCGGCTCAACGGCCCCAGCGCAGCCCCGGCGTACTCACCGGCGCGTCCCACAGCCGCAGCAGTTCCTCGTCGACCTGGCACAGCGTCACCGAGCAGCCCGCCATGTCGAGCGAGGTCACATAATTGCCGACGAGGGTACGCGCCACCTCGACCCGGCGCTCGGCGAGCACCCGCCGCACCTCGGCGTTGAACCCGTACAGCTCCAACAGCGGCGTGGCCCCCATGCCGTTGACCAGCAGCAGCACGGGGCCCGTGGGCATCCGGTCGGCGAGCAGCGCGTCCACGGTGAAGTCCGCGATCTCGGCCGACGTCATGACGGGCCGCCGCTCGCGCCCCGGCTCGCCGTGGATGCCGATGCCCAGTTCGAGTTCGCCGGCCGGCAGGTCGAAGGTCGGACCGCCCTTGGCGGGGGTGGTGGGCGAGCTGAGCGCCACCCCGAAGCTGCGGGACGCCTCGGACGCCTGCCGGGCGACGGCCGCCACCCGGGCCAACGGGGCGCCGGCCTCGGCGGCCGCGCCGGCCAGCTTCTCGACGAACAGCGTCCCGCCGGTGCCACGCCGGCCCGCCGTGTAGAGGCTGTCGGTGACGGCCACGTCGTCCTGCACCAGCACCCTGGCGACCTCGACGCCGTCGTCCTCGGCGAGCTCGGCCGCCATGTCGAAGTTGAGGACGTCGCCCGTGTAGTTCTTGACGACGAACAGCACGCCCGCCCCGCCGTCGACCGCCGCGGCCGCCCGGGTCATCTGGTCGGGCACCGGCGAGGTGAACACCTCGCCAGGACAGGCGGCGTCCAGCATGCCGGGGCCGACGAAGCCGCCGTGCAGCGGCTCGTGCCCCGAGCCGCCGCCCGACACCAGGCCGACCTTGCCCGGCACCGGCGCGTCCCGCCGCACGATCAGCCGGTGCTCCTCGTCGACCAGGAGCTCGGGGTGTGCGGCCGCCATCCCGCGCAGCGCGTCCCCCACGACCCGCTCGGGCTCGTTGATCAGCATCCTCACCGGGCTGTCCTCCCTCGCCTGGGCGTGGCTCGACGGTGTCGATCAGCTTACGGACCGGCGCCCCGATCGGCACCCGGCGTGCGGCGGGTCGTGGCGGTCGGCTCCGGCTCCGGCTCCGGCTCCGGCTCCGAGGCACCGTGCCTCAGGCGGCGGGCCGTAGGTGTTCTCGCGCCCAGTCCTCGAAGGTGGTGAGCGGGATGTCGAGCTGCCGTGCGTACGCGGGACGGGCCGGCTGGCCGGCCGCGTTCAGCCACTCGCCCGAGGCGCCCATCCCCGGCATGCCGGCGGCGCGTGCCTCCGCCTCCGTCATGTCCGGCGCGGACAACCGCACGCCGAGGGCGCGGGAGAGCGTCTCGGCGACCTCCGTCATGGAGCGGTGGTCGCCGGCCAGTTCCAGTTCGACCTCGTGGAACCGTTCCGGCACCGCGATCGCGGCGGCGGCCGCCCGTCCGATGTCGGCGGCCGCCACGAGGGAGAGCCGGGTGCTGGGCCTGAGCAGGGTGACGATGCCGCCCTCGATCCCGCGGGGGAAGAGGTACGCCGTGGAGGGCAGGAAGTTCTCCATGAAGAAGGCGGGCTTGAGGATCGTCCAGTGTCGGAAGCCGGCCGCCCGCACCCGGTCCTGGATCGCGGTCTTGGTGTCGAGGGTGGGGGCCATGAAGTCCCAGCGGCCCTCCGCCCAGCCGGGCACCTCCGTGTGCCGGCCGGCTCCGGAGACGGAGGTGTGCACGAACTGCGGCACGCCGGCCGCCTTCGCGCCCTCGACGAGGTTGACGCCCTGGGCCGCCTCCGCGTCGAAGTCGAAGCCGTCTCCGGCGAAGGGCGGCATCTGCACGGAGAAGACGGCGCGGGCGCCCTCGGCGGCCCGGATCACGGACGCCCGGTCGTGGAGGTCGCCGGTGACCAGTTCGGCGCCGAGCGCGGCGACGTCCAGGGCCCGGTCGGTGGTCGGGTCGCGGACCAGTGCCCGGACGGGGACGCCCGCCGCGAGCAGGGACCGGGCGGTGGCCCCGCCCTGCCGGCCGGTGGCGCCGGTGACCAGGACGGGCGCGGAATCTGTGGACATGAGGCTCCTCGAATCGGCTGCTCCGACAGAAACGGCGGGGCCCGCCGTTTCTTGTTGGATAAGATATGGCGGGCCCCGCCACTTAGCAAACACGGAGGTGACGCCATGCCCGCCCAGCAGCGTGCCGACGCCCGTCGCAACCACGCGCGCATCCTCGCCGTGGCCGAGGCGGAGGTGGCCGACCGTGGCGCCGACGCCTCCCTGGAACAGATCGCCCGCACCGCGGGCGTCGGCTCGGCCACCGTGCGCCGGCACTTCCCCACCCGCCGCGCCCTGTTGGAGGCCGTCTCCCACAGCCGGATCGAGGCCCTGTGCGCCCGCGCCCACGACCTGGCCGACGCCCCGGACGCGCGGACCGCGCTGCTGGCGTGGCTGGACGAGGTCGTCGCCTACTGCGCCTCCGTCCGCGGCCTGGCCGCCGCCCTCGCTCACGACGGCGCCGCGCCCGACCCGCTCCATGGGAACAGTTGCGCGTCGGCGATCGAGGCGGCGGGCACCCCGCTGCTCCGCCGCGCCGCGGGGGAGGGCACCGTGGCGCCGACCGTCACCATGGCCGACCTGATCACCCTGGTCGTCGGCATCGCCCTGGCCACCGAGCACCATCCCGACCCCGCCGCCCAGGCCGACCGGCTCTTCCGACTGGCCGTGGCGGGCCTGAGCCCCGCCGTCGGCGTGCCGCACGGGTAGCACCGGGACCGGCGGGTCGGTGGCACGGCGTTTCCGGCACCGCGCCGCGCGCCACCGGCGGAGACGGCGCGCGGCGGGAACCCGACGGGGCGTCAGGGAGTCCACTGCTGTGTGACGTCACTTCCCCAGCAGAACCGGCGCGACGGCGCGTCAGGGCACATGATCGTCTGCGGCGACGACGCGCTGGCCGCCCGGCTGGCCGCCGAGCTGCACGAGGTCTACCGGGAGCGGGTCACCCTGGTCGTGCCGCCGGCCCCCGGCGCGGACGGCGCGCCGACCGTCTCGCCCGGCCGGGCCAGGGCGGCCGCCCTGCTCCGGCGGGTGACCGCCGCCGTCACCCGCCCGGCGTCGCCCGCCGACCCCGAGGACAGCGGCGTCTTCGCCCGCCGCCTCGACGACACCAGCGGCGAGATCCGGCTGCCCATCGAGGAGTTGACCGCCCCGGAGGCCACCGAGGAGGTGCTGCGCCGAGCCGGCACCGAGCAGGCCACCGCGCTGGCCCTGGTCTACGAGGACGACGAGGCCAACATCCGGGTCGCGCTCGCCGCCCGCCGCCTCAACCCCCGGCTCCGGCTGGTGATCCGGCTCTACAACCGCAAGCTGGGCGACCACCTCGCGCGCCTCCTCGACCAGGCCGCCGCCGTGACCCTGCCGGAGGGCGACCACGCCGGCGCCGACGCCGCGACCACCGTGCTCTCCGACGCCGACACCGCGGCCCCGGCGCTCGCCGCCACCGCCATCGCCGGCACCAGCAAGATCGTGGAGACGGACGGGCTGCTGCTGCGGGCGGTGGAGCGCACCCCGCCGGGACCCGGCGAGATCGCCCACCCGGGGCTCTGCACCCTGGCGTTGCTCTCCTCCACCACCAACGACCCGGCCGGCGACGAGGGTTCCGACAACAGCGGGGCCCGGGCCCCGCAACTGCTGCCCGACGACGAGACCGTCGCCGCCGCCACCGGGCGCGGCACCATGGTGCTGGAGACGGTGACCCACTCGGGAGCCCGGCCGACCAGAAACGTTTCGCCGGCCGCCCGGCTGGCCGAGATCTTCTCCCGCCGGCTGCGCTGGGCACTCTTCGCCGTGTTGGTCGCCGTGTTCGGGCTGGCCGTCACCGCCCTGTTCACCACGGGCGACGAGCCCCTGCACGCCACCTACCTGATCGTGCTCGACCTGTTCTCCATCAACGAGCCGGCCATCGGGCAGCCGGTGTCGCGACAGGTCCTGCAACTGCTCTCCGGGCTCGTCGGGTTGGCCCTGCTGCCCATCCTGGTGGCCGGCGCCCTGGAGGCGCTCGGGGCCTTCCGCGGCAGCAGCGCGCTGCGCCGGCCGCCACGCGGCCTCTCGGGACACGTGGTGCTGCTCGGCCTCGGCAAGATCGGCACCCGCGTCCTCGACCGGCTGAAGGAACTGGACATCCCGGTGGTCTGCGTGGAGGAGGACCCGGACGCGCGCGGCGTGGCGCTGGCCCGGCGGCTGCGGGTGCCTGTGGTGCTCGGCGACGTCACGCAGGAGGGGGTGCTCGAGGCGGCCAAGGTCGAACGCGCCGGCGCCCTGCTGGCGCTCACCAGCTCCGACACCACCAACCTGGAGGCCGCCCTCTACGCCCGCACGATCCGCCCCGACCTGCGGGTGGCGCTGCGGCTCTACGACGACGACTTCGCCACCGCCGTCTACCGCACGCTGCGCACCGCGCACCCGAACGCGCTCACCCGCAGCCGCAGCGTCTCCTCGCTCGCCGCGCCCGCCTTCGCCGGCGCGATGATGGGCCGGCAGATCCTGGGGGCGATGCCGGTCGAGCGGCGGGTGCTGCTCTTCGCGGCCATCGAGGTCGAGGGGCACGCGGAGTTCGAGGACCGCACCGTGGCCGAGGCCAACCGGCCGGGTGCCTGGCGGGTGATCGCCCTGGACACCACGGCCCCGGCCGACCGGCACGCCGACCTGACGGGCCGCTCGTCCGACGAGGACCGCGGCGGGCCCGCCAGGCTGCTGTGGGAGCTGCACCCCGGCTATGTGCTGCGCCCCCAGGACCGGGTGGTGGTGGCCGCCACCCGCCGCGGCCTGGCCGAACTCCTCGGCCGACACCGGCCGACGCCGGGCCCCCGCCGCCAACGGGCGCCCGGCACCGCGTCCTAGCCGGCCCCGGGAGAGCCGTCCCCCGGGGAGACCCGCCCCCGGGAGAGCCGGCCCCGGCTCAGGCGCCCGCGGCGAGTATCAGCTCACGTGCCTTGGTGGGGACGGACGGCATGACGCCCTGGGGCGTGTCGTAGTTGGCGAGGACCACCGCGACCCAGTCGGTGTCGGGGAAGACCTCCACGCTGGTCGCGATGCCCCGGGATCCGCCGTTGTGCCCGATCGTCCACTGGCCCGCCTCCAGCGTGGCCATCGGGCCGTACGCCTGGAACATCGTCCGGCGCGGGCGGTCGCCGTCGCCGGGCGGGCGCTGGGGCCCGGCGGGCGGCACCTTTCCGCCGAGCGTGATCCCCACGAACGTCGGGTCGAGCAGTTCCCCGCCGGTCAGGGCCCGCGCGAACCGGTCGAGGCCCGCGCAGTTCGCGAAGGCGTCCCCGGCCGGGGTGCCGACGAACAGCCGCTGCTCCAGGACGTCCTCCCGCCCGCCGGTCTCCGTGACGGCGTACGGGTGGGCGATGCGGCGGTCGTCGCGCCACTGGGTCCTGGTGTAGAAGTCCGAGCCGGTCATCCCGGCCGCCCGGAAGACGTGCTCCCTGACGTGGTCGTGGTACGGCCGGCCCGCGACGGCCGCCACGATCTCGCCCAGCACGTGGAAACCGGTGTTGCTGTAGGCGAAGCCGGCGCCCGGCGCGAACGCCGGCCGGTCCGTCCTGACGTACCTGCCGAATCCCGCCATCACCTCCTCCACGCTGTCCCAGGTGGCCGACTCCTCGGCGAACCCCGGCATCCGGAAGGTGTCGCCGAGGCCCGAGGTGTGGGTGAGCAGGTGGTGGACGGTCACCCGGTCGGCGACCTCGGCCGGGAAGCCGTCCAGGTAGGTACCGACCGTCGCCTGGTATCCCACCTCGCCCCGCTGCGCGAGCTGGGCCACGGCGACGGCGGTGAACAGCTTGGTCACGGAGGCCAACGAGTAGAGCGTGTCGGGGCCGTTGGGCAGGGACCTCTCCCGGTCGGCCATGCCGTGGGAGCGGGCCAGCACCTGCCGCCCACGGTGCGTCAGCAGCACGCTGCCGGAGAACCGCCCCTGCGCGGCCTCCTCCGCGACGAACGCGTCGAGCGCGCCACCGGGCCGTAGTTCCGGCGGGACGCGGCCGGACGTGGCCCGGGCGGCCCCGGTGGCCCCGGCGGTCCCGGCCCGGGCGGTCCCGGCCCGGGCGGTCCCGGTTCCGGCCAGCGTCGCGCCGGTGGCGGCGACGGAGACGCCGAGGGCGCCGAGAACGGTACGGCGGGTCGTGGTCATGAGGAGATCACCCTTCACGTGGGCCGGAGTCGATGCGTTCCGCCCTTCTACCGGCGCGCGCCGCCCGCCCACCGATCGGCGCTCCATACGTGGTCCATAGGCCGGCGTCGGCAGACTGCGGGCATGCGGGTACTGCTGGTCGAGGACGAACAACCACTGGCGAAGTACGTGGCGGCCGGCCTGCGGAAGCAGGGCTTCGCCGTCGACCTCGCCGGCGACGGCGGGTCGGCGCTCGAGAAGTGCGCCCACACGCCGTACGACGTGGTGGTGCTCGACCGGGACCTGCCGGTGGTGCATGGGGACACGGTGTGCCGGCGCCTCGCCGGGGACGGGAGGCATCGTGTCCTCATGCTCACCGCCGCCGACTCGGTGGAGGACCGGGTCGCCGGCCTGACCCTGGGCGCCGACGACTACCTGAGCAAGCCGTTCGCGTTCTCCGAACTCGTCGCCCGCGTCTGGGCGTTGTCGCGACGCAGCGTCCCGGCCCGGCCGCCGGTGCTGCGCGCCGCGGACGTCGTGCTCGACCCGGCCAGGCGGCTGGCCGAGCGCGCCGGCCGGGCCCTGCACCTGACGCCCAAGGAGTTCGGCGTGCTCCACGAACTGCTGGCCGCACGCGGCGACGTGGTCAGCGCCGAGACGCTCCTGGAGAAGGTGTGGGACGAGCACGCCGACCCGTTCACCAACGCCGTCCGCATCACGGTCGGGACGCTGCGCCGCAAGCTGGACGACCCGCCGTTGATCGACACCGTCACCGGTGCCGGCTACCGCGTCAGGACGTGACTCCGTGCCCCGGCAGCTGACGGCCCGCGGCCGGCTCACCCTCCTGCTCACCGCCCTGGTACTGGCCGCCGGCCTGGTGCTGACCGGCCTGACCTACCTGTTGATGCGGCGGCACCTCGGCCCCCGGCTGGGCGTCGTCCGGCTCACCTCGGACGGGGGCGCCCCGCCCACCCCCTCCC
>NZ_SMKI01000286.1 GCF_004348415.1 Streptomyces hainanensis
GGGCGGGAGGTGGGGGCGACGGGTGCCGCCGTGGCGGTGACCGCCCCTTCGTGCCGCCTCGTTCCTACCGTCGTGCCGAGTGTGGCGGGCGGCGCTGACAACGGGCCCGCTCAGCCGGTCCGCTGGAGCGCCTCCGCCAGGGCCGCCAGGTGGCCGGCGACCGGGCCCAGGGTGAGCAGGCCGCTGCCGGCCCCGGCCAGTTCACCGGCCGCCGGGGCGAGCCGGTCGTGGGCGCGGCGCATCGTCCCGCGGTCGCCGAGGGTCAGGGCCGCCCTGCCGAGCAGACACCACAGCGCCTCCGACAGCAGGTCGCGCGGCGGTTCGGGGGCCCGTCGCAGCGCGGCGGCCGCGGCCTCCCGCCGGCCCTCGGCGAGCAGCAGGTGGGGTAGTGCCCACGGCTCGTAGGGGCCCCAGTCGGCGGGCTCGTCGTGGCGGGGCGGCAGCCCACGCCCCACCCGGAGGCAGAGCAGGGCGAGCGGGAGCAGCCCGCGTTCCAGCCCCGGCATGCCGGCGCCGTCGAGCAGCCCGGCCGCGTCCCGGTAGGCCGCCTCGACGTCCGCCGTCGGAGCGCCGGTCGCGGCGCGCCGCAGGACCGCGTACCAGCCCGTGAACACGCCGACCAGCGGGAGTTGGTGGCGCGCCGCCAGTCGCTCGGCGGCCGCCGCGTGCCGGTCGGCGGCGGCGAGGTCGCCGAGGGCCGCGCCGGCCTGGAGGCGGACGAGGTGGCCGAGTACCTGGTAGGTGACGAGGTCGTGGCGGTCGGCCAGGTCGACCAGCTCGACGCCGATGGCGTCCCGCAGGGGCGCGAGCCCGGCGCGGTGGAAGGTCTGCATGAACGCGGAGTTGAGGGCGAAGGCGAGCAGCGCCGGGTCCCGGAGCCGGCGGGCGATCTCCGTCGCCCGCCGGGCGGCGTCCGGGCCTCGTGGCGAGGAGGCGCCGCGCGTCTCCAGGGCGATGGTGGCCAGCAGGCGGCACCTGGCCGCGTCGTGCCCGGCCGGCGGCAGGGCGGCCAGCGTGCGCTCGGCGGTCGCCACCACCCGGGCGGCCTGCTCGGGGTCGTCCACCCGGGTCCAGATCGCCGGCACGTCGTAGGCCCCGACCACCCGGGCGGTCAGCTCGGGGTCGCCGAGTTCCTCGGCCGCCGCGACGGCCGCCACCCGGTGCCGGCGCGCCGCCTGGAGCCCGCCGCCCCCGGTCACCGCGAGGTCGCGCAGCAGGCCGACCGTCGACTCCAGGCGGGCCCGGGCGCCGGGCGGCACGGCGCGGTCGTAGGCGGCGGCCGACTCCGCCCAGACCCGGTCCGCGCCGCCCCGGCCGGCGGTGAGGTGGTCGGCCCGGCGGAGGATGTCGGTCTCCAGGCGCCGCAGTTCGGGGCCCGGGTCGATGCCGAGGCGCTCGACGAGGAGCGCGCGGGCGCGGCGGAGCACGGCGAGCGCGTCGCCCTGGCGTCCGGCCCGGTAGAGCGCCAGGGCCAGCAGGCGCCACGCCGGCTCGCGCCAGGGGTGCTCGGTGACGTGTGCGTCCAGGTCGGGCACGGCCTCGGCGGGCCGGCCGAGGGCGAGGCGGGCCTCCGCCAGGCGTTCGACGGCGCCGAGCCGCAGCTCGGTGAGCCGGGCGCGTTCCGCCCTCGCCCAGGGCTCGTCGGCGAACTCGGCGTAGGCGGGTCCGCGCCACCGGCCGAGGGCCTCGACGAGCCGCGCCGCCGCCTCGTCGGGCGGGCGGGTCGCGGCGGCCGAGGCGGCGTCCTCGAACCGCCAGGCGTCCACGGCGGCCGGCTCGGCGCGCAGCGCGTAGCCGGGTCCGTCGGTGACCAGCAGCCGGGCCGGCGCGCGGGGCGGGCGGTCCGGTTCGAGCGCGCGGCGCAGCGCGGCGACGAAGGTCCGCACCGCGCCCACCGGGTCGCCGGGCGGCGCGGTCCACAGGTCGTCCACCAGGCGGTCGACGGGGACGACGCGGCGGCGGGCGACGACCAGCCGAGCCAGCACGGCCCGGTGCCGGGGCCCGCGCAGGGTGATCGGCTCGCCGGCGTCGTTCCAGGCGGCGACCGGTCCGAGCACCCCGAAGTCGACCCGCACCCTCGGCCTTCCTCTCCGGCGCACCCTTCCGGGTCACGGTACCGCGCACCCCTGGTCGCCCACCGGTCGCTCATCGGACGCTCATTCGCGGCGGGGAGGCTGGTGGCGACCGATCCCCCCCTCCCTGAGGAACGCACCATGGCACCTGTCATCCCCGGCTTCGAGTACCGGCGGATCGCCGTCACCGACGGCGTGTCGCTCAACGTGGCCGTCGGCGGCCGGGGCGCGCCGCTCGTGCTGCTGCACGGCTTCCCGCAGACCCATCTGATGTGGCGGCACGTGGCCGTCGAGCTGGCGGCCGACCATACGGTGATCTGTCCCGACCTCCGTGGCTACGGGGCGAGCGACCGGCCGGCCGAGTCGGTGGCGGGCGGCTACGGGAAGCGGACCATGGCCGCGGACGTGGTCGCGCTGGCCGGGGCGCTCGGCCACGAACGCTTCGCGCTGGCCGGGCACGACCGGGGCGCGCTGGTCGCCTTCCGCGCCGGTCTCGACCATCCGGCGGCGGTCACGCACCTGGCCTGCCTCGACGTGCTGCCGACGCTGGACATGTGGGAGGTGATGCGGGGCGCCTCGGCCGCCGTGGGCTTCCATCTCTACCTGATGGCCCAGCCGCCGGGGCTGCCGGAGCGGATGATCGCGGCGAGTGCCGACGACTTCTTTGGCCACTTCCTCGACCTGTGGATCGGGAACCCGGCGGCGATCCCGCCCGACGTCCGGGCCGCCTACCTCGCGGCATGCCGGTCGGCGGTGCCGTCGATCGTGGCGGACTACCGCGCGTCGGCGGGCGTCGACGTGGCCCACGACCAGGCGGACCGGGCGGCCGGCACGGTGCTGCGGATGCCGGTCAGCGTGCTCCAGCAGGACTGGGGCGCGGCACTCGGCTACGACGCGGCCGCGCTGTGGCGGGCCTGGGCGCCGGAGCTCCGGCACACCACGGTGGACTGCGGTCACTTCATGGCCGAGGAGGCGCCCGACGTGGTGGTCGCGGCACTGCGGGAGCTGCTGGCCCGTTGAGGCCCTGGCGGCGACCCGGCGGCCGGCCTCAGGGACGGCGACGCGAAGCTCGTCGCACGCCGGCGGCGGTACCGGGAAACGGCGACGGCCGACACGCCGCGCGGGCCACCGGCCTGCCGGGGCCGCGTCGTGTCCGCCACAACGGTCGCGAGCGACGGCCGCTGCTGCTTCACATCGATCCGGACACCGCCAACCCACCGCCGGCGGCACAACGCTCCGACGGTTCGGCCACCGAGGCCCACCGCGTGCCGGCCACGGCCTCCGGTACCGACAAGGCCCGGCGCGGCACGCGGGCCTTCGGCCGCCGGGGCCGCGTCGTGCCCGCCACGACGGTCGTGACCAACGGCCAGCCCCGCCCCACGCCGGTCCGCGCCGCCCGGCAGGGGGTCCGCGCGATGCGCCGGTGGTCGGCCGCGTGGCGCCGCCCGCGGTGAGCCCGGCAGCGGTCCGGGTCGTCAACCGGTGGGGGCGGCGGCCACGATGACCGTGAGGGCTCGGGCGAGTTCGGCGTCGGTCAGGTCGGCGCGGGCGGTGAGGCGGAGTCGGGAGACGCCGTCCGGCACGGACGGCGGGCGGAAGCAGCCGACGGCGAGGCCGGCCGTGCGGCAGTCGGCCGCCCATCGCACGGCGGCCGCCGGCGAGGGGGCGCGGACGGCGACCACGGCGGCGTCGGGCCTCGCCGCCGGCAGCCCGGCCGCCGTCAGGCCGCGGTGGAGGTGCCGGGCGACCGCCCTGGCCCTGGCGGGCCGGGCCGGCTCGCGGCGCAGCAGCCGCAGGGCGGCCAGCGCGGCGCCCGCGGCGGCGGGGGCGAGCCCGGTGTCGAACACGAAGGTGCGCGCCGCGTTGACCAGGTGCGCGATGACCCGGGCCGGCCCGAGCACGGCGCCGCCCTGGCTGCCCAGGGCCTTGGAGAGCGTCACCGTGGCCACCACGTCGGGCGCCCCGGCCAGGCCGGCGGCGGCCGTCGCGCCGCGTCCGCCGTCGCCGAGCACGCCGAGGCCGTGTGCCTCGTCCACCACCAGCGCGGCGCCGGCCGCCCGGCACACCTCGGCGAGCGCGCCCAGCGGGGCGAGGTCGCCGTCCACCGAGAACACGGCGTCGGAGACGGCCAGTGCGCGCCGCCCGTCCCGCCCGTCGAGGGCCTTGCGGAACGCGGCCGGCTCGGCGTGCGGCACCACGGCGATCTCGGCGCGGGAGAGCCGGCAGCCGTCGATCAGCGAGGCGTGGTTGCCGGCGTCGGAGACGATCAGCGCCTCCCGGCCGCCGAGCGCGGTCAGCGCGGCCAGGTTGGCCGCGTAGCCGGAGGAGAACACCAAGGCGGCCTCGAAGCCGCAGAACTCCGCGAGCTCGGCCTCCAGTTCGGCGTGCAGTTGGGTCGATCCCGTCACCAGCCGGGAGCCGGTGGCGCCGCCGCCCCAGCGCCGCGCCGCCTCGGCCGCCGCCTCGACCACCTCCGGGTGGCGGGCCAGGCCGAGATAGTCGTTCCCGGCCAGGTCCAGGTCGGTGGAGTCGGCGGCGCGCGGGCGCAGCCGCCGGGTGAGGCCGGCGCGTTCGCGCCGCTCCGCGACGGCGTCGAGCCAGTCGAAGACCCGTTCTGACGAGCCGTCACGCACCACGGCCACCCCCTGGGATTGTTGAGTACTCATAAAACGTAACCCGGGTCCTCCCCGTGAGACAGGAGGCTGTGGACACAGTCCCCCGTGACGCTTTATGCACTTCCTCCTTTGCCGTGCGGGGTGCCGCTGCGCCAGGATCGTCCCCATGGACCTGCTCGACAGCCTGGTGGCCAAGGGGCTCAGCCGTGAACTGCCCGCCCGCGAGGAGGCGTTGGCCGTGCTGGCCACGTCGGACGAGGAGCTGTTGGACGTCGTCGCGGCGGCCGGCAGGGTGCGCCGCAGGTGGTTCGGGCGGCGCGTCAAGCTCAACTACCTGGTGAACGTGAAGTCCGGTCTCTGCCCCGAGGACTGCTCCTACTGCTCGCAGCGGCTCGGTTCCCGGGCCGGGATCCTCAAGTACACCTGGCTGAAGCCGGATCAGGCGGCGGAGGCGGCCAGCGCCGGGGTGGCGGGCGGCGCCAAGCGGGTCTGCCTGGTGGCCAGCGGTCGGGGCCCCACGGACGGCGACGTGAACCGGCTCACCGACATGGTCGCGGCCATCCGTGAGCGGCACGCCGACGTGGAGGTGTGCGCCTGCCTCGGGTTGCTCTCCAACGGCCAGGCCGACCGGCTGCGCGAGGCCGGCGTCGATGCCTACAACCACAACCTGAACTCCGCCGAGGCGACCTACGGCGACATCTGCACCACCCACGGGTTCGAGGACCGGGTGGCGACCGTGCGGCAGGCCAAGTCGGCGGGCCTCTCGGCCTGTTCCGGGGTGATCGCGGGCATGGGCGAGAGCGACGAGGACCTGGTGGACGTGGTCTTCGCGCTCCGTGAGCTCGACGCCGACTCGGTGCCGGTCAACTTCCTCATCCCGTTCGAGGGCACCCCGCTCGCCAAGCGGTGGGACCTCACCCCGCAGCGCTGCCTGCGGATCCTGGCGATGACGCGCTTCGTCCACCCCGACGCGGAGGTACGGATCGCGGGCGGTCGGGAGATCCACCTGCGGTCGCTCCAGCCGCTGGCCCTGCACCTGGCCAACTCCGTCTTCCTCGGCGACTACCTCACCAGCGAGGGCCAGGCCGGCCAGGCGGACCTGGACATGATCGCGGACGCCGGCTTCGAGGTGGAGGGCGCGGACACCAGCACGCTGCCGCCGCACCGGGCCGAGCTGGTCGCCGTCCGCCGCCGCGGCGCCGGCACCCGGGTGCCGCCCAATGCGTGACGACGCTCCCGGCGCGAGTGGGGAGTTGCTGGAGCTGGACCGGCGGCACGTCTGGCACCCCTACGCCCCGATGCCCGGCAGAACGCCGCCGCTGCTGGTCGAGTCGGCGTCCGGGGTGCGGCTACGGCTCGCCGAACCCGCCTTCGGCAAGCGCGAGTTGGTGGACGGCATGGCGTCCTGGTGGTCGGCGCTGCACGGGTACAACCATCCGGTGCTCAACGCCGCCGCGCGGGACCAGCTGGAGCGGATGAGCCACGTGATGTTCGGCGGCCTGACCCACGAGCCGGCGGTGCGGCTGGCCGCCCGGCTCGTCGAGATCACGCCGGCGCCGCTGGAGCATGTCTTCCTCGCCGACTCGGGCTCGGTGTCGGTCGAGGTGGCCATCAAGATGTGTCTGCAGTACTGGCGTTCCGTCGGCAGGCCGGCCAAGCGGCGGCTCCTCACCTGGCGCGGCGGCTACCACGGCGACACCTGGCACCCGATGTCGGTCTGCGACCCGGACGGCGGGATGCACCGGCTGTGGTCGGGCGCGCTGCCCCGGCAGGTCTTCGCGGACGCCCCACCGGCCGGCTTCGACGCCGATCCTGAACCGGCCTACGCGCGGTCGCTGCGCGAGCTGATCGCCCGCCACGCGCCGGAGTTGGCGGCGGTGGTCGTCGAACCCGTGGTGCAGAACGCGGGCGGCATGCGGTTCCACTCCCCCGGCTATCTGCGGGTGTTGCGCGAGGCGTGCGACGAACACGGCGTGCTGCTGGTGTTCGACGAGATCGCCACGGGCTTCGGCCGCACCGGCGGGGTGCTGTTCGCGGCGGACCACGCGGGCGTCGCGCCCGACGTGATGTGCGTGGGCAAGGCGTTGACGGGCGGCTACCTGTCGATGGCGGCCGCGCTGTGCACCTCCCGGGTGGCCGACGGCATCTCGCGCGGCGAGTTCCCGGTGCTGGCGCACGGGCCGACGTTCATGGCCAACCCGCTGGCCGCGGCCGTCGCCAACGCCTCGGTCGACCTGCTGCTGGCCCAGGACTGGGCTGCCGAGGTGAAGCGGATCGAGACCGGGCTGGTGAGCGGACTCGCGCCGGCCGCCGAGCTCCCCGGGGTGCGGGACGTCCGGGTGCTCGGCGCGATCGGCGTGGTGCAGCTCGACCACCCGGTGGACATGGCCGCGGCGACGGCGGCCGCGGTGTCGGAGGGCGTCTGGCTGCGGCCGTTCGGCGACCTCGTCTACACGATGCCGCCGTACGTGACCGACGACGCGGACCTCGCGCTGATCTGCCGGGCCGCGTGCGCGGCGGCCCGAGCGGGCTGAGGAGGGTTTCCCGATGGACGGTCCCTTCCTGTTCGTCAGCGGCACCGGCACCGAGATCGGCAAGACGGTGGCCACCGCCGCGATCGCGGCCACCGCGCGGGCCGCCGGGCGCTCGGTGGCGGTGCTGAAGCCGGCCCAGACCGGGCTGACGGCGGGTCACCCCGGCGACGTGGCCGAGGTGACCCGGCTCGCCGGCCCGCTGACCGGCGTCGAACTCGCCCGCTACCCGGACCCGTTGGCGCCGGCCACGGCCGCGCGCCGGGCCGGGCTGCCGCCGGTCGGCCCTGCCGAGGTGGCCAAGGCGGCCGAGGCCCTGGCCGAGGACCACGACCTGGTGCTGGTGGAGGGCGCCGGCGGTCTGCTGGTGTGGTTCGACGAGTCCGGCAACACTCTCGCCGACGCCGCGAGCCGGCTCGACGCGCCCGTCCTCGTGGTGACGACGGCCGGCCTCGGCACCCTCAACGCGACGGCCCTGACCACGGAGGCGCTGCGCGCCAGACGGCTGGCCTGCCCGGGCGTGCTGATCGGCGGCTGGCCGGCCGCACCGGACCTGGCGGCCCGCTGCAACCTCGACGACCTGCCGTCCGTGGCCCAGGCGCCCCTGCTGGGCGCCCTCCCGGACGGGGCGGCCGCCCTGCCGCCGAACGCCTTCCGGCGCCGGGCCCCGGGCTGGCTGGCGCCGGCGCTGGGCGGCACCCGGGGCCGCTGACCGCCCTCAGGTGTTACGCGACGGCGGTCCCCTCCAGCTCGACCAGCTGGCCGGGGATCGCCAGCCGCGTCACGCCGAGCATCGTGGTCGTCGGCGCCACCCTGGCGGCGCCCAACCGCGAGGCGAGCACGCCGTAGTGCTGGAAGAGCAGGTCGACGTCGGTGGTGTAGACGTTGAGCCGGACCAGGTTCGCCAGGGACATGCCGGCCTCGTCGAGCACGGCCTCCAGGTTGTCGACGCTCAGCGCCAACTGGGCCGCCATGTCACCGTCATGCTGGGGCTTTCCCTCGCGGTCCATCGCGGTCTGCCCGGAGCAGTACAGGGTGCGGGTGTGCCCTGAGACGATCTCCCCCTGGTTGAATCCCAGCTCCGCCGACCACGTCACCGGGTTGACCGCCGTTCGTTCCATCGCCACATCGGCTCCATTCCATTCATGGGGCGTGCCCGCGCCCATCGGCGCGATGCCGCCCGCCTCGGACGTCGTGCGAAGAGCCTCGCAACGAAAGTACGACACCCCATGTCGTGTATTCCGATAGGGTTTTCGGATGCGCGCCGACCGGTTGGTCTCGCTGGTACTGCTGCTCCGCCAGCGCGGTCGGCTGTCCGCGACGACACTGGCCCGCGAGCTCGAGGTGTCCACCCGCACCGTGCTGCGTGACATCGACGCGCTGTCCGCGGCCGGCGTCCCCGTCTACGCGGAACGCGGCAGGCACGGCGGTTTCGCGTTGCTGCCGGGTTTCCAGACGGAACTCACCGGGCTGAACCACGACGAGGCGCTCGCCCTGCTGGTCGCCGGATCACGGCGTGGCGCACAGGTCTTCGGCCTCGGCTCGGCGCTCGCCTCGGCCATGCTCAAGGTGGTAGACGCGCTGCCCGAAGGCCATCGGGACACGGCGGCCGGCGCGGCGCGGCGCCTGCTCATCGACCCGGCGATCGACCTCCTCTCGCGCCGCGAGGTCGCCGAGGAACTGCCCGACGCGGTAGCGACCGAGGTGCGGCGCGCGGTGTTCGCCGGGCACAAGCTGCGCATCCACTACGCGGCGGTGGACCAGCCCCCGAAGTGGCGCACCGTGGACCCGATCGGCCTGGTCACCGTGCGCGGCCAGGGCTATCTGCTGGCCACCAGGTCCGGCGCGGACCGCACCTACCGGCTGTCCCGCATCCGGGCCGCCGAGGAACTCGACGAGCCGGCGCGGCGACCGGACCGGGTCGATCTGGACCGGGCCTGGCGGGAACGCGGCACGCGGTTCCGTACCGGCGGCGACCAGGTCGCGGTGCTGGTTCGGCTGAACCCCGCTCGGCGCGAGGAACTGGTGGCAACGGCGCTGGCCGTCCTCGCCGAGGAGACCGAGGTGGACGGCTGGCTGCGGCTTGAGGTGACCTTCCAGGATTCGCGACACGCCGAATGGGCGCTGTGGCAGCTCGCCACGGACGCGGAGGCCCTCGCCCCGCGGTGGTTGCGCACCTCCCTGCGCGACCGCGCCGCCACGATCGCCACCCGCTACGGAGCGTCCTCCTCCTAGGAGTCGAGCGCGGCGCGCAGCCGCTCCGCGTAGGCGCGGCGGCGGTCGGCCGGGAGCCACTCGGGCTGCGGGGACGTGCGGTAGAGGTCGTCGCCCGGGTAGCGGGGGAAGAGATGCTGGTGGAAGTGCCAGACGTCCTGGTTGCCGGCGGGCTCGTTGTGCTGGCGGGTGGAGACCCCCGCGCAGTCGTAGGCGGTGCGCATGGCGCGGGCGAGCATACGGGTGGCGTCGAAGACCGCGTGCCCCTCGGCTGCGGGGAGGTCGTAGAGGTTCTCGTGGTGGGCGACGGGAATGATCAGCAGGTGGCCCGGGTTCCGTGGCCACCAGCGGGGGCAGATCATCGCGAAGACCCGCTCGTCGCGGTAGACCACGTCGGGCTCCCGGTCCGGGGTCAGGTGGCAGAACGGGCAGTGGTAGTCGGCGGGTTCGTGGTGGTGCACGGGTACCTCCCTCAGGAACCGGTCGACGGCCGCGTGACGAGGTCGCCGAGGAGCGGCGGTCGGTAGTCGGGGCCTTTGAGCATCCGGCCGTCGGCGTCGAGCTCGCTCAGGTTGGACCGGTGGACCTCGACCAGCAACGTCCGGCGGTGTTCCGCCAGTTCGGGGCGTTCGGCGCCGGCCGCGCCGTCGAACACCTCGCGGAACTCGGCGACTCTTCGCATCGGCTCGTGATCCATGCCCCGACCCTAGGCGCTGGGTACGACATCCGACCGGCCGCCCGTCGCGCGGTGCGCGAGGGCGGGTGGG